>NZ_DAOUBI010000117.1:0-12930 GCF_034432675.1 Chloroflexus sp. | reverse complement strand
CACGCGGAGGCCGGGTGCGCTCGTCACGAACATGGAATCGAGCGGCAATGAAGAAGATACCTTCTCGTAGATGTTTTTTGAAATAGGTTCTACTTCTAGTTGCGATCAAGGGGCCTAATTCACAACAGACTGAACGTCAGAGCATGGCACAGGCTTCAGACCTGTGCTATCCTTATCTCGGATACCCGAACAACTCCCACCATCATACCCCTGGAAAAGCCGGTACTTTCGGACTATTCAATCATCCTGTGGGCCGCTCTATACTGATAGCCAGGGCAAAAGCCTTTGCGGAGGTGCATGCTATGCAGAACAAGCCCGGACAATCTATTGTTGAGATGGCACTCTTGTTGCCAGTTATGCTAATCGTCTTGTTTGGTATCATCGAATTCGGCTACCTGATCTTCGCTTACTCGATGGTATCACAGGCAGCACGCAACGGTGCCGAGGCAGCCGCGCAATTACCGCCATACGAAAGCTGGCTGCAATTGCGGAACAACCCGCCGGCCAACTATCCCGGCTTTGCAGCAGATGCCTGCGTGCGCGGGATCATCGAAGCGATCCGGTCGGACGTAGTGTTGTTTGATGGTGCCGGGAATGAGGGACGGCGAATTGAGGATTATGTCATCATTCGCTACCCGAATGGTGGTCAAACGCGAAACCTCAATGACCGTGGACCAATTGAGATCGAGATTAACTACCCGGTACGCAGTATCACACCACTCTTCGACTTGATTGGGCTGCAAGATGGCACGCTCAACCTGCGTGTCGTCCAGCGCCGCTCGATTGAGAACCTGGGTGTTGATCCCAGAAGTCCACGTGGTGTAGCTTGTGCCCGCGATGTTGCCGATTGGCAAGCGATACAAGTGTCAATGCAACCGTAGGAGAGTGGGAATCATGATAAACATGAGGCTTCGTCGCAAAACAGTCGGTCAGGCTATCGTTGAATTTGCTCTCTCGGCCACGATTATCTTTCTCTTATTGTCCGCAGCGGTTGATCTGGGCCTGATCTTCTTTACGCTCCAGGCGTTACGGGCCGCAGCCCAAGAAGGCGCTACATACGGTAGTTATCCGGTCATCGTCACCAACAGTAGTGGTCAAGTGACCGCAGTGCGTTTGAATTATAGTGAAATTTTTAGACGTATTCGCACTGCTGGCGGCACCCAACCGGTGGGCGTGGCAAATCTGCTCGATCTGAATGGCGATAGCATTGATGATGCAAACCAGACGGCTGTATTCAACCCGAATAACCCAACGAATGCAAATGGTTTTGTGATTATCGAAAACCCTAAAGGCGCCAATCCCGCCAATCTAAGCGGCACGTGTGAAACGACAAGGGCACGAGTGGATATGCGTAATGCCGGACAAAATTGCTGGGTTAGAGTCACCATTCGCTATCGCTATCGACTCTTCTTCCCATTTGCACCAGCTTTCGGACAAGAGATTATTTTGCGGGTTACCCACACAATGCCTATTCGTAGTCAATTTGTCGGCTGATCTTTAGCAGCTTACCATCGTTTATGAAGTCTTCACACAACAACAAATGTGGCAACAGGAGAACAAGCCTATGATGAGTCAACCACGAAACCGACACCTGCTCAAACGAGTGCGAGGACAGAGTATTCCTCTCTTGGCGCTCATGATAGTCGTATTAATCGGAATGGTAGCACTCTCTGTTGATGTCGGACGCACCTTTTCCGAGGAACGACGCGCTGTTGCTGCAGCAAACGCCGCTTCGTTATCGGCAATGAATACCTATATCCGCCGACCAAGTGGAACAACCAATACCGTTATTTACGATGCGATAGTTAATTCGCTTCGCTCAAATGGGATTGATCTAAATAGCAACCCGAATATTCGGATGGAAGCCTATTATCTGAATGCTCGTGGTGAACCAATTGAAGGTGGTGCCCAGATTACCAGAGATGGCACAGTAGCACCGGATAATGTGGCCTATATTCAAGTCAATTTAGCCGGTGACGTAGATACCTTCTTCGCCCGTGTCGTTAATCAGAATCAGTTACCAATTGGTGCAACCGCCTATGCTGGCACCTGCCCGCCTACTGATGGTGTATATCCTATTGCAATAAATAATGAATACATTTCCGGCAATGAGTTTCGCAATCCAGGCGACCGGAATGGTGACGGCCTTATTGACAATAATTGGCAGAAGCTCAATAGCGGCCCATATAGAGGCTACACCAAAATGCGGCTTTATGTAGCCGATAACAATGTGCCCGGTGGTTTTGGCTGGCTGCGCTGGCTCGACGGACGCGGAGCAAGTGGTGCCAATGCCAATAGCGCTCAAGAGCTGGAATATGCTTTGACCGGCACCGGTTCCCTTTCAAAAGGTTTTATGGAAGTGACACCATGGCCAGCACCGAATTTGCCCCAACCGGCGGGTTATCCCGAGCGGCCTGGTCAACTCAATGTCGGTGATTGGGTCTACGGCAGTTCTGGTTTCACTGCCAGCAACGACCGCCAGGCAGCGCTTGAAGCACACATCAACAACGGTACACGTATGATCCTGCCAATCTACGATGTTGCCATTGGTCAAGGATCGAACGCAGCATATCGAGTTGTTCGTTTGGGTCTTTTCGTATTGACAGAATACGGGCGTGAACGGAATCGTCCGTACATGGATTTCATCTTCCTCGGCAATCCTGATCGGCAAGGTACGGCTTGCTCGGCTACGCCACCACCACCCGAAGATAACAACATCGTACGTCTGACCGGTAGCGTTGAACTGTGGCCGGAGTATCAGGTTGTAGCGAATGAGCGCCCACCAGTACAATACGTCGTCATTCTTGACGTATCAGGTTCGATGAACATGGATTTCTCCGGTCGTGGGAAAATCAACGGTAGGACAGCACAATGCCTTGAAGGACCTCCTGGATCACCACCGCCAACAGCGAGTTGTAATGGTTCACCCCCATATCGATGGACACCTCTGGAGGAACGTCGCAACTATGTAGCCAAAGAGGCTATACGGCTCCTGATTGAACAGACCAATATGCCTGGTAATCCAGGGTATGATCCGACACGTCCGATCGACCAGATGGCATTGATTTGGTTCAATCATGATGTTCCTGCTGGAAATCGCTTCGGTTTCAGCTCGGATCCGGCGGCGCTTAAGAATGCAGTGCTAAGAGCAGGAATGGTGAATAACGATCCGTATCAGACGCAAGGTGGTACTAACGGTACTGGAGGATTATATCGCGCACAACAACTACTGCAAAGCGCTCCCACCAAGACCAATCAGTTGGGACGCGAGTGGATATACCGGCGGGCAATTATCTTTGTGACTGATGGTGTTACCAACATCTTCTTCAACGAAAGAAATGGCAACCTGAATGGTGGGCAAAGCAACGCCAATACATATCCCCAAAGACACCTCTGCAGAACTGTGCCGAACGTGACCGACAACGCTGAATGTCAGACCACAGAAGTTGGTGGGAAATACAATGGCATGGATCGACCCATTACGCAAATGGTACAGCGCGCACAACAGATTAAGAGTAATCAATCGATCCAGACTGACATTTACGCATTGGCCATTTCATCCATACCGCCAAACGGTCTGCGTGATGGCGTCGCAACTACACCGCGACACTTCTACATTGCCGATACTCTGACACGAGGAACAGACGGACTGAACAATGTAGACCGCATTATGCTGGCTATCAACGCCGAGGTTGAACAAGCACCATGTATCAATGGTGCCGATGGTGAATGGCGTGGGACTATTCCCAGCAATCACTTCCAATCGGTTGGTGGGTTGAGCTATCCGAATGTAGGAGAGGTCATTCTCGAAGACTTCTCGACGGGAAGTGTTTATCGAGCACCAATTGTGGCTGGTACCGATGGCCGGGTGCGCTACACCTTCGAGGAGATTCCGCGCGGTACTTACCGCTTGCAAGCGTATCTCTTCTACCGCCACCCGCTCGATCCGCCCACGGCGATGCCACGAATGTATAGCCAGCTCTTCAACGGAAGTTCGAGCCAGTCTGATATGGTGGTCGTGCTCGAACCGAATGGACAGGGGGTCGGATTTATCTCGACGATTGAACAGAATCTGCGCCTACGCCTTGACGGGAATGTATGTAGTGTAAACTAGGTCATGAGGATGCCGCAGAGATGCCTTGGTGCATCTCTGCGGCTGTCTTGTATCATTACGCCATTTCCCACTCAACTGTGCTATCAGGCTTGCACTGGCTGCGAGGAGGTTCCTAATGAGCATTGTTTCACGTTTGCACCGACCATTGCGGTTACTTGCGTTCTTCTTCACCAGTGCTGCGTTACTACTTATGCTCCTACCACCGGTTGCCGTGCAGGCGCTCGATGATGAAACTGGAGTCACCGAAATTATCGACAATACCCATGCCGATTTTGCCGGTGGCGTGTTCCAGCGCACGGTTGTCGCAGCATCACTTAAACCACCAACAAATGATCCACCAACAAACCTCGATCAGGTTGGTGGGATCGAGCTAGCGCCTGCAGGAGCCCTTAACCGCAACAACTGGCTTACTGCTGCTGCCCTATTACCGCAACAATTGAGCGACGCGCCGGTTGTTGCCCTCGATAAATACCTGTTTGTAATCGGTGGCGCTACCAGCCCGATTGCTAATGAGGAAAACCGTTCACCCTTCGTCTATCGCGGCATTGTTGATCAGAAATCCGGTGAACTGGTAGCACAGGCAGATCCGTATCCCAATGGCAACGATACGTTCGCCGCATTTGCCATCGAAGCCGCTGACCCCGGCCCTGAGTGTGACACACCTCTGGCAGGGCGATCACGGGCAGGGGCAGTTGCTGTACCGTCTACCAACAATGGGACAAATCTGGGCTACATCTTTGTGATCGGTGGCAGTATGTACGATACTGACTGCCAGACGTATGACTTTTCTACTAATCTGGTGCAGCGGGCAACAGTAAACGCCAACGGTGACATCATTGGTTGGAGCGCACAGGACAGTTGGCGCTTCCCGACCCTCGATGATAATGGAAATATTATCACGGATGTAAACTCCCTGGACCTACGTGGGGTTCAAAATGTGCAGGTCGTACACATACGTACAAGCGAGGGAAACGACTTTATCTACGCTATCGGTGGCCTGAGCGTTAGTCCGGAACAATTTTTACAGGAAGATATTTATCCCTACGTCTTCTACACCAAAGTTGACACCAACGGTAATCTTGTCAACCCCCACCCAACCCCCTCCGAATCAGCGACCGTTTGGCACAAACTGAACGATCTGCCATTTTCCCTGCATTCCGGTACCGCTATCGCAGCAAGGACAACCGGTATCGAAAGTGACGTGCCAGTACAGAAAGATGCCATCTTCCTGCTAGGGGGTTGTACCGATATTTCATGTACAAGTCTGAATACATCAGTATACCGGGCCGACATCAATCCAACGACCGGCGAACTGACCTGGACAGACCAGGTTGCCTCTACCGGTAGCGGCAGTAGCCAGGCGATCAGTATTCAGGGGCGTCAGGGTGTTACCGGTATCAGCTTCAATAACCGCATCTACTACGTGACCGGATCTACATCAACAGGCTCACCAGGAGCCGCCGGAGCAACTGCGACCATTCCGGTTGCAATCTACAATGATCAGTTTCTGCTCGAAGATTTAACGAGCAGCAATAACTACTTCGTGGGGTTTGATGAGAATAATGACTATGTTCTTCCCCAACCAAATCGTCGGCTCAATGCGTCTGTTGCGCTAGTTCCGGCTGTGCCGCCATCGAGCGATTCGACCCAAGTACATGCGGCATGGATGTACGTCATCGGGGGTTCGAATGAATTAAACCAGCCAACCCAAATGATCTTTGTCGGCAGGGTAGGTGGTGCAAATGAGACAATCGGCACCATACGCGCCTCAGAGGGTTGGTATTACTCACAACCGTTTCCCGTCTTGACCGAGGGTGAAACCTCACGACTCCTGGCAATAACGTGGTTTACCGACCTGAATCGACCCCCAACCAACCCTGAAGCTGATATTCGGATTCAGTTCCGGGCAGTAGTGACTAGTGGCACCTGCCGCGAGAGCGACTTTGACCCTTCAACTTCCAGCAACTCATCACGTTGGCGTGATCTTGATGGGGACACCGATCCTTTGTTACGTTCTAAAGACGGTGAGAATACTGTGCGCTTGATTGATGCATTCCCCACTGAAGAGATTCAGGCGACCTGTATGCAGTATCGGGCGCAGTTCATTCAAGACCCCGGTCAAAACTCGTACACGCCGAAACTGCTATACTTCGCCGTTGAGAAGGTCGTGGCAGCCAAACCAGACATTTTGATCGACACTTTCGACGTCCAGACAAATAGCGGGAGCTTTACGGGTATTACCCTAAAGTTGAAAAATCTGCGCAATAACAATCTCAGTGCTACCCGCAGTGTGGTGGCTGCTGCCGGTGGAGGAGGTTTCTTCGTCGATCTCTGTATCGCGAAACGAACCAATCCAGCGACGCCAGTATTGACGGCAGTACCAGCACCTGACCCAGACGCCGGCCCAGGTGCGACCCCAGCCTGTGCGACGGTATCGGCGCAGGTACCAAAAGAAAATATGACTCCAGGGGCTAGCTATACCGTTCCGTTCACCGCTTGGCTCTCCGCAAGCGGAGGCACATCTATTGATTGGAATACTATCTTCGGTGAACCGGGCACATACGATATTGGGATTGTGGTTGATTACAATGCCCTTACCGGTGAAGATGCGCAGGGACGCAGTAACAACCGGGGTGAAAACGTTTCACCACCGAATGGCATCATTCGGACAGTAACGATTACTGCACCACCGAACCCCAATCCGCCAACTCATAACACTTTTATACCGGCAATCTATAAATAACTGATGGAATGGGGATCGAGGTGTGAGGTAAATGTTGGTCGCAGGAAGTACTGGGGAATGATCATCTTCCCCAGTACTTGTATCGCAATACATCATAAAGGTTCGGAGGAATGACACCCCTCTGTTATTACATTCGTACCCGACCGCTGTTTGGAAGAAAAGCTAGGAGACTTGATCACTGTATACAACCGTAGTGCAAGTACAGCATTTCTTATCACTATTCATCCTTGCTTCGATATTCCTCGCAGATCGTCACCCACCTTCGTAACGCTTGTCTTTGATATAATAAAACCTGTGCCAACACCAGCTTTGATCATCGTGACCGGTCATCCGGCAACCGGTAAAACTACTCTCTCGCAGGCGTTGGCCACCGGCCTACGCCTACCGTTGCTGAGCAAAGATGCCTTCAAAGAGGTGATGTTTGACGGGTTGGGATGGTCAGATCGGGAATGGTCACGACGAGTAGGTGCAACCGCGATTATGATGCTCTACCATACTGCGGCGACGATCTTGCAGAGTGGTCAGTCGCTGATTATGGAGAGCAATTTTCGGGTAGACCTCGATACCGAGCGGATGCGAAACCTGCACACAATTGCCCCCTTTACTCCGATCCAGATCCGCTGTGTGGCCAGCGGTGATGTCCTGGTTGAACGTATTCTCTCCCGCATCGCACAGGGAGCGCGTCACCCTGGCCATTGTGATGATCGGTCGCCGGCCGATCTCGAACTGGTGCGCAGCCGCGGCGATATTCCACCATTACCGATCGGAGGTCCACTGCTGACGGTTGACACCACCTTTCCCGAACAGATCGATATGAATGCTATCGTGCAATGGGCACGTCAGCATTTGCAATCAGGAACCGCTGTCTTGTAGTAGCGAGGAGATCATCATGAGGCCGGCTATTATTCATCCCACCGCAACGGTCGATTCACAGGCTCAAATCGGTGACAATACGCGGGTCTGGCACTGGACGCAAATTCGTGAAGATGTGGTTATTGGCAGCGAGTCGATTATCGGGAAAGGCTGTTATTTCGACGCAGGTGTTCGGGTTGGGAGCCGCGTCAAGATTCAGAGCAATGTCTCAGTCTTTCGCGGGGTTACTATCGAAGATGGCGTCTTTGTCGGACCACATGCCTGTTTTACCAATGATAAAACACCCCGTGCAATCAACCCTGATGGTACGTTGAAAGGTCTGGAGGATTGGACGGTGACCCCAACCCTGGTGAAATACGGAGCAAGCATCGGCGCAAACGCAACAATTGTCTGCGGGGTAACGATTGGACGTTTCGCGATGGTTGCTGCCGGATCGGTCGTTACCCGTGACGTTCCTGATTACGGGCTAGTGATGGGTAATCCGGCCCGTCTGGCCGGTTATGTCTGTCCGTGCGGATCACGTCTGCCTGGTAGCCCAACCCGCCAGACGGAAGCACGCACCTGCCCGGCATGTGGACGAGTGACGGTGATTGAAGGGAACAGCTAACGAATGGTCTGCGGCGTCAAAGGTAGAGCAAGTTCAGCACGTGCCGCGTCCCACAAGCCGAGCGGCGCCAGATCGATCTGACCGCTGACCGGATCAAGCAGCAAGACCGCACGGGTGAAGTATTGAGCGATACGAGGACTACCATCGGCAAGGCGAGTCGCAAACGGTTTGCTCAGCGGATCACCAAACAGGAGGTAGGCACCGTTTCGCTGCCAAAAGTCGGCGAATGGCCCGGCAGGCCAGGGAACGGCTTCCCCAATCACATCGGCTCCGCCATAAGCACGTGCGGTCATCACCTCGCTACCCAGGGAGGTCATACGCACGTAACTAACGGTATCGCGCTGCGTCTCATCAATCTCGATCACTGCGCGTGTAAAGCGCTGGCGAAAGCCGGTCGCCGTTTCCTCAGCCGGTGCTAATGGCAGCCCAAACCGCGCTTCACCACCAAAAGCACGCCAGAAACGATAGATAACAGCCGGTACGATAACGTTATTAATCTCACCCGGCTCGGGTAAGAGCAAGACATCTTTCGCATTCTGCAAAACGGCCTGCAAGCCGGCCAGATTCTCAGCGATTTCCGGCTGATTACCGGTTACCAGTTCAGGGGTAATAGCGGCAATACCAAGACCACCCGCCCAATCGTGCATACCACCGGTAATCGTGTAGCGATCCCAAAAGCGGGCATACTGATAACCGGCGGCTGCAGCGTAGATTTGGGCCATCGCGATTGAGGGCGGATGTTCACAACTGGCCGGAAAAACCAGACCGGCGTTCGAGTGAAGAAAGATAGCCCCTGCCGCATCCAGCAAGAAGGCCAGAATAAGCCTGCTCTCAATCTGTGAATTAGGGTAGGGACCACCGGTATCGGAGATGATCCCTCGTGCACCCTGCACGCGCTGACGCCAGTCATTGTCTGGACATGCGTCGTGAGAAGTGTCCATATTCCGATTCAAATCAACACCGGCAGCATCAAACCGCCAGCCCCGGGCCAGGCCGTCGGGATTCAGGGCAGGAATAATGACCAGACGTACTTCGGGTGGGATGGCGGCAGGATTGGCGCGAAAATGTTCGATCAGCGCCAGCGACAACTGATAGGTATTGGCCTCCGGCGCACCATGCGTAGCACCGATTACGGCCAGCTTACGCGGGCCATCACCAAATATGACAGCCTCTATCGGACGCCCCTCAGCCGAACGGCCAATCTCAACCGTGCGGACGGGCAATGTCTGCATTGGTGATAACCAGGACCACCAGGTAGTGGTCACGAACAAGAAAATGATGAGATATTTCATACCAGTTTCAGTACCAGACCCAATAAGGATCATCACAACGAGCAGAAGAACAACCGCTTACAACCGCGCCTCCTCTTTCAGGCGCAAATAGGTATTCACAACCGAAACGGTCAGGGCCGTTGCCGGCACATCAAGCGTCAGCGCACCACTACACTGAATCCTATCGAGGATCATTCGCCGCTCATCGGCCAACTGTTCTGCAACTAACCGGCGAAACAATGCCTGGCTATCATGTACCGGATGGCCGGCAACGCCGGTAATATTGGGATCACTAATCGTCACACATAACGGTAAATGCCGACGCGACAACCGATGCAGATGGCCGATCAGCAGCTGTGCAGCTGCCGGATGCGAGAGATCGGTAAAAATAACAATCAGAGCGCACCGCTGTTGGTGTTGATCGAGATAGGTTAAGGCTGCCGGAAGATCGGCTTCTACCAGTTGCGGCTGGACATTGTAGAGCGCATCGAGGAGACGATGGAACTGAGCCTTACCCTTACGTGGTGCGATAAAGTGCTCAACCTGACCGGCAAAAGTGAGCATACCGGCATGATCACCTTTGCCAAGGGCAACAAAACTGAGCATCAACGCTGTATTCACAACGTAGTCGAGGCGGGTCAGACCGGGATCATCAAGATGCGACGGATCGGCCACCGGTGCCGCCATTAATCGCCCGGCATCAATCACCGTAATGACATGCCGGCTACGTTCGGCCTCAATCTCGGCGACAATCGGCTGAGCACGACGAGCAGTAGCCTTCCAGTTAATCCGGCGATACTCGTCGTTGATCGTATAATTGCGCAGATGCGCAAATTCGCCCCCCTGCCCTAACTGACGGATCGAGCGCAGGCCAATAGTTCGCAATTGACCACGTCGGATCAGCAGATCGTACTTGCGCACTTCCAGCAGATTTGGGTAGACCTGCACCGGTCGGGTTTCCGGAAACCGAACCTGCCGCCGATGACAGCCGAGTACACCGTCGTAACGCATGACAATATCACCAAACTGATAATCGCCACGACGTTGTGGTCGCAGATGATAACGCAGCTCACAGAGACTAAACGGTCTGGCCTCTCCCGGCAGCAGATCAATGTCAACCGGCATTTCTACCGGATACTCATCACGCACAACAAAGCGCAATGGCCGAGCTGAGGTATTGGCTATCAGAATAGTGACCAGATTGGTCGTACCCAGAGACAGACGCGACTCGTGTAGTCGCTCAACATCAATCTGGTCAGGTCGCGGTGAGAGCATAACATCGCTAACCAGCACGCCACCAACCACCGCCAGGTAGATGACTGCGACCCAGGCCAGATACGATATAAACGCTGCACCGGCAATCAATGGTACAACCAGCAATACGAGCATGAGGAGGCGTGGTGTTGGAAGCATACAGTTTGTTTCATATGGTCAGCGTTGCCCTGATCTATTATAATCGACCAGGATCACCATGAGGATAGAACGATTGCAGGAGTTATGGCGACATGACCGGGTATCCATCAGGAAAAACCGTCTTTATTCCGGGAGGACGTATTGTGTGATCCGGTAACACCTGACCGGCACTCCAGAAACAAGAGCACAGGCGCCAATCGGTGCCTCATCTGACGGATGACCCTGCAACTACCTCCCACACCGAAGCGGGATACAATCTGATTGATAGCCGATACAACTCATTACCAATATCATCGACATGCTTTTTCAGAAATATTCTCCATCAACCATCTGGCACCGTCTCCGCACCGTGCCACTGCGGGAATGGTCAACTCTGACACTTTCAACCGCAGAAGGTTCGCTCATCTTTATGGCAGCCTTTCTCATCTCAGCCACACTGGGTCTTGTGCGCCAGATACTCTTCAACGCGCACTTTGGGGTTGGCGAAGAGGCGGCAGCGTTATACACAGCATTTCGTCTCTCGGAAACGATCAGCACCCTGATAGCTGGTGGTGCGTTGACCAACGCGCTTGTACCGCATCTGTTACTGGCTATGCGTACCCATCAGCATGCGATCTCGCTGCTGGTGAGCCGGGTGCTTACCCTGATGCTAATCGTTGTTATACCCGTCACCTTTGTCCTCTGGCTGGCTGCCCCACCGTTGTTACACTGGTTTGTCGCACCGGGGCTTGAGCCGCAGACGCAGGCGTTGGCTACGTTGTTGACCCGGATTATGCTCGCCGAACTTGTGTTCCTGGTCGCCGAAGGTGTGCTCAGTGCGGTCTTAATTGCCCGTGGCCAATTCTTCTTACCGGCAGCCGGAATTGCCTTGCGCAACACGATGATCATTCTCACGCTGTTGCTGCCGGAACCAACCATTATCACTGTAGCCATTGGCTCACTCGGTGACTCAGTCATCCAACTGCTGATTCTCATCCCTGGTCTGTGGCACCATCGGCTACGTGTGCGTCCAGCCTGGCAGATCAACGATCCGCTGGTACGGGGCACACTCCGCCTGGCAATTCCCGGTACCATTTCAGGCACCATTAACTACAGCAACGCCATTGTTGATACAGCGATTGCCAGCCTAGGTGATCAGGCCGCCGGACTAGGTGCGATGCACAACGCACTCTTGATCGGACATCTGCCGCAGCGACTATGCGGCATTGCAATCGGTCAGGCTGCCTTTCCGTATCTCGCCGCAGCGGCGGTCAGCCGTGATCGCAAGCTGTTTCAGCAACGCTGGCTGACCACAATCATGATCGCTGCTTTCCTTGCCGCAATAAGCGCACTCGCACTGATCGGAGGGGGACGCTGGTTGATCCGTCTGATCTTCGAGCGGGGTGCATTCGATAGCGCTGCAGGCGATCTGACTTTTGCCATTCTCCAACTCTTTGCGCTTGGACTACCAATCTACGTCATCGTTGAGATTACCGGGCGCACTCTGGTGGCCCTCGGCGATGCCCGTACCCCACTGATCGCAAACGGTGCCCAATTGCTGACCCGGATTGGTGTAGCAACCTTGCTATGGCCGATGGTGGGAGTGCTGGCAGTGCCGATAGCTACCGTTGCCAGCGGGATTGTTGAAGTCAGTATTCTCTGCGGTATCTTGTGGAGACGGCTGTATATGGTGACGGAGTGGCATACTATCGGTGATACAACCGTATCGCTATAGTATGCCCGGCAGCTCATGCGCAGGCCACCAATCAACAGAGGTTACAACCAGGATCGAGTTTATTCATTGCCTCTGAGTATCAATAAATCTTCTCGTTCAATGTGATAGGAATGAGTTATGATAACCCAAGTTGCCACCTACGCTGTGAGCAGGCCACGAAAGACTACCTGCGATGATGAACAGCACGACGCTGCG
>NZ_DAOUBI010000116.1:0-30740 GCF_034432675.1 Chloroflexus sp. | reverse complement strand
AACGTTGCCAGAACGGCTTGCTCGCGGGTGCAGAAGCCATTGTTACCACATTTAATCAATGGTTGCAACAGAGCAAACTTGTTTCATAAAAGCTGTGCTGTCGTGATCCCAGACAGCCGTACAGGTGCGCATTAACACTTGCCAATCGCGCTGGATTGCTTGCCTTGCCTGCTCGTCATGCGCGTGTCGTGCGGTATGGAGTGAGGCAGCCACGCTACCTCACCAGCCGTGCTTCGTTTCGGGCGCGTGTCACGCTGTAGACCCTGCTGGTCGCTGGGATGCTGTTATCCACCACAGAGGCACAGCGAACACAGAGGATGAGTATAATCCGAGTTGCCACCTTAAGGCGTGAAGTAGCGCGTCCCTAGGCACTGGCTGCTACCTACATGGTTCAGACAGTTACGCTGCCCGGTGCTATGCGCAGCGTCGTGCTGTTCATCCTGGCATTCAACCTCCGTGGCTTGCGCACAGCGTAGGTGGCAGCTTAGGTTAAGATACAACGCATGACACGCACGGCAATGCCCACCATTCCACTACCGATGCGTTCTCCCGTCTTCCTCGTGTGCGTAGTGTCAGGGTACGGATCACCAACCCTGCCAGCACATCCGCGTGTATCCGCCAGCCCCGCGTCCATCCGTGTCCCGTCACGATAACCACGAATACGTAGTGGTGCGGAGCATCAGGTTACATATCACCAACCCTGCCAGCACATCCGCGTATATCCGCCAGCCCCGCGTCCATCCGTGTCCCGTTCTGTCACACGACCGAATCAATACCTCACGCGCTGCCCACAACCTGGCCCATCCCGTGTATACTAATGCCGACCGCGACGAGTACTCGGATCATTCGGGTAAGATGCGATGATGAATAACAACTTCTTCTCTTTTCAGTACCATGCGCTCAAGCCACTGGCCCAGTGGGGGCTTGGGAGTGTTATCGGCGGCGCGATTCTGGCGCTCGTTCCAGGTTTCTGGCGACACTTTGGGCTTCAAGCCATAAGCTGGGGCGCAATTGATTGGCTGCTGGCCGTTGCCGGACGCCGACAGGCACTGCTCAAGGCCGAAGACCTCGCGCTCGGTGATATTGACGAAAATGAAGCCCACGCCGCTGCCGAACGGTTACGGAATATCTTGCTGATCAACGCCGGTCTCGATCTCCTCTACATCGGGAGTGGTCTGTGGCTCATCCGAGGGGCAGGTGAACGCACCGACCGTCAGGGTATGGGGGCCGGCATTCTGGTTCAAGGTCTCTTTCTCTTGCTCTTCGATAGCATCCTTGCCGCCGAAATCCAACGGCGCTGGATTCCACCATCACCATGATCAACCAACGTATCTTTTCACTGTTACAATGCCCAACCTGCCGGGTACGTCCATTGGTGGTTGAAGCCAACGGTGTACGTTGCCCGCGCTGTCAGACACTCTACCCGTTCTGCGATGGCTATATCGATTTGATGCCACGAGGGGCAGAGTTCGATTACGTATCAAAGTATGTCAGCGATGAAGAGCAACTGGCTGCCGAACTGGACTACCGGGAGCTGGCACCACCGCTGCTGGCTGCCGGTGTGCGTGATCGCACGCTGCGCCGACTGATGCGCTGGCAGAAGAACGATATTGTGCTCGATAACGGGTGTGGCACAGCCAAACATGCGGTCTGGAACGCGAAGTATGTCGGGTTGATGGTCGGTTCCGATCCGGCCACGCTCTTCGCCGATGAAGCGGTGCGTACCGTCACCCTGGCAAAGGCCGACTCGCGGCTGTTGCCGTTCGCCGACAACAGTTTCGATAAAGTGTTTGCGATTGACATTCTCGAACACTTTCCGTTACCGGTCATCGATGCCTATCTGGCCGAAACGGCCCGTGTGCTGCGTCCGGGTGGGCGGATGCTGGCCTTCTCGAACACCCGCGAGCGGTCGCCGATCCAGCCGCTGATTGATGTCAGCCGCTTTCTGGGTCGCCTCTTTGTCAAAGCAGGCGTGTACGACTTCGAGCGCGAGAAGCTCCGCAAGTCAGACCATATCAAAGCCTTGGAAACCTGGGAAGATGTGCTGGCGGCGTTTGAACGTGCCGGCCTGCGACCGGTAAAGGTCATCTTCTGGAATAGCCTGTTCACGACCTTTGTCGAACACGTCCTGATGAAGTTGGGAGAAGCCCTGATTGGACGCAGCCGGAGCCGTTCGGCGTCTGAGTCGGTTCCTTCACGAGTCAGCGCCGGTGCAGCGCGTGAAATTCGGGCTCGCCAGCGCATGCGCAGTCGGCTACGCAAGAAGGGGCCGGTCTATTATGCGTTGCTGGCCGTAACCCTCTTGATGGAACTCGACCTCTGGCTGTTTGGCTGGATGCGGTGTGGTAGTTATTTCATTCTGGTTGAAAAGCCACGCTCATGATTGACTATCGCGTACTCTCGCTGGCAGAATTCGAGCAATTCTGGGCGCTCGACAGTTATGCGTTCGCCCGCCAGTATCACCGTGATCGCTACACCCCGGCAGTCATTGCCCAACTGCGCGGCCTGTTTGTTGACGGCGAACCTGTCGCGCAGTTGCAGATCATGCCATTTCAGATGCAGGCCGGGTACGGAGAGCTGGCGGTTGGCGCGATTGGCAGTGTAGCGACCTGGCCGCAACATCGCCGACGTGGCTATGCCGAACAATTGCTGCGCTACGCCTGTGCTGAACTGCGCGAACGCGGAGCTGTGCTGGCGCTACTCTATCCCTTCCGTCACACGTTCTACCAGCGCCTGGGCTGGGCACTGGCCGGTGAACGCCGGCTGGTTCAGGCGTCGCCTAATCTTCTGCAATCGTTTGCTGCCGCCCCCGGTACATACGTTGCTGCAACCGCTGCCCATATCGCCGAACTCGATACCATCTACCGCGGTGCGCTACGTGGACGGTATGGCCCACTGGTACGCGATCACGACTGGTGGCAGTTGGATGTGCTGCACACCTGGAGCGGTGATCCGTACCACGCCTTTATCTGGCGCGACGAACAGGGACGTGGTCGCTCATACCTGATCTATCGTCTGGAACGGAACGAGCAGGGTGATCGGCTGGTGTGTCGGGACATTGTGGCCCTCGATCCAGTCGCCCGCGCCCAGCTCTTCGTCTTCATCGCCCGGCATGCCGATCAGATTGTGGCGGCTGAGATACCAACGCCTATTGATGCCCCACTGAATGCGCTGCTGCCGGCACCAGCCCCTACGTCTGTTGTCCCACTCTTCATGCAGCGCGTGCTTGATGCCACCCGTCTGTTGAGCGACTATCCCTTCCCCCCGGTTTGCAACGGGCGTCTAACCATCCAGATCAGCGATGACTGGCTGCCCGACAATGCCGGACGTTATCAGATCGCGTGGGATAATGGCCGGGCAGAGGTTACTCGACTGGGGGCAGGCGAGGCCGATCTCGCCTGTACCGCTGCCACGCTCAGCCAGCTTCTCAGCCGCTATCTCCGCCCACGTACAGCGGCTGCGTTCGGTCTCCTCGCCGCACCGAACCGGCAGGCATTGACGCTGCTCGAACAGGCACTCGATGGCTTGCCACCATTCTGCGGCGACTACTGGTGAACTGTGTCAACCTGAAATAGCGCCATAACGCGCACGAGTTGAGAATTGTCAATATGCTACGACCTCTCTACATCTCGCCATTGGGCCGGGGCGGTGTTGATTTCGGCATTCAGAACATCACCCGTGCCACCCGTCGCTCCGGCCTGGCCTCTGAACTGCTACGGCTGCCTGAGCTGTACAATTTTCTCCCGATGTTCATCCCCAATACACTGCCTGCCGATGTGGTGCGACGGTTTGATGTCGTTCAGGGCCGATCCCGCATAGCCTTCAGTCTACGCGGGTACGACCGACCGGTGGTAACCACCGTGCATCACCTGACCACCGATCCCGATCTGCAACCGTACAGTTCATTTGCCCAGCGCCTCTTCTACCGCCTGGTCGAGTCGCGCTACGACGGGCTGTCCATCGCTTACGCCGATGCCGTGGTGTGCGTCAGTCGTTTTACCCAACGCATGGTCGAAGCGACCTATGGCCGTCGTGACACTGTTCTCATCTACGACGGCATTGACACCGATGTCTTTGTGCCGCCGCCAGGTATGCAGCGCCGCGATGATGGCCTACCGCCGGCGAATGGCCGGATTCGTCTGCTCTTTGTCGGCAATCGTACCCGTCGCAAAGGCTTTGATCTGCTGCCACGGATTATGGATCGGCTGCCTGAAGATTATGTGTTGTATTACACCGGTGGCTTTCAGGGACGCGATACCGGTCCACCCCATCCCCGCATGATCCCAATCGGTTCACCGGATCGGGATGGTCTGGTGGCCGCCTACCAGAGCTGCGACATTCTGCTCTTTCCATCGCGGCTAGAGGGTTTCGGGATTGCACCAGCAGAAGCACTGGCCTGTGGACGCCCGGTCGTCACCACCAACGTCGCTGCGTTACCCGAAGTGGTTGACGATGGCGAGAATGGATTTCTGGTCGCCCGTGATGATGTAGCCGGTTATGCCGAGAAGGTACAGATTCTCGGTGAAGATGCGGCCCTGCGCCGCCGTTTTGGCGAGCATGGCCGGGCGAAGGTCGTCACTCATTTCGGCTACCGTCCACTCGGTGAAGGCTTTCGACAGTTGTACGAGCGATTGTGCGGCAAGGGGTAGAATAACGCATGTAATTCCATTCACCGAATACCCTCACCCCCGACCCTTGCCCACAGTGCGCTATGCATTACCCACATGTCACGCTGCGTTAGGCCAGGCTGCCAGTGCTACTCGTGGCGCGGGCTTCCAGCTCGCGTGGAAGCATCCCCACTACCGCCGGCAGGTGCTGGCCATGACCGCTGGTACGCAGGCTTGACGCATGCGCCACGGGCTGATACAACGGCTACCCCCGCTGCTCCCATTCGCTTCCTGTTCGTGACGTGAGACCCACACAACAGCGTGCAACGCGATAGTACACAAGATCGCGCACGATAAGATGACGCTGCTGGTGAGCGAAGAAGTTGACCACCCGCTTATGGGTAAGGCATAGCGTCGTGCGGGAGAGGTGAGCGTAGAGGCTGAGATTACATCTGAAAAACTATCCATTGCACGCGATACAAGACATTCCCATTCGCGGCATCTCTTGGATGGTCAGGTGAACGGTACAGGTACCGTTCGTAGGGGCGGGTTTAGAACCCGCCCCTACACACCACCGGAATCAGCACGCTGTGGGGCAAGCTGCCGACCTGCGTTCCGCCATCCCCATCATCAGGGACACGTAGGCAACGGGCGCACGATAGCACAGCGTGATGGCATCAGCTCAAGCACCCTGCCCCACGGTTCGACACGATGTCTCCCGCTGCAATCATGCCGCATTCCGTCTCTGATGCGCACCGCTCACGGTACGACTGTTCCCTGGCATGTTGCTCAAGATAGCGCATGGTTGACACCATGCGTTATAGTTATGGGTGATACATAGCGCAGTGCGGGAGAGAGGAGAGCAGAAGTGCGATTTGTACCTTTCTGATGAGGTAAATGTTCTGTCCGTCCCCGGAACTACAAGGAGCAAGAGAATGCTAATACCGGATGTCTCCCACTGTCGTGCGCCGGTTCGCGGTGGCAATACCTCGCGTGACGCAGGCACCATGCGCTGGTGCAGGCAGAGAGCGAACCGGAGGCTCGCGTTCCCAGAGGATACCAATGCTGTCCACCACGATGGAGCACTCAAAGACATAGCATGCGGGTGACGGTAGATAGCGCACAATGGCGTGAAACCAGACTCGACATCACACCCGATCTACACCTCACCCAACTCCCCACTCTCTCCCCTCGCTCCTCTCTTCTCTCCCCTCGCTTCTATCCCCTATCTCCTATCTTCTATCTCCTCTCGCCTACCCCTCCTGCGCCGCCTCAACCTGCGCCTCGGTAGACGACCCGGCAAAGGGGCGGCGATGGTTCAGGTAGAGGAGGAATGCACACAGCACGATTGTCGTCACGCTGACCAGTTGTGCAACCCGAATACTCCCCTCACATTCGCCACCAATCCCGTTTACACACAGGCTATCGGTACGTAAACCTTCAATCCAGAATCGTCCGCTCGAATAGATGATGCCGTACAAAAACAGCAGATCACCCGGATTCAGCCGACGCTGTGCAGGCGGTGCCAAACGGCCAAACCGCCGGTCGAGCCAGAGCAGAACCCCCACCCCGACCAGATTCCAGACCGACTCGTACAGAAAGGTAGGATGAAAGAGAGTTGTAATCGGGTACGTAGACAGATCGTTGTAGGGCGGTAAGCGATATTGCGGATCGATCCGCAACCCGAAGGGCAGATCCGTCGGTCGTCCATACGCTTCCTGGTTAAAGAAGTTTCCCCAGCGTCCGATGCTTTGCGCCAGCAGAAAACCGGGCACACAGACATCGAGCCAGTCCCAGTACGGCAATTTAGCATAGCGCGTGTAGATCACGGTTGAGAGCAATGCGCCGATAATCGCCCCGTGAATGGCGATTCCGCCAGTTGTCAGGTTCAGCGCACTCCACGGATCTGGTGCGAAACGTTCCCACTCAAAGATCACGTAGTAAATGCGTGCTCCTGCGATGCCCAGGATCAACCCCAGCATCAACTGGTTCCAGACGTGATCGGGATGGTAGCCACGGGCAACGGCACGGCGCGAAGCCAGCATTGCCGCGAGCAGAGCACCGGTCATAATGATTGCACCGTACCAGCGTACCACAATCGGAATACCAAACAAGGTAAAGCTAATCAGAAAAGGATCGTCAGGCGGATAGAGAACCATACTGCACTCTGCTTCCTCTCAGGTTGATTTGCAATCCAGGCAGGTATGACATACGTCCGGCTGCACATCGGGTTTGATGAAAAAGACCAATACCTACCGCTAAGGGTAGCTTTCCAGCAGCAAGACACGTTCTGCTTGCACGCTATAGCGACGCGGCGTAGCGCACGGCATTGCGAAAAATCTGCAACCCATCGCCTTCGCGCCGGGCCGGTTCGCGTGTCCAGCGTGGATGCTGGTGGGGCAATACGGCATTTTCGGGATGCGGCATCAATCCGAGTACATTCCCCTGTGCATTGCACAGACCGGCAATCGCGTGCGGCGATCCGTTCGGATTCGCCGGATACCCCTCGCCAACATAGCGGAGTGCTACCAGCCCATTCGCTTCTAATTCGGCCAGGGTTGCCTCATCCCGCACAGCGATGCGTCCTTCACCATGGGCAACCGGCACTTCAATAGGCTGCTCGATATCCCGCGTATAAAGGCACCGGCTATGCGCCACTGCTTCGAGTCGTACCCAGCGACATTCAAACTGCTGCGATTCGTTTGTCGTCAGGGTTACCCGCGGTGGCTGCCGCAACGGGCCAGGTAGTAAGCCTGCTTTCACCAACACCTGAAAGCCGTTACAGATACCAATCACAGGCCGGCCATCGGCAACAAAGCGTTCAAGTTCTTCGCCCATGCGATGGATCAAATCAACTGCCAGCAAGCGACCGGCACCCAGGTGATCGCCATACGAGAAACCACCCGGAATAATCAGCATGGCATAGTCGGTCAATCGAATTGAGCGTTCGATCAACCGATTGACGTGAATTCGTTCAGGCTGTGCACCGGCCAGCTCACAGGCCAAGGCCGCATCTGCATCCCGATTAATACCGGGAGCGCGTAGAATGAGTGCTTTCAGTTCCACCGAAACTCCATCTCTACCTCACCGATCTTGATCCGATCACCAGCTTGCAGACGCTGCGGCACGTTGGGCAAAATTTGCTTACCGTTAATCTCCGTCCCATTGGTGCTCTTCTGATCGGTGAGAATATAGTGATCGCCACGTCGTTCGATAATCGCATGCAGGCGGGAAGCAATCCCGCGGTCGTGTTCTGCCAGATCGATTTCGGGAAAATGGGTCCGGCGCGGATCACGGCGTCCGATCCGGATAGGCGAACGATCTAGCACCACTTCCCAGGTTCGATAGGGAGAGCGCAGGATCAGACGTGCCGGTGGTTTGCGCAGTGGTGGCTCCGCTACGACGTCTTTGCCAGACAGGGCTGTACCGCAACCGGCACAAAACCGTGCCTGCGGTTTGTTCAGGCGACCACATTGATCACAAACCACTCCCACGCCCTCGCCTGCACCGGGCAACGTTGATGCAGGTGGGGGCACAACCGGCGGTGGCGCTGCCGGCTTTGTGGACGGCAGCGGCTGCATCCGGAGCGTCGGATCAACGTATGGCATCTTCAAGAGCTTATGCAGCGCCTGCTCCATGTCGAGACAACTGGCAAAGCGTTTCTCGCGCTCCAGACTCATCGCCCGAATCACAATCGCCTCTGTTTCAGGCGAGACCGAGCGATTGATCCTGATGATCTCACCCCGCCGGGGAGGTTGCAACGGTACCGGTGGAATGGCCGTCAACAGATGCAGCATCGTCGCGCCAAGGGCATAAACATCTGATGCAGCATCGGTCTGCCCACGACCGTATTGCTCAGGCGGGGCATAACCGGCTGACCCCATCGCAATCGTGTCTTTCGTCTTGCCGACTTTATGCCGGCGTGCCACCCCAAAATCGATCAACTTCAATACACCATCCGGCGTCAGAATCACATTTGCCGGTTTCAGATCACGATAGATAATCGGTGGCTGTCGCGTATGCAAATAGTGCAGAACCCGACAAAGCTGAATCCCATACGCGATAACCTGCTGTTCAAGCATGGGGGCATTCGCTTCACGGAGAATGGCTTCCAGCGTCTTACCGGGAACGAACTCCATAATCATGGTTGGCCGACCTTCATAGGCAAAGAGGTCGATCACAACCGGTAAGTTGGGGAAGGAAAGTGAGCGCAGTAGTTCAGCCTCTTGCAGAAAAAGCTGTTGGGTTTCAGCCAGCTCTTCAGCACTGATGTCGCCAAGCGGCCGCATCTCCTTCAAAGCCCAGATACTGCCGTCACTCACCCGCCGGACACGGTACACTGCTCCCATACCTCCACGACCGATGAGGTTGAGCACCGTATACGCATTATTCGTTCCCCGCACGGTCAGATTGTCTGGGAGTCGATCAGGCATCAGCATAGCGAACTACCGTAGCTATCGTTTCAAGCCAATTATACCACTAGCGCAGACCTCTGGTCTCCCCTCTCCCGCACGAGCAAATTCAAGGACGGGCAGCATATCTGATCTACCACACTTCTTCAGGAAGCCCCACACAGACTTCTGGTCTCCCCTCTCCCGCTGCGTTCAAGGGTGACAGTTTTATGAACGAACGCAGCTTACGCGCGTGTGATTAGGGGTGATGGCGTTCAGGCCATCTTTACGTTCCATCTTCCGCATACGCTCAACATGGACGTTCGTTCCTGAGCACACACTCCGCGCTATCCTTGACGAACCGGCCATTGACTGCTATAATCTGCGATGTCGCGCCGAAGTGGCGGAATGGCAGACGCGGCGGTCTCAAAAACCGCTGGGGATCAACCCCCGTGTGGGTTCAAGTCCCACCTTCGGCACCAGCGAGAGTTGTCTGGCTCTCACAATACGGGGCGTGGCTCAGCCTGGTAGAGCGCCGCGTTCGGGTCGCGGAGGTCGGTGGTTCAAATCCACTCGCCCCGACCAAATACAAAGAGCGTCTGTGTCGCAACACAGACGCTCTTTATCATGCATGTTACTGCCAGGATGGTATGATACAGGTAAGAAGTTCGATGATAGCGAGTACACCTATGAGACAACGAATTTTTTACCTGACTAGTAGCTGTCTGTGGCTGGGATGCCTTGTTCTCCTCTCAGCCTGTATTGATCTGGCGGCAGCCCTCCCGCCAACTCCCAGCCCCTTCCCGACCATCCCGCGCTTGCCGACGGTGACACCGATCACTCCAGAGCCGGTTCGCACATCGGTGATCATCGTGCTGGCACCATCACCCACAATAACCCCAACTATCAACGCTCTGCGCGGACGGGTGAGTGTGGCAGCAAACGTGCGGCAAGGCCCGGGCACGTCGTTTCAGGTCATTACCGTTCTCCCCGTCAACACCGAAGTTATCCTGGAGGGGCAACGGGCCAACTGGTATCTGGTGCGCCTCAGTGATGGGCAGAGTGGCTGGATGTCGGCAACAGTGCTTGAAGTTGATCCCGCCATCGCAGCTCAGGTACCGGTTGTCACCCCGTGATTTACATCAAACAACAATATCTGTCTGAGCAATAGTAGTGGTACCATACTATATGAGACTCGAACTAACCATCCTGGATGGTTTCAGCAAAGGATAGTTCCTATGCAGCTCTTCAGTACGCTATCACGAACCCGCGAAACCTTCACTGTACCGACCGACCGGCCCGTTACGCTGTATGTTTGTGGCGTCACCCCTTACGACACTACCCACATGGGTCACGCTCGTACCTTCATTGTCTTTGATGTGCTGGTGCGTTACCTTCAGTGGCAAGGGGCGATTGTGCGCTACTGTCAGAATGTTACCGATGTTGATGATCCGCTGTTTGAGCGCGCCCGCCGTGATGGCGTGCAATGGGATGAGCTGGCCGAACGTCAGATCAGACAACTCCGGGCCGATTGTGCCGACTTGAATATCTTACCCCCAACCTTCTTCCCGCGGGTTAGTGAGGAGGTTGGCACCATGATCCCCATCATCGAGCGACTGATCGAGCTGGGTCACGCTTACATTGTTGATGGCAATGTCTATTTCAGTATTCAAACCGACCCCGACTTTGGTCGCATGGCCCGTATGGGCTATAGCGAATTGCTCGCCATCGCCAACCAGCGAGGAAATAACCCGCATGACCCCAATAAACGCGATCCCCTTGACTTCGTGCTCTGGCAGCGTGGCAATCCCGACGAACCGAAATGGGAGAGTCCGTGGGGGCTAGGGCGCCCAGGCTGGCATATCGAGTGTAGTGCGATGTCGCAACGCTACCTGGGTGAGCAGATCGATATTCACGGTGGTGGAGCTGATCTGATCTTTCCCCACCATTCCTGCGAAATTGCCCAGAGTGAATCGGCAACCGGCAAACGGCCCTTTGCCCGCTTCTGGATGCACGTCGGTCTGGTCTGGCTCAACGGCGAAAAGATGAGTAAGTCGTTGGGGAATCTGGTGTTTGCCCGCGATGCCTTACGCGAGCACCATCCCGATGCGATCCGTTGGTATTTGCTGAGTGAACACTACCGCGAAGATTTTGATTACCGTCGCGATACCCTCGGGCGCTACGAGCAATGCGCTGCCGATCTGCGTCAGGCTCTGAGTATCACCGGCGGCTCGCATAGCCCGCTCGACGTTAGCCGTGGCCGTAGCGATATCATTGCCGCGATGAACGATGATCTTGACACCCCAACCGTCCTGGCCGTTCTGCATACGATGGCCGGTATGATCATTGATGGTGCAAAAGAAGACCGTGATGTGAGTTCAGCTCAGGCAGTAGTACGCGACCTGGCCTTGATGCTGGGGTTTACACTCCGTTGAGCAGCGCAGGTAGCGAAGCGGCCTGATACAGCATATCTACCGCATAGGGGGTGAAGATATTCCTTCCCCCCCTTGCTTCGCATGCAGCCTATACGTTTAACGCTGGCGATTGCGATCACGTCCGCGCAGGAAGGGCGGAATATCGAGATCATCGTTCGTGATCGCCGGTCGTACCGGCTGCACCGGCGGTGTCGTCGGGGTCTGAGCCGGCTGACGTGGTCGCTGCTGGATTGACTGACTACCAATCTGACCGGTCGCCTGGCCAGTGCTGGTCGCTACTGTCGGGTACGAGCGGGTGCGCTGCACATTCGAGTTGCGATTGACATCAAAGCCGGTAGCAATCAGCGTAATCTTGATCTCACCGGGCGGGAAGTTTGGATCGATCACTGCGCCGATAATGATATTTGCGTCGGGATCGACCTGCTTGGCCACAATATCCGCAGCCTCGTAAACCTCCATAATCCCCAAATCCTCACCACCGGTGATATTAAAGAGTACGCCTTTGGCACCATCAATACTCACTTCAAGCAATGGGCTGGCAATCGCCTGATTCACGGCATCGAGCGCTCGCGTATCGCCTTTGCCGAAGCCAACCGCCATCAACGCCGAGCCTTGCTGGGCCATAATGGTCTTAACGTCGGCAAAGTCCACGTTGATCAAGCCACGCTGCGTGATCAAATCCGAGATACCCTGAATGCCCTGGCGCAGAACATCATCGGCCATCTGAAACGCCTGCTGGAAGGTCGTATTCTTGCTGGCCGTCTGCAACAGACGGTCGTTGGGAATCACAATCAGCGTATCGACAACCGGGCGCAACTGCTCGATCCCGGCCTCAGCAACTTTTCGGCGATGATTGCCCTCGAAGGTGAAGGGGCGCGTCACTACACCAACGGTCAACGCACCGAGATCGTGGGCAATTCCGGCAATAATCGGCGATGCGCCGGTACCGGTACCGCCACCCATCCCGGCAGCCACGAAGACCATATCGGCCCCCTTCAACTGCTCGTAGATGTCTTCCTGGTTCTCCTCGGCAGCTTTCTGACCGATAACCGGATTACCACCACTGCCGAGACCACGGGTCAGTTTATCGCCGATCCGAATCCGCACCGGCGCCAGCGAGTGCATCAGAGCCTGGACATCGGTATTCACCGTGATAAACTCAACTCCCTGTACGCCGGCAGCAATCATGCGATCAACTGCGTTGCTGCCGCCGCCGCCAACGCCAATGACTTTGATCTGAGCGAAGTCTTCCAACGAGAAGCCATTGCTGCTGCGATCAACCATGGGTAACCCTCCTTGAACTGGTAATTATGGCAATAATTCGCGCAACCAGCGGCGGAAGCGCTCGTAAAGTGAACTCGTATCATCAGACGAGGACTGCTCAGGCGGCCGCCCGCCGTAGCGCACTCCCCATCGCAAAAGCCCAACAGCCGTTGCATATGCCGGTGAGTCGAGTGAGTCGGTGAGACCACCCAACCCTCCCGGAATACCGATTCGTACCGGTAATCCCAGGTCGTCACGCAGAAGATCGTCGAAGCGACTGAGCTGTGCCCCACCTCCGGTCAAGACAATGCCGGCCGGCAGCATGCCTTCATATCCGCTCCGGCGGGCTTCAGCAACGATCAGCTCAATAAGTTCCTCGGCACGTGCCTGTAGAACCTGTTTCAAGAGATGAGCACTGATCTGTTGCTTTTCACCTACTGTCAATGTTTCCGCATCGATGAGATCACTCTCATCACCCGGCGCGGGCGGATTACCGGCGATTGCGCTGCCGTAGCGCAGTTTTAAATACTCGGCGGTATTCGGCGGCGTATGTAAGACATAGACAATATCGTTGGTGAAGTGCTGCCCACCAACCGGGATTACTCCGGTATGCCATACCCCGCCCTGGGCAAAAATGGCGAGATCGGTAGTGGCGCCACCAATATCGATGAGCATCACGCCACGCTCTTTGTCGTCATCGCTGAGCACTGCTTCGGCAGCAGCTAGTGGTTGTAAGACCAGATCATCAATTTGCACACCTACCCGTTCGACGCTCCGGATCAGGTTCTGAATTGCCATCGCCTCACCGGTGATGATGTGTGTCTCCACCTCAAGACGCAGTCCGCTCATCCCAATCGGATCGCGAATTCCATCATTGCCATCGATCACATAAGTACGGGGAATGACGTGAATGATCTCGCGCTGCGTAGGTAACGCTACCAGTTGTGCTGCTTCCACTGCCCGCGCCACGTCTTGCCGGGTGATCCCGTCGGAATTCTGAACGGCTGCCACTCCCCGACTGTTAAGTGACGAAATGTGACGACCGGCAACCCCGACAAAGGCGTGATTGATCCGCAAACCACTGGCACGTTCAGCTTTTTCCAGACTGGCTTCAATCGCAGTGGCAGCATCGTCAATATTGACGACTACCCCCTTGTCGATCCCACGGCTGGGCACCATCCCAACACCGAGAATATTCAGCCGTCGTCCATCACCGATCTGGCCGACGATGGTACAGATTTTACTTGTCCCTACATCTATGCCAACAATGGTGCGTGCCATGGTGCGTGCCATAGTGTCCTCGCTACCTGCCCCAACGAGTGTCGTTTATGAGCTGCCGTCAGGACGATATTGATAAAATGGATTGACTGGTCGTAGATCAAGATAGGTAAACGGTGTGCCATAGGCGAGTAAATAGGCAAGAATTGTTAATTTGCGTTCAAGCCTTTCACTACGGCCAAAAACAATCATTTGATCCTGCGCTGTGCGCACAAAGACCCCTAAACCAAAATCCCACCCGATCTGTGCCGGATGTAATCCGATCTGGTTGGGTAACACAAAAGCCAGTTCACGGGCCAGTGTCAACGCATCGGTATCCAGTCGCATCCCTGGTTCGACCGGCAGATTTGAGCTATCGACAATCACTAACTCATCTTCGGCGGGCGGTGTTGCAGCCACTTCGATCACATACCCCTGCCGATCAACCAGATAATCAACCCCACCGGTTCGCCAGTACATCGTCGGTTGGCGCTCGACAATCACAATCCGCGCCCGATCAGGTAAACTGAGCGTCAGCCGGGCTTCCTCTACAAACGGACTGGTCAACAATGGCGCAACAGCCTGCTCTTCATCAACCAGCCAGATCGGCAGCCCCCGCAGTGGAACGGCGGCAACAATGCGCTCCGGGCTTAAAAACTCAGCCCCAACAACTTCGACCGTCTGTACCCGAAACCGACTGCTGAACAGGACGTAGAAGAGCGCAAAACAACTGATGACAAACACGATACCGCTGACAATCCGCCCGCTCCGTAAGCCTTCGCGCAATCGCCAGCGCCAACCGGGTACGACCGGCTCGGTGCTGTTTCGCCGCATACGCTGACGGCGGGCGGCGATTCGTTCACGAGTATTTGGCGGATTGTATTCCATGCCCTCTATCTCCTACCGCCTGGCACGCTCCAGTGCCAGATCAACCAGTCGATCCAGCAACTGAGCGTATGACAGGCCGCTTGCTGCCCACATTTTGGGGTACATGCTGATCGGGGTAAACCCGGGCATCGTATTCACTTCATTCACCCAGAGTGTGCCTTGATCGCGGTCGAGCAGAAAATCTACTCGCGCCAGGCCGGCCCCATCAATGGCCTGAAAAGCCCGAATTGCCAGTTTCTGCACCTGCGTGATCTGCGCTGGGCTGAGATCGGCAGGTACTATCGTCTGCGAACCGCCGTCAATATATTTGGCGTGATAGTCATACCATTCGCCGGCAGGAATGATCTCGCCGGGAATACTGGCAACGACCTCATCATTCCCCAGCACCGAGATTTCAATTTCGCGTGCCGAGATACCCTGTTCGACGATAAGCCGCCGATCATAGCGAGCCGCTTCGTGGAGACCGGCCAGCAATTCGGCCCGATCACGAACTTTACTCACTCCTACGCTACTACCGAGGTTGGCCGGTTTCACAAACATCGGATAGTGCAGGGCGGCCTCAAGCCGGGCACACAGGCCAGACTCATCAGCCAGTTCGCTACGACGCACCAACACCCACGGCAACACCGGCAGGCCGGCAGCGGCGAACGCAGCTTTCATCAGACCTTTATCCATCCCGACCGCACTGGCCGCCACGCCACACCCGACATACGGCCGACCGGCCAGTTCAAGTAACCCCTGAATGGTGCCATCTTCACCATACGGGCCATGCAAAACCGGGAATATGACATCAGCCGCAGGTAGCTCCCATCCCGGTGCGCCAACGCGCCCAAGCGCATGTACTGGCCCCGCGGCAACCTGCGCCGCACTGGCCGGCAACCGGGCAGGATCGGCTTCGGTCATCAGTTTTGCCAGTGCCCCAGGCCCATGCCACCACTGACCGTCTTTGCCAATACCGATCGCTTCAATCTGGTAGTGCGCCGGATCAAGATTGCTCATCACGGCGTGGGCTGATACTAATGACACTTCGTGCTCGCCACTTTGCCCACCAAACACGACGGCAACGGTGATCGCATTGGTCATTCATTGCCTCCTCTACCACACGTATCGATCGGTGAGACGATCGTTATCTACAACAACGAGCATAGCAATCAAATTTTACTTATTGTTTCGTTTATACTGATCACTTTTCGGTATTTCATTCACTATTTTGATCATCTTAGCCTCTAAATAATCCGCACTTCGAGCTGAAGCGTAATCCCAAATTGATCAGCAACTTTCGTGCGAGCCAGATCAATTAACGCCAAAATATCGGTGGCCCGGGCCTGCCCACGATTGATAATGTAATTGGCGTGCAATGTACTAATCTCTGCATCACCGATCCGTACACCCTTGAGACCGGCAGCCTCGATCAGACGACCGGCAAAATCCCCTGCCGGATTTTTGAAGACACTGCCGCACGAACTACCTGCCGGTGTCTTCTGTTTGCGTTCGGCAGCAATCGCTTTCATCCGCGCCGTCAATACCGCCGGATCGCCGCGCTGCAAGCGGAAGCGGCCGGCCAGTACCAGCGGTGGGATGTCGGCATGCAGCAGTTGTTTGAGTACACTCTCGCGATACGTGTATGCCAGATCGTGTACCGACCATTCAACGCATTCGCTACCATTGAGCAGCAGATCAGCAGTCATGAGCACTTCGGCTACACTCCCGCCATAACAACCGGCATTGCCAACAATCGCGCCACCGACCGCACCGGGCAGACCCTCGGCCCACTCCAGACCGGCCCATCCCATTGCCGCCAGCCGCCGGGCCGTTCCGGCCATTGGCGCACCGGCTTCAACCCATATTTCAGCAGTCTCGCCGTGTTCGATCAGTTCCCAGCGTTGCCCGCGATACGCCGCAATCACGCCGTCAAATCCTTCGTCGCGTACAAGTAAATTCGTTCCGCGACCGATCCAGATCAACGGCAACTGCTGCTCTCTGGCCCAGGCCGCCAGCGCAATGGCTTCATCGGGTGTGACCGGCTCGGCATAATAGCGCACCGTTCCTCCGACACGCCACGACGAATGGCGCACCATTGGTTCATCGGGGTATAACGTTACCGGTAATGCAACTGGCATTTCATCTCTCCTTTGACATTGCGCTGCACTGTTCGAGAAACGCTGCTGCCACCTGATCACTATCACCGGCTCCCAGGGTCAACACGACATCACCGGATTGCGCTACCGCAAGCAGTGCGGATGGCGCGAGCGCCGATGGGCCGACGTAGTGCGCCGAAATACCGTGTGCAATCAGATGGTCAACCAGCGACTGGGCCAGCGCGACCGGATCGCCCTGCTCGCGGGCCGGATAAATATCGCCGACCAGCACAACGGCCGCCTCACGACACGCTGCCGGCCACTGATCCCAGAGGCTGTGCGTGCGACTGAAGGTGTGCGGTTGCAGATAGACGATGAGTCGTCGATCCGGATAGCGTTGACGGGCAGCCAGAAGCGTAGCCTGCACCTCGGTCGGGTGATGGGCATAATCGTCAATCACCGTGATCCCACCAACATCACCCCGCCACTCAAACCGGCGGCTACTGCCACGATACTCTGCCAATGCAGTGACGGCTGTACGCAGATCGGCGCCCCATAACGCAGCCGCTACCAGTGCTGCGGTTGCATTTCGTACATTATGCACACCAGGAATAGCCAGCGTGACTGTTGCGGCCAGCCGTCGTCCGAACGAACGCCGGTCGTAGTACCAGAGATCAAACTGTTGACCGGTAGCAGTTTCTGTCACCCCACTTGCCGTCCAATCGAGTGGAGCCAGCCGACAAGAGACCGGATCGGTGGCAATGTGCTCATCGATCCCGTATAGACGGGCTTCGCTCTGTTCGACGAGGGCGAGGGCACCGGGATCATCGGCGCAGACCAGCAACCGGCGTGGATCGCGCACCTGGCGGGCAAAGGCGGCAAAGGCTGCCGTGTACTCGGATGGCGTGGGGTAGACATCGGGATGATCCCATTCGACATTGGTAATAATCGCCAGCGCCGGTGTCAGCGCCAGAAAGACCCGGTCGTATTCATCGGCTTCGATCACCAGTGGTGCTTCTGGATCGCCCCATTGTGCGCTCCCACCCAGCGCCGGCACATCAGCACCGATTAGAAAACCACACCTGATCCCGGCACCACGCAACGCCAGCGCTGTCAATGCGGTTGTTGTGGTCTTGCCATGGGTCCCGGCGATAGCAATCACCGGGCGCTGTTCTGACCACAGACGCCACAAGTCGGCCCGACTCAGGCGAGGGATCCCCGCCGCCGCAGCCGCCTCTAATTCAGGGTGGGTGCCACGAATTGCTGCTGTCGCCAGAACAACATCGGCACCCTGCACATACGCCGGATCATGACCACGCCAGACCTGTACACCCCGGGCCTGGAGTGCAGCCGTAGCGTGGTTTGCGGTCAAGTCCGAACCGCTCACTGTATGACCCTGGTCGAGCAGCAGATGGGCAATCGAACTCATCCCTGCTCCGGCAATCCCGATGATATGATAGTGACTCACGGTTTCCAAACCTTCGGAAAGTTGAACAAAATAATCAACCCTAAAATCATGAAGAAGATCGCAATCAGCGATGGTAGCAAAATACTCACGTCGGGCAATACATTCAACAATGTGGCAATCGGTCCCTCGAGAATGCCACCATTGTTCACAAACTCGCGCCAAAAAACCACTGCGGCGTTTGTCCACAGCAGAGCGATCAGCGCACCGACAAACAAGCCTAATGGCCGGGCCAATCGCTCCTTGGGTGGGCCTTTCCAGGCCGCTTTACTATCGAAAAACATACCTAACAGGATCAGTGCAATGAACGTCATCAGCCGAAAGAAGAGCGGAACCTGAAATCCCGGTGTGATCAACGGATCCAGTGGTGGTACCAGTGAAGGATCATTGCCGATCAGAAAGGCCGCAAATCGTGGTGCATTGACCCATATGCGATTGATCAAACCGACAATAAAATCGCCACCCTGAACACAGGTGACATAGGCAATAATCGTCCAGAGTGCTAGGGTCAACAGGTTCCGCATACCCTGCTGATAGCCGGCATATCCGCCCAACGCCATCAGGATGAGCAAAATGGCTACACCATTCAAATTGAGTGTAATGACCGGCTGCGCAAGCGGGATTATCATCCATTGCTCAATCATGCTGAACTCCTCGATGCGAGGTCAAGTAGTGCTGTGGCCAGTCTCTGCGCCGCATCAGGACGGGCCAGAGTACGGCTGCGTGCTGCCATCTGCTTCCGCCACTCCTGATCGATCACCAATTGTCGTATTGCGTTCGCCAGTGGCCCCTCTGCGGGCGTTCCGTCACCAAGCATTGCATGATCGGCCACCTTCAGCGCGGCACCACGTTGAACCAGATAATCGGCATTCTCATCCTGATGAACATACGGGTATGGTACCAACACCGCCGGCAGACCAACCGCCGGCAACTCGGCAAGGGTTGACGCTCCACTCCGGCAGACAGTAACATCCGCAGCCACAAGCGCGGCTATCATACTTTGTGCATGCCCACTCTCCAGGTAGGGGAAGAGCAGATAGCGTGCACGCAGGGCCGGATCGAGCCGAGCTGCTACTTCTGCTAACCAGACCTGATCTCCTTCCCGTCCGCAGACATGAATAATGGTACAGAGTGGCAGCAAAGTCGGCAGGAGGGCAGCGATTGCCTGATTAATACTACGTGCGCCTCGACTACCACCATATACCAGTAACACTGTTTGATCCGGTGGAATACCAAATGCGACCCGCGCCGTTGCCCGATCAGTGGTAAACAATTCATCCCGTACCGGATAGCCGGTCACCAGCGCTCGCCGATCCCCCTCACGCAAGCCCAACCGTGGCAATGAGTCGCTGACATTGACCGCTGTGAGATCGGCAATGCGGCTGAGCATGCGCACCGCCAGCCCTGGCACAACATCCGGCAGATAGATCATTGTCGGCACCCGGCGCAGCTTTGCTGCCACAAAGAGTGGCACACAGACATAGCCACCGGTACCCAGAATAGCCGCCGGTTGCTCGCGAGCCAGCAAGTGCCCGGCTGCGATCACACCGCGCAGCAGTGTGATCAGGGCACGAGTTGCCTGAACCGGCCCCCGACTACGCACCGCGGCTGCCGGTAATGCATGAAAAGGCAGATGGCTTTCCCGCGCCACGATGCGCTCTTCCATTCCCCCAACACTCCCCACGTATACGACGTGTGCCTGATCAGCGAGAGCGTGGGCGACTGCTAGCGCCGGATAGACGTGACCGCCAGTGCCGCCACCCGACAGAATGAGGCGTAATGTCTTTGTCGGCAGCGGATGCGACTGAAGTTGTGGTATGTGCGTTTGACTGATCGACATGGCGAGAAATATTCAACAGGATACCGGTAGCCATAAGACAACTAATCAACGATGAACTGCCGTATGACAGGAACGGTAGCGTGAGACCGGTAAACGGTATCAGCGCCACGGTGACTGCCATATTCACGAACGCCTGAAACACGATCCACGACGTGATACCCACCGCAACCAGGGCGGCGAAGGGAGATGGCGCACGCGCAGCAATCCGATACCCACGTACCGCAATAATCACAAAGACTACGAGGACGGCCAGCGTGCCCAGTAATCCCCACTCTTCACCGATAATTGCGTAGATTGTATCAGTATGTGGCTGCGGAAGCCAGAGATGCTTTTGCCGGCTCATCCCTACACCCTGCCCGAACAGACCACCACTGCCAAAGGCGTAGAGTGAATGAATGATCTGATACCCTTCCGTACTGGCCCGCGACCAGGGATCGAGAAAAGCCTGCCAGCGCCCACTGCGAAAAGTGACGATCAGGGTGAAGAAGGCAAGCGATGCCAGCAACGCGGCCCCGGTCACATGCAACAGATTTGCACCGGCAGCAAAGAAAATGGTGCCGCCAATCATCAGAATGATAATCGTGGTGCCTAAATCCGGCTGCAACATGATCAGACCACAGATAAACCCCAGTATCACTGCAAACGGCACCAGACCATATGCAACATCCCCCAACCGATGACCACGTCGAGAGAGCCAGTGGGCGAAGTAGATAATCACGGCCAGCTTGACAAATTCGGCGGGTTGAATGCTCAAGACCCCCAGCCATCCTTCACCAAAACGAATCCACGACCGCGAACCATTCACCTCGGTCATACTGGCCGGTAAGATCAGCACCAGTACCAGCAGCACTAACGCCACTGCCATCAACTGAATCGAATAGTGTTGCCAGACCCGATAGTCGATCCGTTGCATGACCCACAGCGCTACCAGACCAATCACTGCCCCGGTTGCCTGCCGCAACAGGTAGTAGAATGGATTACCATAAAATACCGAAGCCTCAACAAAGCTGGCACTGTAGACCATAATCAGACCAAACGCAGTTAACCCAATCACGGTAGCCAGTAATATCCGATCTGGCGAGTGATGTGTGAGGTCAAAGAGCAAATATGTTGGGCGCGGTCTATCACTCTCGACCATACTCCTCTTCTTTCCTTCACAAAACTCCAACTTCCCAATCAACCACGCTACGCCGGCGTTACCAGGCGTACCAGGACAATCATCACCAGCGCAATTGCAACCACCCACAACCAGCCCTGCATCGAGAAGCGGCGAATGAACAATGGCGGAAAAAAGCGTAGATCGATAGTCAATCGAGGGGCAAGTGCAATACCAATGACAATGCCACTGAGCAATCCACCAAGATGACCCCAGTTATCGATGACACCCTGGGCTGCAAAACCAATCAACAGATTAATCAAGGCAATTGCCACAATGCCACGCACCTGATCTTGACCGAACTCACCCAATACCCGGCGGTTGAGATAATAGAACACACCCAGCCCACCAATCAGACCGAAGATTGCCCCACTCGCTCCCACTGCCGGCGCCGGTGAGAGAGCGTATGACGCGATACTGCCACCGAGTCCACTGATCAGATAGAGGGCGAGAAAACGGCCATGACCATAAAAACGTTCGGTCTCTGGCCCCAGCACCGAGAGCGCATACCCGTTGAAGAAGATATGGATCAGGTTTGCGTGCAGGAACACAGCGGTCAACAGCCGCCACAGTTCACCATCGGCAATCCGCTCGTTGATCTTCGCCCCCAGGACTGCCAGTACCGGAAATGCCGGTTGAAAGAACGATCCACTGAGCACACAACTCAGAACGTAGACAATCCCTATCGCCCAGATCAAACTCTGGGTCACGAACGGACGGGGTGGAGGTGGGGGAGGCTTTTCCGGCAGATCGGGGCGAAGGCCAAACTCGCGCTCGGCTCGACGCAGAAATGCTTCAATATCGTCGGATTCATCAGGTGGACGGGTCATACTTCTGCTCCCCGGAGCGACCGCCAGCCAACTCGCGCACGATCTGGCGAAACGCCTCACCGCGGTGAAACTCATTCCGAAACATGCCAAAACTGGCACATCCGGGCGAAAACAAGACTGCACCACCAGGTTGAGCAAACGAGCGGGCTGTTGCCACCGCGGTAGATAGATCGGCAAAAGGCCCGGCAAGCGGCAATTGTGGTGCGCGCTGGCTCAAGAGTATCTGCAATCGTGGCGTTGCACTTCCCTGTACCAACACGACTGCCGCAGCGCCCTGCGCAATGGTATCCGCCAGGTATGCCAGATCAAGGTCTTTATCGGCACCACCGGCAATCAACACAATTGGCCCCGCGACAGTCGCCAATGCAGCCGATGTTGCTGATGGATTCGTCGCCGTTGTATCATTGATATACCGCACGCCATCAATTGTTGCGACCAGCTCCAGCCGGTGTTCAACCGCCGTCATCCTACGGAGGGCAGTTACGATCGCTTGCGGTTCGATCCCAAAGTAGTAGGCCAGCGCAGCCGCCGCCAGGGCATTAGCCAGATTGTGAGTGCCGGGTAATTGCAGATCAGAACGATGCGCAAGTATCACATCGCGATAGCGCAGATACCCATCGGCATCAACCGTTGCATCAGCCGTTGGATCAGAGAGACTGAAGCTGATAATACCACGTCGGCCATTTCCCCAGATTTTGGCCTGTTCTGGAGGTAAAACCGCAATCCCATCTTCATCCTGATGCGCCATGATCTGACGCTTGGCGTTGGCGTAAGCCGCAAACGAGCCGTGCCAGTTGAGATGGTCAATGCCCAGATTGGTCAGCAGGGCATAATCCGGGCTTAACCCGGCTTCACCGAGTCGTTCGAGTTGAAAACTGCTCAGCTCCAGCACAACCGGTGTCTGTGGCCCGATCTGTGCGAGAGCCTCTAAGGCCGAAATTCGCAAATTCCCGGCGACAACCGCATCAGGGTAGCGTTGCCGGATCATCGCTGCCAGCATCAGGGTTGTGGTCGTCTTGCCTTTCGTGCCGGTCACTCCTAGGATAGGGCCGGGGCAGGCTCGAAAGAAGAGGGTCATCTCAGTTTCGACTCTGACCCCATACGACCGGGCGAGCGCCAGCCAGGGTGAGTCGGGGCGCACCGCCGGATTAACTACCAGTAGATCGGCGGCCTGAATATCTTCGGCCCGATGTTCGCCCAATGTGTAGTGCACCTGCTTCCCGATCTCGGCGGCAAATGCATCAAGTTGGGCTTTCGGTTCGGCGAGCATCTCAGCCGAAGCGAGATCGGTTACAGTCACCTCGGCACCATGGCGCAAGAGCCAGCGGGCCACGCCCAGGCCGCCGCCGTGAACCCCAAGCCCCATAACGAGCACCCGTTTTCCTGCCACCGCTATCATTACCGGCTCCCATCACCTTCAATCACAATGATCCCCGGTTGATCGACCTGTAACCCTGTCGCAGGGGGGCCAAAAATCAGCGCCAGCGAGATACCAACCATTGCGGCCACGGTGCCGATCAAGACGAAGCGCTGCGTCACTTGCGGTTGACTCCAGCCGAGCAATTCAAAATGGTGATGGAGTGGCGCCATCTTGAAGATACGCCGACCTGCGCCGTACCGCCATTTTGTCCATTTGAAATAGCCGGTCTGAATCATGGTGGATAACGCTTCCACCACAAACACGATCCCTATCACCGGTAAGAGTAACCACTGCTGCGATTGTAATGCCACCACAGCCAGGGTCGCACCGAGCGCCAGGGCACCCAGATCACCCATAAACACTTGCGCCGGATAGGCGTTATACCAGAGAAAGGCAGCGCAGGCACCCACTACGGTGAAGCAGAAGGCCATCAGATTGGTCAAGCGTGGCTCGGCGAGAAACGTTATCACGCCATACGCCCCAAAGGCGAGCGTCAGATTCCAACCGGCCAGGCTATCGAGACCGTCTGTGATATTGACCGCATTCGAGATAAAGACAATGATGAGCACTGCAATCGGAATAAACCACAACCCGATATTCACTTCACCGACGAACGGAATCTGAACGAGACCTTCGTGCTCCAGACCATACGGCTGCGGCAGGTAGAGCGCCAGGCTAGCTACAAAGGCGACAGCCATCATAATCCAGAACTTAAAGCGCACCGTAAAGCCGTGCGTCTTTGAGCGGGAACCGGTCAGCGAAAGCCAGTCATCAATGGCACCCAGGACGGCAAAACTCACCATCACGCCCAGAGGCAGCAGCATTGACCAGCGATCAACCAGGTTGAATAAGATCGTCAGGATCAACACGGTGCTTACGATCATGATGCCGCCCATGGTTGGCGTGCCCACCTTGACCAGATGACTCTGGGGGCCATCCGGTCGGATACGCTTCCCCAATTTATGTTGGCGGGCAAAGCGCACCCACCATCCGCCGATGATCAGGGCCAACACGAACGCTGCCGCAGCAAGCAAAAGGGCACGCGCCATATCCTGAACCAGCACTGCACGAAGGACGCTCACGCAATTTCTCCTGTGTCGTTACGAGTAGTAGCCTGCAAGGCGGTAACAATCGTCTCCATCTGTACGCCGCGCGACCCTTTGATAAGCAGGTGGTCACCGGGCTGGATGTACCGGTTCAGCAAGTTGATCGCCGCCTCATTATTGTCGCATACCAGAATCTGCTCTGCCGGCATTCCGGCTGAACGTGCTGCCTCGGCCATGGTATGCGCCTGTCGCCCAACGGCAACCAGCACATCGGCCATCGTTGCCGCCGCTGCCCCTACCTGCTGATGACCTTCAACGCTGGCTGCACCCAGTTCGAGCATTTCGCCTAACACGGCAATCCGTCGCCCTTTGGTTTCGGCCAGTACCTGAAGCGCAGCAATAGTCGAAAGTGGTGCCGCGTTGTATGTATCATCGATGATAGTCACACCGTTCCGTCCGGTTACAACTCGCAGCCGCAACTGATCACCAGGTTCGTGCAGCCCTTCAGCGATGGCTGCCCAATCCAGCCCCAACACCAGCCCGGCAGCAATTGCTGCCAGCGCTGTATAGGCGTGGTGGCGACCGATCAGTGGTGTGGTCAGGCGATGACTCTGACCTTCATAGCCAACCGTCAGCTCGATCCCGTACAATCCGTGACTCACCACATCAAGTAAACGCACATCGGCGTTTGGCGCGTAGCCGTAGGTCAGCACCCGAGCAGCAGTGCGACTCGCCATTGCCGCTACCCGGTGGTCATCGGCATTAAGGATACACCAGCCATCGGCAGGCAACGACTCGGGCAGTTCGGCCTTTGCATTCGCAATGGCCTCGATACTTCCCAACCGTTCCAGATGCGAAGGGCCAACATTGGTCACAATACCGATCTGAGGGCGGGCAAGCGTCGCCAGAAAGCGAATCTCACCCGCCGCCCACATCCCCATCTCGAGCACTGCCACTTGATGGTCGGCAGTCAGCCCGAGTAAGGTTGCCGGTAACGTCACCTCACTATTAAAACTACGTTGACTTTTTAAGGTGCGCAGGTGTCGGCTACAGACCGCCGCCACAACCTCTTTTGTCGAGGTCTTGCCCACACTGCCGGTGATCCCAATCACCGTCGGCGTGAACATCTGTCGATGGTAGACGGCCACGCGCTGCAAGGCGAAGAGCGGGTCATCTACAGCTATGAGGAGACATGCGTCAGGCGGAACGGTTGCCAGAGTCTGAGCCTGCGCCGGTTCGATCAACTGCCAGGGGCGAGCGACTGTATCGAGATTGGATGCCAGCGCAGTCACTTTTTCTGGTGAAACCAGTGCCGCCGCAGCACCGCACGTCACCACATCGGCCAGAAAACGGTGTCCATCGGTACGTTCGCCGGTCAATGCCACAAAGAGCGATCCCGGCGTTACCTCGCGCGAGTCGGTTACCACTGGGCCAATCTGAGCATTGGCCCAGGACGGCGGCAGCGTTACCGCCTGTCGTGTCACACGAGGTTGTACTCCGTACAATAAATTGTCGAGCCTGATCAATGTGCCCTCCCCAAGCCGTTGCCGAAACCAACCGTCTTGCGGAGGCCATTATAGCATCTCCCTTTCGCCGACCTCTATCGGTAGAGGTCGGCACAAGCTGATAACAAGCTGAAACCCGCCAGATGAACATCTTCCTGCCCCATTACGGTTGCCCTGGACTAACCAGGCTACGATCAGGCGGTATATGCGCGTAGCGTAACAACTGCTCGACCACGTTGTAATAGACCGGAATAGCAGTAAGTACGCCGAGCGTATCTTTCTTTGGTCGATCAATCTTCACCAGTACGACAAACCGCGGTTCATCGACCGGGGCAATGCCCAACACCGAACCAATCGTGTAGACGGGATCGTACCCCCCGCCGGGTAACGGGATCGAGGCCGTTCCCGTTTTGGCGCCCACCCGATAACCAGGTACAAGCCACTGGTCACGCCAGTTACCGGTGCGCGGCCCCCAAATCACCGGTGCGTAGTGATTCGCCGACTCGACCATCATCTCGCGCACCGCACGAGCCACGTCTGGGGTCACCGGTCGGGCAACGACTTGTGGCTCCGTGCTGACACATGCATTGTTGCGGCAAATCTGCTGCACCACATAAGGCCGCATCATCACCCCATCATTCGCGATGGCACCGGCAGCTTGTACCAACTGCAACGGGGTTACTGAAATCCCCTGACCGTAGGCGTTGGTCAAAAAGGTGAGCGGATTGTAGCCAGCACTACCATAAAAATTAACAATCCCGCTCTCCTCGCCCGCCAGATCGACGCCGGTCGGCTGACCAAAGCCGAAGCGCGTCAAGACCCGGTAAAAGGTCTCTGGCCCAACCAACTCATTAAATTGCAATGCCGCCACATTGCTCGAATAGTAAATCATCCCGGCCAGCGTCAGCGGGCCGTGGGGTGCCGCATCAAAATTGCGCAAGACCTGACCGTAGCGTACCACCCAACCCGGATCGTCAACCGTTGTCGTTGTCGTTACCACCCCTGAACTGAGGGCCGCCGCCGCCGTCACCATCTTAAAGGTGCTGCCCGGTTCGTAAATCGTACCGATTGCCGGGTTACGTCCATACACCTCAGGTGGATAGTCTTGCCAGCGATTCGGATCGAAGAATGGCCAGTTGGCCATTGCCAGAATAGCGCCACTGCTTGGGTCAAGTACGATAATTGTACCGCCATCGGCGTTCTGCTCATCGATGGCTTTCTGAAGCTCTCGTTCCGCCACCTGCTGAATAAATGGATCGATAGTCAACTGCAAATCGGCACCATTCTGCGGTGGCAACGTGCGGGCCAGGCTGGTTGCAATCGGGTTGCGATTCGGATCAAACTCACCTTCGATCCGCCCTTCGGTACCACGTAGCAATTGATCGTAGTAGGCTTCGATCCCGCTGACGCCCTCACCATTCAGGTTTAATGCACCGACGACCTGAGCCGCAGAGATACCCTGCGGATAGAAACGCATCGGCTCGTAGACCAGCCAGAGACCGGGCAACTCCAGTTCGGCAACCTGCGCCGCCACCTCTGGCTCAAGCCAGCGCACTAGACGCACCCACTGCCGATCCGAGCGCAACGCCGATAAAATCTGATCTGCCGGCTGATCGGTCAGGCCGGCAATCAGCACTGCAATCTCCGCCTTGCGGGCAGCAGGCACCTGGGGCGGCACAGCGAACAGGCTCTGGCGTTCGACATCCATTGCCAGCACTGTCCCACTGGCATCACTAATCTGTCCACGTCGCGGTGCCAGCAAGGTCGGCGTCTCAATTTCCAGCCGCGCCTTACGAGCGAGGTCGTTGCTACGCACCACCTGGAGATCAACGAGGCGAACAGCGATGATAATTGTTATCAGAAAACAACTTGCCAGGAGCACCTGCAAGCGCCAGCGCGGTAGTGGCTTGCCTGCGGGAACCGGCGTCGTTGCTGCCGTCGTTGGCGTTGTCACAGATGAGCGGCGGGTCGTAGCAGCCATAGCAGGTTACTCATCAAGTGGCGGTAAATCGGGAATACGAACATACCGCACCTGATCGGGTGTCGGTGTGCGAAAACCCAGTTCGGTGGCCCGTTTCATGCGTGCTTCAACCGACTGGACGCGGGCCATCTGCTCTTGTAGCCGCGAAAACTCACGATTAAGCTGCACCTGCTGCTGTCGCAAGCCAACCAGCTCATAATTCATGCGGGTCACCAGACCACTCTGCACCAGTGTCAACAGGCAGAGCAGGCAGAAGATGAGGCTCAACAACAGCATATAGCGTGCTCCATCGAGTCGCAGGTAGCGTGAAAGGTCAACCCGTCGCAACCGCACTCGGCCCATAATGGCTGGAATGTGTTCAGTTCGTACTGCCATACCTCTATCCTCTCAATGACCCGCTATCCGATCCGGGCAGCAACCCGTAGCTTCGCACTGCGCGCACGTGGATTGTTGGCCACTTCCGCAGCCGTCGGCACTATCGGCTTCTTCGTTACAATTGTTAGCCGTGGTGTCTCTCCAGATGCTTCGGCCCGTAGAAACTGCTTCACGATACGATCTTCCAGCGAATGAAAACTGATCACCGCCAATCGACCACCCGGTGCCAATAGATCGACCGCCTGGGGTAGAGCAGCCCGCAACCGATCAAGCTCCTGGTTTACCGCAATCCGCAAGGCTTGAAACGTGCGGGTTGCCGGATGAATACGACCATGACGCCCACCGACTGCACGCACAACGACCTCGGCCAGCTCTGCCGTGCGTTGAAAGGGTTGAGTTCGCCGATGCTCAACGATTGCCCGTGCAATGCGGCGGGCAGCATGCTCTTCACCATACAAAAAGATAATGTCGGCCAGTTCGCATTCGCTCAATCTGTTCACCATATCGGCAGCGGTCAAGCCCTGTGTTGGATCAAGCCGCATGTCCAGAGGACCATCCGCCGCGAACGAAAAGCCGCGTTCAGGCGTATCAAGCTGGTATGACGACACCCCCAGATCGAACAGAATGCCATCAAAAGCGCTAAAACCGGCAGTAGCGGCAAGCGTTGCCAGATCGGCAAAAGAGCCATGGCAGAGCACAGCCTGTTCGGTCAGACCGGCTGCCTGCAAGCGAGCAGCAGTTGCCGCAAGTGCAGCGGGATCGGCGTCAATCCCCAGCAACCTGCCACCAGGCTGCGCTGCCTGCAACACCGCCAGCGCGTGCCCTCCACCACCGACGGTTGCATCGAGATACCGCCCGGCGGGGCGCGGTGCCAGCATCGTCAGCACCTCGGTTAATAGAACCGGTGTATGCTGGAACGTTACCGCCATCAAATCCCCAACTTCCGCATCTGTTCATCGAAGTGTGGCCCCTGACTTTCCAGACGTTGTTGCACCTCACGCCAGCGCTCAGGTGCCCAAACTTCAATAAACGCATCAAGCCCAACCAGCAACACCTGATCGGTCAACCCACCGGCTTCACGCAGATTCTGCGGCAACAAAATCCGTCCCTGGCGATCCATCTCCTGTTCTGAAGCACTGGCGAAGAGTAAGCGGCGCAGCATACGCGCATCTTCATCCACCAGCGACAACGCACTTACCCGCCGGGTCAGATCATTCCAGTAGGGCAGGGGAAAGATGAGCAGACAACGGTCAAAACCACGGGTCACCACCATCCCACCGGCCAGATCGGCACGAAAACGTGCCGGGATGGCCAGGCGTCCCTTCTCGTCGATGGTATGCTCGTATGACCCAAGAAACACCGGTTACGACCCTTTTCCGTAAGGAGTGTGGGATTTTCTCCCACTTTTCCCCACTTTTCCCCACCTGTCGCCACATTATAGCCGACTCCTTGCCACGTTTCAAGCCAGTAAAGCATCTACTTGCATAACAATTTGATTGAAATTCAGATATATGCAGAAGATCGTGTAGAATATTTGAGCGGATCACAGGTAACAATTACAAAAAGGGGAACACATGAGCGAATCGCACAACGAATTGACCCATCTCGACGCTGCCGGCCACGCTCGCATGGTAGATGTTGGTGATAAGGCCGTCACTGCTCGTGAAGCGGTGGCCCGTGGCCGGGTGGTGATGCAACCGGAAACACTTGCCCTGATCATGGATGGCAAACTCCCCAAGGGCGATGTGCTGGCCGTAGCGCGGGTAGCCGGCATTATGGCTGCGAAACGAACTGCCGAATTAATACCACTGTGCCACCTGCTCAATCTGAGTCACGCCAGCGTACAATTCACCCCTGATCCGGCAAGCAATGCCCTGGAAATTGAAGCAACCGTGCGCTGCCAGGGCCAGACCGGGGTCGAAATGGAAGCACTGACCACCGTCAGTATCGCCGCTTTGACGATTTATGATATGTGCAAAGCGGTCGATAAGACCATGCAGATCGACCAGATTCGCCTCATCGCCAAGCGCGGGGGACGGAGTGGCGACTGGCAGCGTCCACGGTAAGATGATCCGCAAGAATCCGCGCCATCCGCGTATATCCGTGTTGATCATCGATGGAACGCGGATGGATGCGGATTGGGCGGATGGACGCGGATAGGCGGTAAGGTAATGCGCGGCTATCTGCGGGGGGCATCGGAACG
>NZ_DAOUBI010000115.1:0-25684 GCF_034432675.1 Chloroflexus sp. | reverse complement strand
ACGCCAACCGGCCTGGCGGACGAGCACACGCGGCAGCGTGGCTGCCGCACGCCAAAGACGACAATCACTGCGCTGACCGGCCTGGCGGACGAGCACACGCGGCAGCATGGCTGCCGCACGCCAAAGACGACAATTACCTACGCTGACCGGCCTGGCGGACGAGCACACGCGGCAGCATGGCTGCCGCACGCCAAAGACGGCAATCATTCATACTGACGCTGGCGTCCAAAGAATCCGTTCGTTGTGCGTATAAACACAGCACGCCGTACCCCTACGCCTATCGTTTCTCTGGTATCCTTAGTGGGTATGCCGCTTCAGGTGGCAGGCGCCGCGTGGTTTGTAATGTACCGCTATCATGATTATGATTATAATTCATAATTATGATTATAATTCATAAAAATCGGGAGTGTTTTCTACGTGATAGAGACGGGGATAGACTTTGCTGTCGCTCGATGATCTGAAATCAGGGGTGACAATTCGCGGTATTCTTCCCGATACGCCGGTGACGATGGTGAGTGTGCAGTGGTACGGTGCAGATGCGTTGACACTGGTGTATCGTGACCCTAGCGGGAAGGTGGCCGATCAGTTGCTGCTTCGCAGTGATGAGTCGCGCCTGGAGCTGGTTGAGCAGGGGCGGCCCTGGAGTTTTGATGGTGATGGGGCGTTGTTTCGGTTGGTCGCTGAGGCGCATCGGATTCGGTTGGCCTATCTGTTCGATCCGCTGCTGGCTGTGCATACGTCGCTGGTGGAACCGTTGCCGCATCAGATTACCGCTGTCTATGAGGCGATGTTGCCGCGCCAGCCGTTGCGCTTTTTGTTGGCCGATGATCCCGGCGCCGGGAAGACGATTATGGCCGGGTTGTTGATGAAGGAGTTGATCGCCCGCGGTGATTTGCAACGCTGTCTGGTTATCTGTCCCGGTAATCTGGTTGAGCAGTGGCAGGATGAACTCGACCGCCGGTTCCATTTGCCGTTCGAGATTCTGACCAACGATGGTCTTGAAGCGGCCCGCACCGGGAACTGGTTTTTGGAACATCCGCTGGTGATCGCCCGTCTCGATAAGTTGGCCCGCGATGAACAGGCGCAGGCGAAGCTCGCTGCCCCTGATAATCGTTACGATCTGGTGGTGATCGATGAGGCGCATAAGCTGTCGGCCAGCTTCTTCGGCGGTGAGATTAAACGCACCAAACGTTACGAACTCGGTCAGCTTGTTTCTGGTCTGACCCGGCATTTTCTGTTGATGACGGCCACACCGCACAACGGGAAGGAAGCGGATTTTCAGCTCTTTCTTGCGCTGCTTGATGCTGATCGGTTTGAAGGTCGTTTCCACGATGGTGTCCATCAGGTTGATGTTTCCGATTTGATGCGGTGGATGACGAAAGAGCATCTGCTGAAGTTTGATGGGGCGCCGCTCTTTCCGGAGCGAATTGCCTACACCGTGCAGTACCGTCTCTCTGCTGAGGAGGCGCGGCTGTACCACGACGTGACGACCTATGTGCGCGAGGAATTTAACCGCGCCGATGCATTGCAAAATGACCGCCGATCAGGGACGGTGGGGTTTGCCCTGACGATTCTGCAGCGGCGGCTGGCTTCGTCGCCGGAAGCGATTTATCAGTCGCTGCGGCGCCGGCGTGAGCGGTTGGAGCGGCGTCTGCGCGAGCTGGAGCTGGAACAACGCGAGGTGCAGGTCTTCAGTTCGATCCCCGATCTCAGTCGGGAAGATATTGACGACCTTGAAGAGGCACCTGAGAGTGAGCTGGCGCAGATCGAAGAGGATGTGCTCGATCAGGCGACGGCAGCACGCACGATTGCCGAATTGCAGCGCGAGATTGCAACGCTGCAAGCGTTGGAGATGCAGGCTGATGCGGTGCGTCGTCAGGGGGTTGATACGAAGTGGCGCGAGTTGTCGGCGCTGCTCGGTGAGATTTTTACGCCCGCTACGCTCGCGCCGCAGATCGCCGAGGCGTCTACGCCGTATGATGCCGACAGTGCCCCGAAGCCGAAACCGTCGCCGACGCAGAAGCTGGTTGTCTTTACCGAGCATCGGGATACGCTGACGTATCTGAGTCGCAGGATCGAGTCGCTGTTCGGTCGTCCAGAGGCTGTCGTGACGATGCACGGTGGGATGGGGCGCGAGGAGCGTCGGAAGGCGCAGGAGCAGTTTTTGCACGACCCCGCTGTGCGGGTGCTGGTGGCGACCGATGCCGCCGGTGAGGGGATTAATCTGCAACGTGCTCATTTGATGGTCAATTACGATCTGCCCTGGAACCCGAACCGGCTGGAACAACGTTTTGGCCGGATTCATCGCATCGGGCAGACCGAGGTCTGTTTCCTGTGGAACCTGGTGGCCGATGAGACTCGTGAAGGTGATGTCTACCGTCGCTTGCTCGACAAGCTGGAAGAGGCGCGGCGGGCGCTCGGTGGCAAGGTCTTCGATGTGCTCGGCAAGCTCCAGTTCGACGGTCGCCCGCTGCGCGATTTGATGATCGAGGCGATCCGCTACGGTGATCAGCCGGAGGTGCGCACCCGGCTGTCGCAGGTGGTTGAAAACGCCGTGGATAAGGAGCGGTTGCAGGCGTTGCTGGAGGAGCGGGCGCTGGCCCACGATGTGATGGATGTCAGCCGGGTGGCCCGTATCCGGGTAGAAATGGAACGAGCCGCCGCACGACGGCTGCAACCGCATTACATTGAGTCGTTCTTTCTCGCAGCGTTTCGCCGGCTGGGAGGTACGGTGCGCGAACGCGAACCCCGGCGCTATGAGGTTACGCACGTGCCGGCAGTGGTACGCAATCGCAATCGCCAGATCGGGAGCGGTAATTCGGTGCTCCCGCGCTACGAGCGCATCTGCTTCGAGAAAGACCTCATTGCCCCGCCGGGTCGCCCACTGGCTGCCTTCGTGTGTCCCGGTCATCCGCTGCTCGATGCTGTGATTGATCTGACGCTCGAACAGCACCGTGATCTGCTCAAGCGTGGTGCGATCCTGGTTGATGAGCGGGATGCCGGGCGCGAACCACGTGTGCTCTGCATCGTCGAACATGCCATTCAGGACGCCAGCCTGCTCCCGTCGGGTGAGCGGCGGACGGTGTCGCGCCGTATGCTGGCGGTCGAAATTGATGCCCATGGTCGTACCCGGCATCTCCAGTACGCGCTGTACCTCGACTACCGCCCACTCGCTGCCAATGAACCCGATGCTGCAACCATCCTGGCACACCCTGATGTGGCCTGGGTGACGCACGATCTGGAGCAGCGGATGATGTAGGATGTGATTGCACAGATAGTGCCTGACCACATCCGCGAGGTGAGCGAGCGGCGGCTGAACTGGATTAAGAAGACGCGGACTGCCGTGCAGGATCGGCTGACCAGAGAGATTACCTACTGGGATCATCGCGCCGAGGAATGGAAACTGGATGAGCAGGCCGGGAAACGGAATGCCCGGCTCAACTGGCAAGAGGCACGCAAGCGGGCCGACGAGCTGGATGAACACCTCAAGCGCCGGATGCAAGAGCTTGATCGCGAGTCACAGCTCTCGCCCCTACCGCCCGTACTGGTTGGTGGGGCGCTGATTATCCCGCGTGGTCTGCTGGACGCGCTAACCGGTCGGTCATCCACCATCCCATCCCAACCGGCAGACATGCAGGCGATTGCGGCGCGGGCGCGTGCCATTGTGATGGAGATCGAGCGTAGCCTGGGGTACGAGCCATCGGATCGGGAATGGGACCGGCTCGGTTACGATATTGAAAGCCGCGACCCGCGCACCGGTCGGCTGCGCTTCATTGAAGTCAAAGGGCGCCGTGCCGACGCCGATACGATCACGGTGACCCGGAACGAGATTCTGACCGCACTCAACAAACCCGACGACTATACCCTGGCGCTGGTGAGCTTCGAGCCGGACGACCAGTACCAGGTGCGCTACATCCGCCACCCCTTCCGGCGTGAACCGGATTTTGGCGTGACCAGTGTTCAGTATCAGGTGACCGAATTGCTCAGCCGGGGAGAGGAACCACAATGACCAGCATTCATCGGCGTCGTAAGCTGATCGAGGTGGCACTGCCACTGGAGACGATCAATACCGAAAGTGCCCGTGAGAAGTCGATCCGCCACGGCCACCCCTCGACGCTGCACCTGTGGTGGGCGCGGCGCCCGCTGGCGACAGCGCGGGCCGTGCTGTTTGCGCAACTGGTTGATGACCCATCGGCAGTACCGGAGGAGTTTCCGACGCCGGAAGCGCAGGAAAGAGAGTGCCAACGGCTGTTCCGGCTCATCGAGCGGTTGGTGAAGTGGGAGAGCACCACCGACGAGGCGCTGCTTGCCGCGGCACGGGAGGAAATCTGGAAGAGCTGGCGACGGACATGCCGGGACAACGCGCAGCATCCCCGTGCGGTGGAGCTGTTCAATCCCGACCAGTTACCGGCGTTTCACGATCCGTTCGCGGGTGGTGGCGCCATCCCGCTCGAAGCGCAACGGTTGGGACTGGAGGCGTATGCCAGTGACTTGAATCCGGTCGCGGTGTTGATCAACAAAGCGATGATTGAGATCCCCCCTCGATTTCGCGGTCATCCCCCTGTTAATCCGGTTGACCGGCAACGGGCGTACCTAGAGACCTGGCAGGGTGCGCAGGGGTTGGCCGCCGATGTACGCTACTACGGGCAATGGATGCGCGATGAGGCCGAACGGCGGATCGGGCAGCTTTACCCAAAGGTGACGATCACGGCAGAGCTGGCGGCGGAACGGCCCGACCTGCAACCGCTGGTGGGCAGCAGCTCACGGTGATTGCCTGGCTGTGGGCACGGACGGTGAAAAGTCCCAACCCGGCGCTTGCCCACGTGGATGTGCCACTGGCGTCGACATTTATGCTCTCAACCAAGCCAGGGAAGGAAGCCTACGTCGAGCCGGTCATTACGGGTGATACCTACCGCTTCACGGTGAAGATAGGCAAGTCGCAGGATCCGGAGCGGGTGAAGCGGGGAACGAAGTCTGGTGGGAGTGGCAGTAGCTTTCTCTGCTTGTTATCAGGGATACCGATACCTTTTGAGTACATACGCGCCGAAGCGAAAGCCCGACGTATGAGTACTCGCCTAATGGCGATTGTGGCCGAGGGGCGGCGTGGTCGGGTCTACTTGCCGCCGATTGCGGAGCACGAGGCGATTGCGCACCAGGCGCAGCCGGCGTGGAAGCCGGATTTACCTATGAATAGAGAAACACGAGACCTGGTGAGTGGCCGGGGGTATGGATTTTTCACATGGGCCGACCTCTTCACCCCGCGCCAGCTCGTGGCGTTGACGACCCGTGCCGGTCGCGACGTTGCCCGGATCGCCGAAGAAGTGATTGCGCATCTCGTCAATCAACCCGGTGCGGAGGTCACCGTGACGCTGGAGATCGAAGCCAGGCTCCCAAACGGCGCCTCGGAACAGATCGTGCGGATTGTCACCGAGAATGGCAAAACGCTGAAGTTTACAAATTGCGCGTTTGAGGAGTGATACCAGGCCGGCTCTCACTCCCATCGGGGGAGTGGTGAGATGGGAGTGCTCCAGATGGCTCCTGGACACCTTATGCTCGCCCCCCTCCCGGCCTCCCCCCAGCGGGGGGAGGAGTTGGGGGTGTATACCCCGCTGGGGGGAGGAGTTGGGGGTGTATACCCCGCTGGGGGGAGGAGTTGGGGGTGTATACTCCTCCCCCCAGCGGGGGCGGGCTGGGGTGGGGGTGATCCCTCACCTCCCCACTCCCCCACACCATTGCGCAAAGTGGGATTACACCAGCAACTTCACCGCCCGTGGTACCACCTCTACCTCGACCTGTTGGGCTGCAGTGGCGACGACTTCGCCATCGGTGGCGACCGGGATGGGAGTGGGGCAGGTGACCTCGATCCGGCGCACCCGCGCTAGAGTGACTTCTGGCTCGTTCGCGTGAACACCGCGCATCAGCAGCGGAATTTTGCGGAGTGCCCTTGGAATCGGCATCGTATCAACAATGCATAGATCAAGCAGACCATCGTCGAGTCTGGCGTCAGGTGTGATCCAGAAACCACCCCCCTGACAACGACCGTTGCCGACACTGGCGAAGAAGAGTTGCCGGCTGATCTGCTGACCGTCGAAGCGCACGGTCATTGGGCCGGGGCGGTAGGTTGCCAGTGCCCGTAAGACGGAGATCAGGTAGACGGCAAAGCCGCGCAGGTAGGGGATTTTGAGGCTTTCAACTGCGACGGCGGCGTCAAGACCCATGCCCAGGCCATTGATAAAGTAGCGGGTCAGGGTGAGTCGTCCGGCAGTAACCCGGATCCGTCCGACGTCAATGGTCTGGGTCTGGTTGGCAGCCAGGCGTTGAACAGCGGCACTGATATCTTTCGGTTTGACTCCGGGCAGTGATTTAACAAAGTCACTGCCCGTGCCGAGAGGGATGATGCCGAAGGTAACTGCTGTACGCTTGCCCCCTTCGACGATGCCGTTGACAACCTCGTTGACAGTGCCATCGCCACCTACTGCGACGATCTGTGTGTGGCCGCGATTGATCGCCTGAATTGCCAGTTCGGTAGCACCGCCGCGGGCATGGGTGGTGAAGATCTCGAATTCCAGATTGTGTTTGCGTAGTTCCGCCTCGATGATGTGTCGCCGCCGACCGGCCAGGCCACGCCCGGCTGCCGGGTTCAGAATGACAGTCATGGTCATACGCGCTACTCCGCGCTCTTCAGGTAGATGAACTCTGTCAAGATAACCGTTTTTAGATCGCTACCCCCAATAATCCAGCAACGGTAAAGATATCTTTGTCACCACGGCCTGACAGATTGACCAGAATGATCTGGTCGGGGCGCATCGTTGGGGCTAGGCGAATGGCTTCGGCAACCGCGTGGGCGCTTTCCAGGGCCGGGATGATCCCTTCCAGGCGGGCCAGCAACTGGAACGCGGCCAGCGCCTCTTCGTCACTAGCCGCGGTATAGGTAGCGCGTCCGCTGTCGTGCAACCAGGCGTGTTCAGGACCGATGCTGGCGTAGTCAAGCCCGGCGCTGACCGAGTGCGTGAGCGCGATCTGGCCAGCCTCGTCTTGCAAGACGTAGGAATAGGTACCTTGCAACACGCCGGGTGTGGCGGCGCGGAAGCGGGATGCATGTTCGCCAAGGCGGTCACCTTTGCCGCCGGCCTCTACCCCGCGGAGTGCCACACCGTGATCATCCAGGAAGGGGTGGAAGATGCCAATCGCATTCGATCCACCGCCAACACAGGCGACCACAACATCGGGCAGGCGTCCGACTTCAGCCAGAATCTGCTCGCGCGCTTCCAGACCGATCACCCGCTGAAAGTCGCGCACCATTGTTGGGTAGGGGTGCGGGCCGAGGGCCGAACCCAACAGGTAGTAACTGTCAGGATTGGTGACCCAGTCGCGCATCGCCTCGTTGATCGCGTCTTTGAGGGTTCGTGAGCCGCTGCTGACGCCGCGCACTTCGGCACCGAGCAGGCGCATGCGGAAGACATTGGGCTGCTGGCGCACCATATCATCAACACCCATGTAGACCACACACTCTAGCCCCAGCAGCGCACAGACGGTGGCAGTGGCAACCCCATGCTGACCGGCACCGGTCTCGGCAATTACCCGTCGTTTACCCATCCGTTTGGCCAACAAACCCTGGCCGAGCGCATTGTTGATCTTGTGTGCGCCGGTGTGGGCCAGGTCTTCACGCTTCAGATAAATCTGAGCACCGCCACAGTGCGCGGTCAGGCGGGCAGCAAAGCTTAATGGTGTGGGTCTGCCGGTATAGGTGCGGTGGAGCCGGTTCAACTCCGCCCAGAAGGCGGGATCGGCTATTGCCGCGGTATACGCCTCTTCCAGAGCACTGACCGCCGGCATCAGCGTTTCTGGGACGTATCGCCCACCGTAGGGACCGAAACGGCCCGGTCGTGAAGCAACCTCGTGCATAGTCTGGCTTTCTAGGAGAATATAGCAAAGCGAAATGAGCAGACAGATTTGTATAGGCCAACACGCCTCCCGTGCTACACGGGAGGCGCTTGCAGCATAGGCGACACTACTTCTGAATCAGGCTTTCGTCCTTGTTCTTCTCGCCTTCTTCGAGCAGCATAATCGGAATGCCGTCTTCAATCGGATAGCGGTAGCCGTTGCGGCGGTTGACCAGCCACTCCTTGCCGTTGGCGTCAACCATCAGCTCGACCGGCCCTTTGTCGCCGGGATCGGCCAGCATGCTCAACAGCTCTGGGCTGATGCTGCTGCGTTGGCCGTTATTGCCGGTGTTGGGGTTGGTCGCCGGCGTGAGATCGAAGACGCTATCCTCTTGATACTGGCGTACAGCGCGGAAAATGGCAATTGCCAGCCCGATGACGGCGGCAATGCCGAGTAGTCGTAGAACGTTTTTCATGCCGAATGCCTCCTTTTCATATAAAACCCGTTAGAGATGATAGGTTGCATCTAGCCCTATTGTACACGACTTTGCCGCCGTTGCTGCGGTGGCTCCTCGTCGTGCCAGACCTGTGGTGGTTGCGTCGGGCCGTGCCAGACCAGTAACCGGCCATGAGGCACGCCGGCGCTGTCGTTAATAATCTCCAGAAATGGGTAGCGCTGGCTGGGGCGACGCATGGTTTCCACGTCGAAGACAATATCGGTCCAGGTGCCGGTATTGATATAGCGCCGCCCATCACCCAAGTCGATGTTGCGGGCCAGGTGGGTGTGACCGCACACGAACAGGTGGTCAGCCTGGTACGGTGGCTGGTGCGCAATCTGGGCCATCTCGCGGGCAATTTCATCGTTGAAAGCCGTAACCTCGCGACTCGCCTGCCGCCGGGCTTCGTCGTGCACCTGATCGACAACTTCTGGCAGGTCACCGACGGCTTCGGCGGCAACCCCGAGCTGGCGGGCGATGGCTTGATGGCGTGCAATACGCTGCCGACGAAAAGCGGCAATTGGGTGCCAGAACACGATGAAGGGTGAGCGTTGCAGCCATTCGTCTGCTTCACTGGAGAGATGATGCGGTGGCGCCCACGCGGTGACTTGCAGAAACCCGATGATGCCTCGTGTCACAAAGCGACGGGCATCCGGGTCGCGTAGCCGTTGCAAACTCATCAGGTACCAGAAGAATGCCGATGATGGCTTGATATTGTCGATTAACGGTGCCAGCGGGAAGGGATCGTCTTCGAGATCGTTGATCACCTCCTTGACTAGTTGGGTGCCGCGCACGACTTCAAACGGTTCACTAATCCCGGCAAAATTGACGAAGCGGTTCCACGGATCGAACTGATTGCCGTGTACGATATAGACGCCACCGCCATGATAGCTGATGCCGAAGCGCAGGCGCGGATCATCTGTCGGCAGCCCAAGCGCCTGCCGTAACACCATCTTGGCCGCCGGATAGTGCAGCTCGAAGTCGTGGTTGCCGATCAGGATCGTGAGCTGATTGCTGGTGTTCTGTACAAAACGCCGTAAGGCTGCAACGACGCTGGCGTGGGCAGCGATGATGGCCTCAAGGCGACGGGCCGCCGCCTGTGCGCTCCACTCGTTATCGTCTACGTCGGGCAGGCTGACCTGCAAAAACTCAAAGGTATCACCGGCCAGGATCAGTTCGGTCGGCTCACGATTGACGTACTGATCGATAAAAGAGATCAAGGCTTCGTCATCGCAAAAATCATCGCGCCGGTCACCACCTCCCAGATGCAGATCGCTCACAACGATGCGGCGGCGATGGGTGTCAATGGCTTCAGGGCCAATCGGTGGCGTGGTGTATGGGGTTGGCCTGATCCGGATACGGCGCACTCGTAAAACGATCCACCGCAACAGCATCAGCAGCACAATCGCCCATGCTATCCGTAAAAGCATGCGCAGCAACCAGATGCCAACCGCTCGCAGGATGGTGATGCCAGGCTGTTGGTGTTGTGGTGGTTGGGTGAGGGATTGGTTGGGTCTGCTACGCATCATCGGTTCCTATCTCAAGCGGCTCAGGTGTCGTGTGCCTGGCCGTGCATCAGGCAGAGTGTTAAAGGCGTGTATGCTGCTATCTGACGTTGAGCGATAGCGGCCTGTTGCAGATTCGCGTGCTCAGGCACTGCGTGTAGCAGCGATAAACGCCCTGATCAGGGCCGGATCCTTCTGACCATCACGCTCGACACCGCTACTGACATCGACACCCATTGGCTGAACGGTGGCGATGGCCTGGGCGACGTTCACCGGTGTCAGGCCACCGGCCAGGATGGTCGGCACCTGACGCGCAATGTGTGCAGCCCGCCCCCAATCGGCCTGGATGCCGGTACCGCCGTAGGCACCGGTGACGTGCGCGTCGATCAGTGCAGTCAGCGGGGGTAGACCCTGACCAACTGTTGGTGTAGCTGCAATACGCGCCAGCCACGCCTGCTCAAGTGAGGTATCGGTCATCCGAATCGCTTTGATCACCGGTAGCCCGTGTGGGGTCGGGTAATCTGGCGGCTCGTCACCACTCAACTGAATCGCCTCTAATCCCACTGTGGCGGCAATGTCGGCAACGTGGGCCGCCGGTTCATTCACAAACAAGCCGACCACTAACGGGCGTGGTGGTGGCAGGGTGCGCACGGCGGCAGCAATCTGTTGGGCCACAGCAACAGTGACTTGCCGCCGGCTGGGCGCAAAGACCAGGCCGATCAGATCGGCGCCGGCAGTGGCGACTGCCAGCGCCAGATCGACCGTGCGTAGGCCACAGATTTTGATCAGGCTACTCACTCGTCTTCAGGATGTAGTAAACGCGACGGCTCCGAGTCGTGCGCTCAAACATGCCATGGTGAATGGCTTGCTTGAGCATTGTGCGATTCTCTTCGGTAGTGCGCGGCAACCCGTGTTGTTTACGCGCTGCCTGAAGCGCACTCAAGAGTTGTTGGAACGTGGCCGGCTTGCCCAATTCACGGACAGTCGCTCGCAAGAGTTCCCATTCAGCTTCGCTAAATACGACGCTGAGATCAACCTGACCGATCCCATCCTCGGCTGATGTTGTCCCCGCAGATGGCTCCGCTTCGGCGGTGGATGCCATCGTCGCTTCGCTACCCGACACTGCTGCTGGCGCTGTCATCGCAGGATCGCCTGCCGATTCGGGCAGTGGAGCCGATGACTCCTCAACCGCTGGAGCAACCGTCACCCCCGCCTCGGCAGTTGACTCCGACGCGCCGGTGGTTGCCGCTGGTGTCGTCATTGCAAGATCGCCTGCCGGTTCGGGCAGTGGAGCCGATGACTCCTCAACCGCCGGAGCAACCTTTACCCCCGCCTCGGCGGTTGACTCCGATGTGCCGGTAACCGCCGCTTCGCCAGCCTCTGCGGTTGCCTTCCGCGACCGCCGGCGCCGACTGCGACTCGGCTTTGCCGGTTGTTCACTCTCGGCTGGCCTCTGAGTGATCTCGATCGTGACCGGTGCTGTCTCCACTACCGGTTTGGCTGGAACGGGCAGTGGTTCTGCCACGAGTTCAACTTCGACAGGTATCTCCTCGCTCATCGGAGTGGGTTCATCGATCGAGGGTGGATTGTACTCAGGTTCGTCCAGCTCGACAATAACCTCAGTTGTTTCCTGAATGACGGTATGCTCTTCGCGTTGGCGACCATTGCGCCGTGACCGCCGGCGGCGACGGCGACTGCTGGTAGTTGTGGTGGTCGGTGCCGGTTCTGGCACAACCGTCTTTATCTCTTCCACCACGACCGGGCTGATCTCGGCGATCTGGAGGCTGCCGTTACTCCCGATGGGTGGATCGATCACTACCGGTTCGGGGGGCAACTCTTCCATCAGCGCCGGGGCAAAGCGCGAGAGCTTCAGCGGGTCTTCACTGGGCAGGAAGACCTCGTTGACCGAGCCTTTGGTGAAGATTTGTACCTTCCCGCGCTGTTCGGCGTCCATCACCAGGTCTTTAAACTTGGAGAATGGCCGTCCGTTCAGGTCGCGGTAGCGATTCTCTTTGAAATCGCCACCCATCAGCTCTTTCATCAGCATCTTCAGCGATCCCAGCGTGGTCACATAGCCGCGCTTGCGGGCCAGGTGAATAGCCTGCACCAGCACATCGTAAATGTCCGGTTCGGGCGGGGGTGGCGCAACGACCGGGGCTGGTGGCGGTTCAGCTTCGACCATTTCGAGGGTGCGGTTAAGCTCGGTTGCCCGATTGGCAATTGCCGTGGCGGCGGCACTGGCATTCGGTTGGCGTCCGATCAGTTGCTCGTAGAAGACAAACTCGTCAGCGCTTTGCGCCAGATGGGTACTGGCAGCACCGCCGATTCCGATGATGTACACCTCTTTGCCGTGCTGGCGAATGCTGTGTACCAGCGGAATAAAGTCGCGGTCACCGGTGACCAGAACGAAGCGGGCAACGTTCGGGTTGTTATAGAGCGTCTTCATCGCGTCGATACAAAGGTTCATATCGACACTGTTTTTGATCGCTCGTCCGGTACGACCGGCATCTTTGTCGTAGTAGTACGTGGCAACGTAAATTGGTTCAATAGCGTTGGCGTAAAGAGCACTGGTAATGCGAGGATAACGGTACCAGTCGGCGTAGGCGCGTGAAATCACGACGCGGCCGAGGTCGTTGCAGCGGTCCATAATCGCTTCGAAATTAGGCGTGGCATTGAGCTTGTCGCGCACGCTGACATAAATGTTCTCGAAGTCGATGAAGACCGCGACATCTGGTCGCTTTTGATCGTGCATCGTTGTCTTGTCTGCTCCTGTTGTGCATTGGGAGGGTGGAGCGCGGAGCATTCATCGACGCCAGCTCACGCTATCGTACCGGGTTGTTGTATCACTACCGGCAACGGCCTGCTCGCAACGGCGAACGGCATACAGATATCTGATCCAGGTAGCGTTACGACGAACTGCGGAGCAATGCGTCGGTATGTTCACGCGAACCAACCTCACAGCGTTAGGCTTGAATCGCGAATATAAAAATCTCATCTACACGTGAGCAGGGTATTGTCCCGCCAGACAATCCTGCTCTTGTTGCTACTATAGCATCAGCCTGCGACCTTCGCAACCGGTATTGATGAAAAATTGGAGCTGTCACGCAGAATGGTGCCGTAGGCCAGGAGTTGACCACGCAGGGTATTACGGTCAATCCGCCCGCTCAGGTAGTCGCGCCAGGCTTTGCCGGTGAGGCGAAGCATCCCAACCGTGACTAGGGCAGTGTAGGCGCGTTGTGTAATCGGCGAGGCAAACTTCTGCATGTAGCGCCGACGGGCACGCCAGAGCGCAACCTGCATGCGCCAGCGGAATTGACCGGTAGCGGCGCCACCAACATGCACGACCCGCGCTGCCGGTACCTGCCAGATCGCCCAGCCGGTCTGTTTGATCCGCCGGCACCAGTCGACCTCTTCACAGTACATAAAGTAGCCTTCATCCATCCCGCCGACCTCAGCAATGGTACTGCTGCGGACGAGCATACACGCACCCAACGGGTAGTCAATCGGGAAGGGGGAGTCGCCCAATTCGTGCGGATAGCGACCGTGCCACCAGGAATCGTACAGCCGACCGGGCAATACCTCACCCGGTGGGAAGAGATCGAGTGCCGTGGTGATCAGATCGGGAAAGCGAAAGGCTGCCCGTTGCAGGCTGTGATCGGGGTTGAGCAGGCGTGGCCCGACCAGGCCGACCCGCGGGTGGGCGGCCAGAAAATCGGCCAGCGCCTCGATGGCACCAGGTAAGACCTCGGTGTCTGGATTGAGGATAAGGACGGCATCGTTGTGTTGGTGCAGCAGTGCAATGCCTTCATTGCTGGCCGCCGCGTAGCCGGGGTTTTCTGGCCGTTCGCGCAGGATGACATGCGGGAATTTGCGTCGAACGAGGGCAACGCTCTCGTCGTGCGAGCCGTTATCAACTACGACGATCTGTAGCGGAAGATGGCAATGCTCCAGCGCTGCCAGGCAGCGCCGGAGCAGCGGAGCGGTGTTGTACGAAACAATAACGACGCCGATATGCTGCATACGATTGTTCATCTCAGGGCAGAGGCCGGGTTGCAAACCACGACATCTGCGCTGGTTCAAGCCGATGACTCCCAGCCTATTCTACCATTATCCGGTTGAAGCGTTTCCCGAACAACCAGATGATGATTGCCGGATAGACAACTGCGGCGATCAGGTAGGGCCAGGCAGCGGTGATCTGACCGTCACTCAGCAAGAGATAGCTCTTCATCGGCCAGTAGGTTGGGATGAGCATAAAGATCACTTCCCAGCCTCCATCACCGATAAAGGCAAAAATCGGCATGATCAGCACAACACCGGTGAGCTTCATCAGCGCGAAACCCTGCACCTTGTTCTGGGCCAGCGCTGCCATAAAGAGGGCCAGGGCCGGTGCAATCGGCGCAGCCGCAATGGCCGTGAGGAATGTCGCCGGGATTGAGATGTCGTCAAGCGCTGACAATGGAAAGAGAATGAACATCATGGCGATGGTCAGAACAACGGGTATGGCAATACGATACGCGAGATAGTTCCTGAGCGAGAGTGGCGTGACCTGCAACGCTTTCAGCGTTTGGTCATCCTTTTCGTCGAGCAGCAGAAAACCGATCATAATCCCGAAGATCGCTGGTGTCATCACCACAAAGAAATAGCTCAGGAAGAGCGGATACCACGGTTCGAGGTCGAAGGTGTCCTGTGCGCGCAGACGCACGGCGAGCGGTGGTAATCCAACCCGCAAAATGATCGCCCCCAGGATCGGCAGGAAGATCATCCACGAGAGCATCTTATCGCGCCAGACACTGCGCAGATCGATTGGGCCAAGAGCACGGAGTGTTTGCAACATATTCATAACGACCTCGCTAACGATACGCTTCGCCGCCGACTGCCCTCTTTGGTCACCACAAAGCGGTAAAAAGTGTGCCGCCCGACGACCAATCCGATACTGATCCAGACCAAACCGTAAAGAATACCGTACCACAACTGCCAGGCCGGTAGCGGCTTGTAGGCTGCCTCCACCAGTATCAGGGGTGCCTGAAGCGGGTGCAGATAGATTAGCCAGTGTTGCCAGAGATCAAAATAGGGTAACAGCGGAATCGAAAAACCCATCGTCCATAGCGCAGAAGGCAGGATGAATTCAGAGATCGAATCGTAACGCGCCACGACAAAAAATCCGTATAACGTATACATAGCGACAAAATAACCGATGCCGATCAGCATCCACAACCAGTTAAAGGCCGGGCCGCTCGCCAGCAGGATCAGGGCCAGTGACTCGCTGGCTGAAAGGACGAATAGACTGATAATCTTGGCCAGCAGATACTCCCAGTCGCGAAGCGGGGTGACAACCTGGGCTTCCAGCACGCCTTCCCCCTTCTCCAGCAAGACTAGCCCGGCCATAAAGAAAAAGCTGTTTACCACCAACGTTTCTAACAGGATGGCCGGCCACCACAATCGCCAGTCTATGCTATCGAGCTGACGTAACAAAACAACCAGGAGTGCGACGATGAGCACCGTAACGAAGTAAAATCCGTTGCGATACTGGCGAACAATATCCCAATAGGTTGTGTGTAAGAGACGGTTCATAGCATTCTCGCAGTGTAATATCAAATCCGGTGTTATAACGTTTGTGACCCTTGATCCTGCGATCCACCTACCACCCCTGAGCGTGGTAGCGTAGAACCGGTGTTTCCACTCCGTAAACAGTGGCCTCTCGTTCTAGCGTGGATACCGTTCCCAGATCGGGTTGTCGTAGCGCGTGGCGTAGAGTGCGGCAGCCATGCTGCCGCACCAGCCGTGTTTACGATCAGGCGCGTGCCATGCCATTTACCCTGCTGGTCATGGGGATATTGCCTGCCTGTCGTACCGAACCGTCGCTATTGGCGGGTCAATTCAGATTGCGTCCAGTCACCTGAATAAATATCTGCTCAAGACTAGCCTCCTGGGTGTGAATGGTCTGTACTGGCAGACGGAGTACATCGTGGAACTGCCGATTATCGGCCAGGCCATCGAGGGCAAACTCGCAGGCGTCCAGGTGACCGTTGACCAGATATTCCACCCGTACCAGTTTTTTACCGTACTGCAACTTCAGCTCCTGTGGCGAGTCGATGAGCTTGATCCGACCGTCGATGATGAATGCCACCCGATCACACAGCTCTTCGGCGATGTTCATGTCGTGGGTGGTGAGGAAGATGGTGCGTCCGGCTTCTTTCTGGGCCTTGATCAGGTCTTTGATCCGCCGTGCATTGACCGGGTCGAGACCGGCAGTAGGCTCATCAAGAAAGAGCAGTTGGGGCTGATGCAAGAGCGCACGGGCCAGGTTGAGCCTGATCTTCATCCCCTTTGAATATTGTGAAGCCAGCAGGTGGCCGTCCTCGCTCAGACCAACCATGTCGAGTACGGTCTCAGGTGCCAGGGTTGGCCTGGAATACAGGCGCGCAAAGTAGCGCAGATTCTCGATAGCTGTGAGCTTGCCGTAGTGATTGGGCAGCTCGAAGCAGACACCTACCTGCTCGTAGAGGTTGTCGTCCCAGTCACGCAGATCGCGACCGAGGATCGTGACGTGACCACGAAAGCCACGCAACAGGCGGATCAGAATCTTCTGCGTGGTGGATTTACCGGCACCACTGGGGCCGAGAAACCCGAAGATTTCACCGGCCTCAACGGTAAAGGTGATGTCATGCAACGCCGGCGTGCTGGTGCCGGGATAGGTAAAAGAGAGATTCTGGACGTTAATCATAAGATTGTTCCTTGATACCGTTGCGAGCGGTCACAGCGTTATCGTCGCCGCATGCCCCGTTCCAGGATGTCGATCACCTGCTCGATGACACGACGCATAGCCGGTTGGAGCAAGACGGTGCCTCCCTCACGCAACAACGCTGCCGGATTGACCGCAAACCGCTCGATCAGATGATTCCCCAGCTCGGTGAAGACAACGTTCAACACGAACGCGGCTGTCTCGGCGTCGAGGTCAGGATCAAGTGAACCATCGGCAATGCCCTGTTCAACCAGTTGTTTGAAGTAGGCGAAGCTGCCGTGTCGGATCACCTGCATCGTTTCCGCCGGTAGTGGCACATCGTCGTACAGCGCCTTGTATGCAATCTGCGCCAGGCGGGGGTTGTGAAACTGGAACTGAATACCGACATCGAGCAGCCAGCGGAGATACGCAAACATATCTGTGGTTGATGCCGGCGGTGTTTGGCGGAGAAAGGCGGTTTTCTGCTCGATGCCGAGCTGAATCAGATACAGGTAGCAGTCCTTCTTGTCGGCGAAGTACTGATAAAAACTGCCTTTGGCAATGCCGGCCCGCTCGGTGATGCGATTAATCGAAACGCTGTCGTAGTCGTTCTGGGCAAACTCATCGAGGAGAACATCGATCAGACGTGACCGTTTCTCTTCGGGGAGGTTGAAGAAGGTTTCTGTCGGCATTGCTACGCTCCTACAGCCAGAGCAGGTACGTCCCGGCAATTGCCGTCCCAACCCCTAATCCAAAAATGAGCGCAGTAGTTCCCTTCTCGCCAATGAGCTGGACAAAGCCTTGAATTTTGCCGAGCCGCCAGATCGCCGCCGGTTTGGCAAGGCTGATGTAGAGACAGGTCAGTCCGTAGAGAAGGAGCAGAAGACCGATAATGTCTGGGATGCTCATTGGAGTACCTTTCTTTCAAGTGACCACCTGGTCATATGACTAGGTGGTCATATTATAAGACGGCGGTAGGCCGTTGTCAAGATAGTAGTTGCGTCGCAACGCATCGTATGATGAAGCGGTCGGGTCGTGCAGTGGATCGTGTTCAGTACAAGCCCTTTAGGTGGTGGCACGCTCATATCAAATCTGGACTAGAACTTCTTTCATAGCACAGCGCATGAACACTTGCCAAAAGACAGCCCATCCTGCTCCCGGTACATCGGTACGGCAGCGAGCAGCGCCGGCGACCGTATGGTGCCATCACGCACTACTCGCCACTACGCACTTTGTCCGATTTGCGGATTGCGTTCTCCCTGCTACAATGACAATGGTACTGATACGTCATTGATACACAGGATTGATTGCCGTGATGCTTGATTTTGCTATCGATCTCGCCTACCGGGCCGGCACGCTGATCCGGGCCGGCGCCGAGCGTGATGTCAGTTACGAACCGAAACAGTACGCCGATGTGGTGACCGAAGTAGATCGGGCCAGTGAAGCGTTAATTGTCGGCGCGATCCGTGCTCGCTATCCCGATCACGCGATTATCGCCGAGGAGGGGAGTGGGGTGAGTATGTCATCGCCCTACACCTGGCTGATCGATCCACTCGACGGTACGCTCAATTTTCTCCACGGGCTGCCGATCTTTTGTGTCTCGATTGCCCTGCTCGCCTATAACGAACCGTTGCTGGGCGTCGTCTACGATCCAATGCGCAACGAGCTGTTCTACGCCGAGCGTGGTCGGGGTGCGTTTCTCAATGGGCGACGGCTGCGGGTTTCACAGACATCCACGCTAGCCCGTAGTTTGTTGAGTAGTGGATTACCCTACGACCGGTTTGAGCAGCTCGATAATAATCTGGCCGAGTTGACCCATCTAGCGATGCTGGTACAGGATATTCGGCGGCCCGGCTCAGCGGCCCTCGATCTCTGCGCCGTCGCTGCCGGTCGCACCGATGGACACTGGGAGTTAGGGTTGAAGCCATGGGATGTCGGAGCGGGTGGATTGATCGCCCTCGAAGCGGGGGCCACCGTCACCGACTGGCAGGGTGAGCCGTGGCGACCGCTCGGAGGTGATCGACTGGTCGCAACCAATGGTCTGATCCATGCCGAGCTACTGGCAGCCCTGGCTGAGGTTCGACGTCAGCGTTCGCTGAAATTGTCGTAGTTGGGTTCGTATGGCGTACTATCAACGAGAACTGGCGCCCAATGTACCACCGCTAAGCGCACGCCGACCGCTCATCAACGAGTATTTTCTCTCGGCCTATACGATGAGCATTTATACCGGCTGTGAATTGGGCTGTCCCTACTGCGATAGCTGGGTGTACAACGAACGCCCACTCAACGAGACGATTGCGATCCCGGTTGATCTGCCGCAACGTCTAGCAGCGGCCTTGCCGAAGGTTGATCGCGGTGATCTGATTGCGATTAGCGCCTTGAGCGATCCCTACCAACCGGCTGAGCAGACCTACCGGATTACCCGCCAGGTCTTGCAGCTTTTTGCCGAACACGGTCAGCCGTGTCTGATTATGACCAAGAGTCCGCTTGTGCTGGAAGATCGCTCGCTGTTACAAAAGATGAACGAGCGTAGTCTAGCGGTGGTGGTAACGACATTGCTGACCCTGGATCAGCATCTGGCAACCCGCCTGGAAGGGCGGGCACCGTCACCGCAACTCCGCCTGGAGATGCTTGCCGAGCTGAAACGAGCGGGTATTCCGGTTGGCGTAGCCTTGTTGCCGGTGATGCCCTATGTGAACGACAGTAACCTCAATCTACGACGGGTATTGCACGCTTGTGCTGAGGTTGGGGTTGATTTTGTGGTGTGGGACTACCTTCATATCCCAAACGAACGGCATCGTCATCGGATCAACGTGCTGCTTAGTCAGCTGGGATCGTACCCACCGCGCTACTATCGTGACATCTATCGCGATCAGGCCACCGTCAATCCGATCTATCGGCTTGATCGTGATCGCGAGTTATTGCAACGGTGCGATGAGTTAGGGCTGGCTCCGCGTGCACCGCACCGGCTCTATGCCGGCAAGCTCTCGCCACGTAACGAAGCGGCGTTGCTGCTGCGGCACACGGCGTTTCGCGATCGACTGCAAGGGCGTGAACGACTGGCCCACCTGCACCGTGAATTGGCCGATGCCATCTTCCAGGGTCGTGTTCGGGCTGCCGATCTGCGTCAGAGTCCACTCTACCCGACGGTTGGGCCGTTACTTGGACTCTCAACCACCACCTGATCGACCTGCTGACGTAGTCGTTCGTGCAATTGCCGGCGTAGTTCACGGAGACGCTCTTTATAACTCGTCGTTGTGATGGGGTCTGTCCACATCACCAGAGCGTCTTCGTGATTGTCAACATAGTAGTTCGCCCGTTGACCTACCGGACGAAAGCCGTATTTGAGGTAGAGACGCTGGGCGGTCAGGTTGCTGACTCGCACTTCAAGCGAGAGGTACTGAGCGTGTAATTCGTAAGCACCATCGATCAGCGCATTGAGGATCAGCTCACCAACTCCACGCCGGCGATGGGCCGGTGCGACCGCAATCGTTGTAATGTGACCACTGGTTTCGTTCAGCCAGATACCGCCATAGCCAACGATAGGTGCAGTATTGGTAAATGTGGAGGCAACCAGGCCAATGCGTTGCAACAGCCGCAGCAGGAGAGGGTAATCGGTTGCAGAGGGTGTACTATCGGGGAGCTGCGTGTCGGCCCGGGCTACGACATACCGGCACGACTGACGGTTGCGAATCTCACGGCGATAGATCAGGGCTGACCATGGTGCCATCTGACTCTGCCGCTCAATCTCCTGCACGGCAGGAATATCTTCTTCACGCATTGGCTCGATGAAGTAGTACACACGCCTTGCCTCATTACGTGAATGGCGCACTGGCTGACCGCTGACAACACCGGCGCACGTTTCCTTCCGATAGATGGATGGTGCAGTCTACCCAACCGCTATGGTGTAAGCGGGCGAGCCGACTCGACGAAGAAGATACTCTGGTAAGCACCATCGCGCCCAAAACCACCGCCGGTCTGGAACGTACCGGTTACTTCAACCAGACCCCAAACAAAGCTGTTATTGGGGCCAATATTCAAAGCCGCCGATTGATCGGGTGGGAATTGCTCAACCCAAATCGCTCCACCGACCGGTTGCGGACTGGAACCGTCTTCTTCGGTCGAAATACCTTCTGCCAGCACATAAATGACCGAATTCCAGAAGTAGTATGCCTGGGTTGTTACCCGCTGACCCTGATACTGATCGGGATTGCGGAGTAGCTCGAAGAACGACACCTTATCCGGCCCCAGTGGTCGATCGGCAAGACGCTGCTCAACCCGCCGAATGCGCTCAATCGGTTCGGCACTGCTGACGGTCAACAGATAGCGGTAGGCACCACCCGGCCCATAGTTACCGTTCGCCTCGAATCGACCACGCACGCGTACGAAGCCATAAACCGAATCGCCCGGACGATGAAGATGCTCGGTGACTTCAGCCGGAAATCCTTCGAGCCAGATGGATTCGCCGATAGGTTGAGCATCCAGTCCGTTATCCAACGTGCTCACCCCGACTGCCAGTACCGATAGCGACGGATTGCCGGGTCGCCAGACATAGGCTCCATCAACTGTTACTTCTCGGCCAGCGTAGTCGGCTGGAGCGGTAGTCAATTGCTGAACGTACAAGGGATTTGTTAGTGAAACGCCACGGTTGGTACACGTGGCTAATATAAGCATACAGAGTGTTAATACTACTAGGAGCGTCGTGGCTCGCCATGATGAACGAAGCATGTGTATTTCCTCACCTTGTGACAGGTTGAATATGGTGCATCCAGGGCATACCCGTCTCCTAACCATGCCTGATCCCGATTATAGCAGATGGTAGCAGGGTGTTCAACTGACGCTTCTCCTTCTCATATCAAATCTGGTTTATACGGCAGCCACGACAAACTATTCAACGTCTCTCTGACGCTGCTTCTATGCGCTGAACCACTTGCCACAAGCACTGGGAGCGCTCGACTCTGGCTCGCCCCTGGGAGCGTGCGCCTCCGGCTCGCCCCATCCGAACTGCCCCCAGCGGGGGTTGGGATGGGGGCGTCGCACCCTGAATGTGGACGCACCGAACCAACACTTGCGCATTGCGCTGACCATCGAGCAGTCGGCAGGTGGCACGCCTGGCAGCAATGCAGCGCAGGGATGCCTCTTGAATGTGGGCATCGTTGGGAAAGAGGTTGAATCACTCACCTGATGTGGATACCGTTCGCGCTCGCAGGTAAACCTTTGTACCCACCGCACATTGCACCGGACGGGCAGGGTGTAAAACACTCCAACCTGCCGCTTAACCCTTACCGCAACCCCATCGCACGCAGATGCTGATCCAGCCAGGCAGCCTCGTCTGGGGCGAGGGGTGGCGGTGGCGGGTCGGCGCGGTAATCGATCAGCCGTTCGTAATGGGCACGACGGTAGACCTGACGCAAGACCGCGCCGAGGTCAAGGGCGACATCGGGGTCAGGGTAGCTGAGGGGCACCGGCAACACCGGCAGCGGGTCGCTGAGAGCAATCGGCCAGACATCGACCAGTGGCCGGCGATAGGCTCGGCTGAGGAAGACGCAGTAGGCGGTTGGCGGCAGGGGCCGGGCCAGTTGCGGGCGGATGCCGCCGCGCAGAAGGTCGATTTCGAGCAGGTGAACACTGCTGGCGAAGAGTTCCTGCCGTTTCTTTTCATAGGCATCGGCGCCATTGAGGCCGGGGTGTTTGTTGGCGGGTGAGAGTAGCTCAATGGCGGTGATCAGGGCCTGCTGAACAACGGCACGAATTTCAATCCGGGCATACCGGGTGGGCACCGTCATCTGCACCGGCAGCGTGAGCGGCGCGGGGGTGATGGTTGTCGTGGTAGTGCCAGTGTCGGCAGGATCATCACGTAGCATGCCAATATCGGGCACAAACGCTCGTCGGGTGGGAGCAATCTCGATACTTTCCAACGCGATATAGGGCGTGATGAGCGCAATATAGGCTGGCCCAAGCTGTTCTTGAATGGCATCGCACATCGCGCTAATCAGGCGCACATGCACATCCGGCCACAGCGCCGGCTGTTCGAGGTATGGGTCCATGCCGGGAAACGGTAGCTCCATCACTCCCTCCGGGTGTTGCTGTTTGTTGCATGATACCATGCAATATGTGAAGAAACAGGTGGCCTGATGCTCCGTATGACAACCTGGCAGCCCTGTAAAGACTTAGTTCAAGGGCGGACAAATACCAGTGGCGATCACCGTGTTACAAGAGCCTGATGCTGCGTGCAGCAACGCTATCGCTCCATCGCTTTGGAACAGGCTAGAGTTGTCATCACAACAGGTCTGGTAAAAATCATCGGTTTTCTCATTTGAGAAGTATGTTATCTTATTCACTATTGGCAAGAGTCTTGACAGGTGGTACATCGATCAGTATGATGAAAGTTACCTGTATGGATTGAAAATCCACAGTTACAATATCTATCTGCATATCGTCGGTCATACTTCCATCCGGCGTCGTGCACATTAACAACTGCATAGGAGGCTACCGTGACAGAGCTACTCTGGGCCGTCGTCGCCCTGCTGGCAGGGCTGGCTGGCGGTGCAGGCATAGGTGTCTGGTGGGCGAACAATGGCGTCAGCTCACTGGTCCAACGTAAAGCTGCTGAAGCCCGCCTGTTAATTGAAGAGGCGCGTTCGCAGCAAAAAGAAATCCTCTTGCAAGCAAAAGATGAAGCGTTACGGATTCGAAACGAAGCTGAAGCCGAGTTACGTGAATCGCGCCAGAGCTTGCAAAAACAGGAAGAACGTCTGCAACGTAAAGAGGAAAATATCGATCGTAAATTAGAAGGGATCGAGCGTCGTGAGCGTCTAATCCAGCAGCGCGAGCGTCAGATTGAACAGTTGACGCAAGAAGCTGAACGGTTAAAGCGCCAACAGGCGCAAGAGCTAGAGCGAATTTCGCAGTTATCGCGTGAAGAAGCGCGCTCAATTATTCTGGCCGAAGTTGAGCGTGAAACACGTGAAGATGCAGCCCGGCGCATCCGTGAACTCGAACAGCAAACGAAAGAGGAGGCCGATAAAATTGCCCGTAAAATTATCGGTCTGGCTATTCAGCGCTGCGCGAGTGATTACGTTGCAGAAATGACCGTCTCAACGGTGAACCTGCCGAGTGAAGAACTGAAAGGGCGCATCATTGGTCGTGAAGGACGCAATATTCGTGCCTTCGAGCAGATCACCGGTGTTGATATTATTGTTGATGATACCCCTGAAGCGGTGACTCTCTCGTGCCACGATCCGGTACGTCGGGAAGTAGCACGAGTGGCACTGTTAAAGTTATTGAAGGATGGCCGGATTCATCCTTCCCGGATTGAGGAGGTGGTTCACAAGACACAACTCGAGATTGAGCAGATTATGCGCGAAGAGGGTGAACGAGTCGCCTACGAAGCGAATGTGCAGGGGTTGCACCCCGATCTGATTAAGCTGCTCGGTCGTTTGAAATATCGCACCAGTTATGGACAAAATGTGTTACAACATTCGTTAGAATGTGCCTTACTGGCAGCCCACATGGCTGCTGAATTGGGAGCCAATGTCAATATTGCAAAGACCGCCGCGTTGTTGCATGACATCGGTAAAGCGGTTGATTATGAGGTTCAAGGCCCCCACGCTCTGATTGGTGCTGAAATTGCCCGGCGTCTTGGCCGGTCAGCAGCGATTGTTCACGCAATTGCCGCACATCACTACGATGAAGAACCACAAACTGTCGAAGCCTTTCTGGTAATTGCGGCTGATGCAATTTCTGGTGCCCGTCCTGGTGCCCGTCGCGAGACGCTTGATCTGTACATCAAGCGGCTGGAAGCTCTCGAAACTGTTGCTACATCATTCCCTGGCGTCCAGCGTGCGTTTGCTGTGCAGGCCGGTCGTGAGGTGCGGGTGATGGTGCAACCCGAGCAAATTGACGATCTGGCCAGTATTCATCTGGCTCGCAATGTGGCTAAGAAGATCGAAGAGAGCCTGCAATATCCTGGTCAGATCAAAGTGACGATTATCCGCGAAACCCGCGCCGTTGATTATGCACGGTGATGTTTGGCCAGATACTCCCAAATTTGGTGATATTTTGGTCTACACATCACGATAACGTGTGGTACAATTACAGCACGCTTTCAATCGTCGGCTATAGGGTTTTTACACGAGGAGGCTGCGCCGGTATGAGCCTGGCAACTCCGCCCGATGATACGAGCCGTCTAGCTACCCGTACACGTCACCAACAGGAGGAAGCTATGAGCAACGCCCAGCCGCTAGAGCGGGCTGTTGGCGAAGGAAACGCCACCCCCGCTCGTCAGCGCAGTGCCGAGGTCTTGAAGGTCTCGACTCGCTCGCGGCCGAGTGCCGTTGCCGGCGCAATTGCCGGTGTAATGCGCGAGAATGGTTCGGCCGAGGTACAGTCAATTGGCGCTGGCGCAACTAATCAGGCCATTAAGGCCGTTGCTATCGCTCGCGCATATCTGAGCGAGGAGGGTATCGATATCGTCTGTATTCCGTCGTTTATTGATGTTGCTATCGATGACGAGGAACGCACGGCTATTCGTCTCCTCATCGAGCGCCGGTAGTCTCCTGTGTAGTTCTATCGTCGTTGGCGAGGCATCTCCACCTGGAGGTGCCTCGTACTTTTTTTGACCGGTGCGGTGTGCCTGTCGTAGCTCCGGCTATCGATCTGGTTTCAAAGGGAGCGTGTTTTGGTGCTGCACACGTCGTGTAGTCTGGCGTGCGGGGCCATGCTTCTGCACCTGCTATGTGAGCTGCCAGGAGCCTGTTGCACCGGTTATCCTGCTAGTTGCGAGGAGAATGTTTTTCTCTCCATCCTGGTGATGATACATTGCCTCATCCTGTCCTGTTGGCGGAGAGTAGCTCCGCTTGTGCCATTACGCCCTGGATGGTTCCTTGCCCACTCGCTATGCGCGTGTTGCGGCATTTGGCGTACGGCAGCATGGCTACCGCACTCCAAATGCTGCGCCACTCACACGCCAGGCGGATAAGGCACCCAATCCAACGTGTGATAGCACTGGCGATGGTCGTCATCCATCCTCGTTTCCATACCGGCAGACTGAGAGTTTTCAAAGAACATCTACTATGA
>NZ_DAOUBI010000114.1:0-21353 GCF_034432675.1 Chloroflexus sp. | reverse complement strand
GGGGGCGGTAAGTTAATCCAAACCTTAGCACTTTGTCATCCAGGAAACCTTTGCCTCACAATGACGTTATGGTAGTATAGGTACAACATTGAACCATTGCTGCATACGGTCACTTATGCATCGCTTCGCCTCCTGGCTGCTCATCGTGAGCTTCGTTGTTATCGCCAATCCGGTACACGCCCAGCCAACCGGTGGATGGAGCGTGGCTGAGTTTCTCGCCCGGCAGCCTGGTCCCTTAAAGGAACTTGATGTTGACGGGAAACCTGCGGCCCAGATTATCGAAGAGCAGAGCATTTACTTCGGCGTCAGTCCATTCCTCACCCTGGCCCTGCTTGAAGCAACAGCCGGTCTCATCAGCGATCCTGCTCCGCCATCAACCGCCTTGAGTCACCCCTTCGGCCTGCACGGCCCTACCGGTTTCGCCGAACAGATCGTGTGGGTTAACCGGGAATTACGGGCTGGACTGGGACCGTATCAGCAACCGCCAACCATTCGATTACAAGATGGGTTGACCCTCACCATCTCTCTTGATGAGCCGGCTGAGTGGATTGCCATGAAGCGATTTTTGGCTCAGGGCCGTGATTCGGTGACATGGCTGGCAACAGTGAAAGCAACCGCAGCGGCACTTCGCACCTATTTCGACGGTCAGCTCGCGCCGCCTGTCGTGGTAACAACCGATATGACCGGTTGGTTACAGGCACCATGGCCAATGGGTACGCGGGTCAACCATCTTGCCTACTTCGATCATCTTTACCCAATGGTTGATACCGGGGGCGATGGTAACAATGAAATGGTTGACTATCTTGGCCGGCGAAACGTGCAATACAATAGCCACGATGGTCATGATTATGTTTTCCCGGATGCACCGTTCTCCACTCCGATCCTTGCTGCTGCAAGTGGCACAGCGTATGCGTTTCGCGAGTCACGGGGTCTGGGAGTTGTTATTGTTCACCCCAACGGCTACGAAACCGTCTACTGGCATTTGAGTGCATTTGCGCCCATTTTCAACGAGAGCAATGGTGTGCACGTTACAACCGGTCAGCAGATTGGCGTGAGCGGTGCCAGTGGGGTGAGCGGAACTCCGCATCTGCACTTTGAAGTCCGGCGGTGGGAAGGGGGTATTCGCAGACAGGTTGATCCGTATGGCTGGTTTGGCTCCGGTTCCGATCCCTGTCCGGCCTACGCCGGTTGTGCAGCCAGTACCTGGCTCTGGCATCCCGATCTAGTCGGCACTTACGATTTCACACCGCCTGATTACACACCACCAGTGTCTGATACCACGCCACCAATGGGTACGATGCGTGTCGCACCGCCCGACTATCTCCGCCTTGCCGTGAGTTTCGATGGTCACGCGCTCCAGACTGTTGGTCAGGGTATACCATACCTCAGTGGCAATCCACGCTTTACCGGCGGTCGCTTCGGTCAGGCAATGGTGAGCGACAACGCCATCGTTGCCTTACCCACGACCGGCAATCTCGATCTCGAACGAGGAACCATAAGTTTATGGGTTGAGATACCGGCCACGTTCCCCGGCAATAGCCTCAACCGCCACTATCTGTTTGCGACGAGTGCCGAACCGGAAGGGGCACCTATCTATACTGGAACCCTGGCTCTGCGCCGGGATCGGCTTGGGGGCGATGGTCGTGCGCAGTGGACGTTCTGGACGGTGGGTGACGTCACCAGCGGTGAAGATCTGCTGAGCGTACCGGATACGTTGAGTACCGGCTGGCATCACTTCGCGGTGACCTGGGATGCGGCGCATGGTCACAAAGCCCTCTACATCGATGGCGTGTTGGTTGCTGAGCGAAACAACACCGTCTTACCGTACCTGCCCGGTGCGCTGCTGTATATTGGACGCTTTAGCGCTGGTAGTCCCGCTGCCGGCGTCGCAATTGACGACCTGGCGATCTTTGTCAATCCCATATCCCCAGCCGAAATTACTGCCCTTGCTACAGCACCAGTTCTGTCCACCGATCCGGTCGTGGTCAATGAACCCACAATCCGCATTGACACCAATGCTATGGACGACAACGGTGGCATTGTTGCGGTGACGCTGAGCATTAACGGTGAGCAGAGCGACCCGTTACCGTATTACGACAGCTATCGCTGGAGTCTACCGTCAGTTGAAGGCGATCATGTGGTAGAGGTGTCCTATGTTGATCGAGCTGGAAATACGACTGTTGTATCACAGACAGTAACGCTCAATCTACCACCACGTGCCGGCATCCAGACTGAGTGGCTCGAAACTGACACGGTACGATTGCGCTTCGATTCCCATGATCAAGATACACCACTGGAGGTACAACTGAGTACCATCCCCGACTTCACTACAGCAGCCTGGCTACCGCTGGTACCGGAAATCCGCTGGCGATGGGAGGCTGGCGAAACCCGCCAGCTCTTCGTCCGTATGCGCGATGCAACAGGACTGGTTAGTGAGCCGATAGCAGTCCCTTTATGGCATCAGGTCTTTGTGCCGTTAATGCAGCGGTGATTACTGTCTCGACTACATCCTCACCTTCCCCGCCACCAGGCCAGCACCAGCCCGCCGAGCAGGTGTAATGCCAGCACACTGACAAAATAGACCGTGTGTGGCCCTACCGTTTGGCGCGCTGCATCGGGGGTGAGGATGGTTTCGATGCGGGCAGCCACGAAGGGCGTGAAAAAGTAGAGCGCACCACAGCACGCAGCGGCCAGACGCCACTCGTGGCGCCGGATAGCAATCCATCCGAGCAAGCCACTGAGTGGTGTGATCAGAATGACCAATGCCAGCCAGCGCAAGAGTTCCGGGCTGCGATTGTCGCCGATCTGGGTGTAGACCGCTACAGCAATAATCCACCCGGCCAGGCTGGCAAGCACGATGGCAAAGAATGTCCGGTAGTCGCGCATCATGGGTTTACGCTGTACGTTTTAGTGCGGAGAGGCGCCGTAACCGACGTTCGATCTGCGCTGTGAGTTTTTCGATGGTGGTCTGTTGTTCGGCTATTGATCTGGTGATCTGCTCAAACTGATCTTCGAGCTGTGCCAGTGTCGCGACGTAACGCTGACGCAATGCCCCCTCTTCACCAGTGCTACGCAGTGGTTCAATGGTCTGGCGCAGGTGTTGCTGTCGCTCAAGGATACGTCGCTGTTCGACTTCGTGTTCGGCGATCATCCTGTGCGCTTTGTCAATCTGGCGGTAGAGGCTGAGCACTCCGCTAAGCTGCTGAAAGGTCGCTTCGTCGAGCAGTTTGTCGCGGAGGAAGTGTTGCAACTGTTCACCGGTGAGACTGCTGATTGACTGACTGCGTGAGAGTAGCCGTCGCTCGCACACTGTGAACACCGTTTGATCGGCGGCCGGTACACTTACTGCCCAACGTGCGATGAAACCCTCTTCGCTGAGGGGCGGTGGTGTGTCTATCAGTTCGGTATGAGCAGTGCGGTGATGCTCGATGATCACGATAGATGGTGTATGCAGCGTGCTGATGATCGTATATTGCCGGAACAAGAGCATATATTCATCGATCAATATATCACTATCGTGAAGCCGAATCCCGTGGAGATGGCAGGTCTCGTGTGTCGTTTCCAGTACCGTCACCCCCAATTCAACAGCGTGGAAGACGGTGAATCCGGCACCGGCACGGGTGAATGGTAGTACCGCTTCACCGGCGTATTCACCATTGATCAGCACGGTAACCGGCCCTTGTTCCAATGTGAGGCCAGTCTCGTTCTTGAGCCGAATGGCGGCCAGGGGGTGTTTGTCCAGCCGACGCTGATTGTACACCAGCTCTCGCGCTCCGCTGATCTGCGATCCGACAATCGGCGCCATCGCCGATTGTCCACGCCCGACACTGACCGGCTGTATGACCCGATACGCGAAGAGCGCCCCCTGATCTTCACCCACAGCGACCGGGCGCACACTGTCGGTTACTGTCTCAATGGTAAGAACAGGAGAGGGGGCACGTGCTGCCAGAGTCATTGTCTCCCCTGCTTCCGGTGCCATATCGCGTGCCTGCGCCGACATCGTCCGCATACGGGACATAGGTTTCGGCTGTGGACGCGGTGTATCACCCAGTAAGGGGCGTTCCGGCGTCTGCGGTTCGTGTAGACGATACCGGAACGAAACCGGCTGGCCGGCAACCAGCGTCACCGCAACATCGACCAAATCTTCCTCAAGCTGATTATCGAACAGCCCCCAACCCTGGAGGAAGCAGCGTGACGCACCATCGGCACCATCCTCGCAGAGCAGACGATAGCTGACCCGCCAGGCCGGTGCCGGCGCCACGTAACCGATCAAGAGATCGTGTTCACCCGGTGTCAGGTGTACGGTCACCGTGCGGTTGCGCTCGTCGTTTTGGGCAGCGCGCAAAAAGAAGGTCAGATCGTGATACGCCTTATCATCGACAAGTTCAACTCGTAACAGATCATCGAGCGCAAACGGACGCACTACCCGCTCTTCCGCGAGGTAGAGACTTACGATAGCTCGACGCAGCGGTTTTTCATCTTCGACATCTATCCCGATCACCTGTCCGGTGATCGTCTCGCCCTGTTTGCCGGTCAATGTCAAGCGCACGGTGCGTCCACGCAGATCGCGCAGCAAATCGAGCAGGCTCCGTTCGTTCGAGAGCTGAATGCTCCCGCGAGCCAACAGCGCAGCGCGATCTTCAGGGGTGGCAAAGTCGATGTTGCGCACCTGGCCGCTGCGGTCAATGACAACCAGACTCTTCAACACGTCGTCCATTGCCGTCAGGGGAAAGGTGAGTGTTAAGGTGTCACCGCTGAAGGTGCCCTGTCGTTCAAAATAGCCAACACCGTGTTTGTAGAGCACCATGCGCTTGATAGGTAGACCGGTCATGGTGTGTCTCCCTGTGAAGCCGGATCAATTTGAATTGGGTTGTAGGCAGTGTACACAAGACGGCTGAAATCGGCAATTGCTTCGCCGAGCAGCGAGTCGGGCCAGGCCGCCCGATCTTCCAGTGGCTTGTAGACGTACACGGCCAACACATAATCACCACCAGGTGAGCGTACAATCCCGGCATCGGCCTGGGTGTTGTCAACCCATCCCGATTTGTGCTCGACCCGTACTCCCTCTGGCAGACCGGCAACCATCCGGCTATTGTCGCCATTCTCAGCCAGCAAGTCGAGCATCTCCTGACATCGATCTGGATTGAGTAGTTCAAATTTCTTCAGCAGAACACCTTCACCATGCGCACACTCGTCAATCATGCGGTAGATCTGCCCGATAGCGTAAGGAGTTGCCCGCAGTGCGCAACCGGTCTCGGTATACGGCGGTTCGCCGACCGGGTCTTTCGGTCCACAGCGATATTTAACCTTGTACAGCCGGATGTAATCGGTCGACTCGTAAGGGACGTAGAGATAGAGATATTCCAGACCAAGATCGGCCAGCATATCACTCATCTCTTCCGCGCCGCGAAATGCCAGATCGGTACCAGTACCGCCGGCGCCGGCAGCCAGAATGTCATTTGCCGCCAGGTTGTCACTCTCGATGATCATGAGGCGCATGCGTTGCCACTGGCGTTCGGTAAAGGTTTCGAGCTTCGTGTATGCATAGAGCATGATGGCCGTCTTGATCGTGCTGGCGCCGGGAAAGACACTGCGTGCATTCACAGCGACTTCAGCGCCGGTGGCGAGATCATACAGATAAACCCCAGCCACACCATCCCATGCTTCAACCATCTCTTCAAGCTGGGTGGTGAGTTGTTCGAGCGAAGCACGCGGCTGGTCAGTAGTCGGCCAAAGGGTCAGCGCAATCGGTTCGGTTGCCCGTCCACGGCGTAGCAAGCCGCTCACAATCTCCAGCGAGCGGTCGAGATCAATCGCCCGGCCGGGAATGTAGGCAAAGCTCCGTGACAACACGTCAGTTGCCGTGATAACTGTGACCTGGGGTGAAAGAGCCGACTCGGCAGCAAACGTCGTCATCTGCTCACGGAGGGCTGTTTCATCGAAGCTAAGCTGGAGTGGTACACGTACCGATGTTTCGCTCCCCAACGCTGGCGCTGCCGCAGCCAGCAATGCAGCCGGGTCGGCGTGCAGATTAATAGCCGTCGGCTCAATCGTCTGCGTATATGCACCGGCAACCAGTCGCAGTGGTGTTACCCTCGCCGACAGCGCACTGCTCAGTGCTGCTTCTGCCTCTGCAACCGTCAACCCACTAATCGGTACACCAGCAACTTCAGTGCCGTCGGCGTAGACCGGCAGGGGTGTGGGCAGTGGGGTGGAAACCACCAACCGGGTCGGTTCAGCCGCGATGACCGGTTCAGACGGTATCGTAGCACGAGGTGTTGATGTACACCCGGCAATGAAAGCCATGCAAATCAGGGCAATGGCAAACAAACGGAGCCGGAGATTCATAGTTGAGCAAAACTCCATCTTTCAGAATGCAAGCCACAGGTACCTGGTTGGAAACGTTACTGTTCATCAGGCTCAAGATAAAAGGTTAACGGATAGCCGGCCTCGCGGGCTGCATGATGAGCCTCGTAGACCCGCTCTTGCGCTTCTTGCAACGGGAGTACCGTTACCAGCGCTCGCCCTTCATAATGAGCGGTAAGCATTACCTGTTCGGCACGGGCCAGATCAAGCCCGAAAAAGACTCGCAATACGATGACGACAAAATCCATAGGAGTCACGTCGTCGTTCTGAACAATAACACGGTACGGCCGTTCAAGTTCCTCATCGCTGGCAACCGCAAATAAGACGGCAGGCCGCACAGTGACTGTTGGTTGTTCAGTTGACATGGGCTCCTCCGTCAGTTACTGTACCATCAATTCCTGCTGGCAGTATAGCATATAGCATCACTCATCCCGGCGACGGCGTCGTTTTGCTGCCAATAGTGCGGCAATTCGCTCTTCATCGCTTTGCGGTAAAGTAGAGGTGTTGGTCGGCGCTGACGAAGACTGCTTCACTACTGGTGGTTTACGCTGTGGTCGGCGGATGATGACAGGGCGCCAATCGGGTACTGCGACAAAGAGCCGGCGTAGCGCAATGTCTACGGGCAGTAATGCCAGTGCCAGCCAGAGTAGAGGCATAGTTACCGGCCGGATTTCATACACGGAACGCTCTGTTGGGGCAAAGAGCAGGTCTGGTGGCGGATTAACCTGACCACCGGTCAATGCTGCAAGTTCGACCAGCAAGCCGGGATTCGCTGTAAACTGCCCATACTCCGGTGAATAGTTTACCATCAGGCCAGTGGAAACTGTGCCAAGCGGCATCCCGCTGCGGTCAGTTGCACTAACCTGTACCAAATAGGCTCCTATCTGATCGATGGTTGTGATCGCACGATACCGTCCAGGCGCGATCTGCACAAAATCCAGTACGATTTCATCGGCCAGTCCACTGATGCGACTGCGAATCTCGCCCAATTCAACAGGCAGTCCACTACGATCACGGGCCTGAAGGTCAATTTCAACTCGATCAGCAGTTACCGTTGCGCTGAGCGATAGATAATCATCACTATTGAGTGGAAGTACTTCAGACGCCAATCCGGCGGCAAAACGTGGAAATTCTGACCAGGATAACCATGCAGTCGCCCAGCGTCCTGTCATATCACTTGCCCAAGCTAGCACCCGTCCAACACCGATCTGAGCCGTTGCCAGGAGCGGCGAGCCATCATCGGCGACCAGGAGCACCCGGCTGATTGGCCGTTCGGCAACGACATTTCGCCCTTGCAGTGGTGGCAAAGCGCTGAAATTGCGCAGCCATGGTGTCGGTAATGCAAGTGCGGGTGTGAAAGGCTCTTCTACCAGATCGCGATTCGCCACCCGGACAGTCTCTTCCAGCAGAATCTGTGGCAGAGCTTCGGCCTGACGAACAACGTAGTATTTACCGCCGCCGATCTGCGCAACCCGCTCAAGCGCACGGTCGGTATTGAGACCAATCGCCACCGTGCTGACCGTAACCCCTTGTGTGCGCAGGTTGGTAACCAGATCGACATATTCAGTCTCAGAGACACCATCGGTCAAGAGGATTACGTGTCGAATCCGGGCATCAGCCGTGGTGATAGTCTCGGCTGCCAGTGCCATTCCGCTACGAATATTCGTGCCTCCGCCAGCAAACAATCGACTCAGCGCATCTTCAATTGTCGTCAGATCGGGGAGTGGTTGCAACGGTAAAATCACATCGGCAACGCTATCGAAGGCGATAATTGAGAGCTGATCCTGACGCGATAAGCCAAAACTCGCCTGAAATGCCGCTTCACGGGCCAGATCGAGTTGGGTACGCAAGCCGTCCACAATCTCGCTCATACTCCCGCTGCGGTCAATGACTAGCGTCAGCGCCAAGTCGAATCGTTCTTCACGCGGCAGTGGATCAAGCGAAACCGGGAATAACGGCTCGATTAGCGAACGACGCCAGCCACCGGCGCCAAACGATTGGGGGCCACCAATGACCAGCAGTCCGCCACCCAGATCACGCACGTAGGTTGTCAGAGCGCGTTGGAGTACCGGCGAAACAGTGTTCGCCGGCGTATCAACCAGGGCAATCGCATCGAAAGTGCGCAAATCGAGTGGATTGGCCGGAGCTTGCATCGGTGTCTGTACCGTCACCTCAATCCCTCCGGCGCGCCAGGCTTCGGCCAGCGCAAGTGTCTGTTCCGGTGCCACCGTTAACAACAATACGTGCGGTGGGCCACTGACAAACGTAAACGCCACCGCTCGATTATTGGCCGGCTGGGTATCGAAGGGAGCAATCAGTCGTGCCTCAAAGCGGCGAAACCCACTCTCGCGCGCCGGTACAGCAAAGGCAACCTGATTGCGACCAGGTATCACCGTCACGGACTGTTCGGCCAGCAACTGACCATCAGCGAGCAACTGCACCGTCGTCGCACCCGCGACGTCACTTTCAATCTGAACAGTCAGTGGAATATTCTGATTGATGTTAGCCGTAGTCGGTGCCTGTAAGGCTGTGATCAGCGCATCCGGGCCGCGCTCCGCCGACAGGATGATGACCTCGATAGGAACGCCACGAGCAGCCGCCAGACGAGCGGCTGTTAACGCCTGACCTACATTTTCGCCGCCATCCGAGATCAATACCAGTCGTCGATGCATCGCATCGGGCAACATCGCCAGTCCCAATTGGATGGCATCTTCAATATTGGTGCGTGAACCGGCTACCAGGGCATCGATCCGGTTTAGCGGACGGGGTAGTTCGGCCACGCGCTCGACCATGGCGCGGGCGCCAAAAATGATCACAGCCATGCGGTCGTCGGGATCGGCGGTAGCCGCCGCCTGCTCAATAACGTTGAGCGCTGCGGTGCGTTGGGCAGGAGCCACCGAGTCGCTGATATCAAGGAGAAAGACGGTGGCTGTAGCATACACCGGTCGACCGATTTGAAGGCCGGCCATGGCCAACACGAGTGCTGCCAGGATCAGAAAACGCACCACCACCAGCAACCATAATCGCAAACGCCCAAGACGGCGGTGGAGATCGGTATGACCCAACCAGATCACACCAAGCAGAGGAATGGCGAGCACAAACAGCCATAATGCTGCCGGCTCAACAACGCTCAGCACCATTCAACTCCGTTCCAGGATAGTAGTGTAGTACGCCACACCATCGTATTGAGCGGAAATGACGCTGTGTAATCAGAACCCACACGCTTGGGAAGACGTGGATAACGTCAACACACCCTACGGGTTTACTCGCACAACAACCAGCGTCATATCATCATGGGCGACTCGTTCTTCGGTAAATTCATGAATGGCCGATAACAGCTTCTCTAGCAGATCAGCCGGCTCCAGATTCCCCCAGCGACGCACCAACCGCTCAAAGCGATCAAAGCCAAACAACTCACGCTTACGATTCTGGGCTTCAACCACACCATCAGTGTAGAATACCAGTGTATCACCAGGAGCCAGATCGAGTTCGAGCTGATTGTAGCGGGCGTTGCGCTGCATGCCGAGTGGCAACGCACCGGCCGTTTCTAGAAAGGTCGTGCGCCCATCAGCATGGCGAAGCAACGGTGACAACTGACCGGCATTCGCCAGGATCAAGCGTTGCGCGATCGGATCGATCAACGCATATCCCAGGGCGACAAAGGTATAACGTGGTACATCATCGACCAGCCAGTGGTTGGTCGCGGCCAGCACCAGACGTGGAAATTCATGATTGCGTGCTTCAGAGCGGGCAGTGGAACGAGCAACCGCCATCAGCATTGCCGCCGGTAACGACTTCCCGCTCACGTCACCGATAATGACCCCAATCCGTGAGCCAAGATCGATTACATCGTAGAAATCACCACCTGTCTCACGGGCCGGCAAACAACGGGCTGCGATACGCAGTCCAGGACACACCGGCAACTCCCGTGGAAAGAGGTTTAACTGAATCTGGCGCGCAATCGCCATCTCTTGTTCTACCCGTGCCACTGATTCTTGGTAGAGCTGCGCATTCTCAATTGCTAGTGCTGCGTGGTTGGCAAAGGTCAGTGCAACCTCCAGATCACGTTCGTTGAAGGCATTGCGATGGTATGAGTCAATATTCAATACGCCCAGCACGCGACCCTTGGCAATAAGTGGTACCCCCAGCCAGGTCAGAATACGCTCACCCATATCGCCGGGAGGCCAGATGGTACGATCAGGTGGTGCAACCAGTAAGATAGGGCGTCGCTCGCGAACGACCTGGCCGGCGCCGCTATTGGCAACCGGTAGCGTTCGCCCTAACGGTACTTCATCAGCGGGCCAACCACTAGCAGCCGCAATCCGCAAGATCGGCCCATCGAGCAACATAATGGTGGAAGTGTCGTAATTGATGACCTTACGCAGCTCTGCTAACACGAGCTGTAAGACTTCGTGGGGGTTGAAGCTTGAACTCAAGACGCGGGCAACTTCGCGCAGTGTCTCCGCAGTACGGCGCTGCTCCTGTTCGGCAGCGAAGAGCAATGCATTTTCATAAGCCGTCGCCACCGAGGTTGTTACCGTCATCATCAGTTCCAGCTCCTCGTCGGCATAGGAGCGTGGTTCGCCAAAGCTGTCAAACGAAATCGAGCCAAACACCCGATCACGGCTGATCAACGGCACAATCACCAGCGAGCGCAACCCCATCTCACGCCAATGCTCGCGTGATACTGCTGCCCGTGGGTCACTCTCAATATCAAGAATGACCTGTGGACGACGAGTGGTGCGCAAGGCATCAACCAGCGGATTCTGCCAGAGATCAATCACAGAACCGACAATACCGATTGGTGGATATTCTGCTGCCACAACCCCAGTGTCTTCGTCTTGAAACAGCACCAGGCCGGTGTGATCAGCCCAGAAGAGCTGCACCAGTTCACGAGTGGCAATTTCGAGAATCTCTTGCTGGTTAAGGTGAGCAGCCAGCAAGCCGGCAATGCGATTAACCAATGCCATTCGGGCTGCCTGACGTTCGGCTGCAATTGCGTGGGCTTGCGCAGCCTCGAACAGACGTGCATTTTCGCGTACCTGACGCTCTCGCTCTTCGAACAACTGTACTTTTTGTACGGCCAGGCTAATCAGGTTGGCAATCTGAGCCAGCACATCAACCGTATCATTATCATAACGATACGGACGTTCGTCTTGTAGTACCAGTACCCCGATAGCGGTTTGATTGTAAGACAGAACGGGCACCCCAACCCACGAACGCATCAGATGCATCGAGCCGATCTGGTGCGGTTTGATCCCCATTGCGCGGATCCTGTTACGTTCAACCGCAAAATCATCAAAGCGTAGGGGCTGGCGATGGGTGAGGAGCCAGTCAGAAAGGGATGATGGTGGCGGTGGTTTACCAACCAGATCATGGGATATCTGGCGGTCGTGTTCAATAAATGTTGCATACTGTACCCGGCGTGAGACCGGATCGCAGAGCAGCAAGTAAAAGACCGATGCGGTTGTCAAATCAACCACGACCCACCGGGTTTCGTTCAAAATGCGCTCAAGGTCGTAGGATTCTGCTACCAGCTTGCCAATCTGATTAATCGCTTGCAGCTCGGCAATCTGGCGTGAACGTTGGGCCAGCAACGTCACATTCTTGACGTGCAACGATAACTGGGCGGCAACATTGCCGAGAAACTCCATGTCGCGGGGCGTGAAGGCATTGACCTGGTAACTCTGTACCGAGACAACACCAATTGGTTGACCGTCACGGTCGAGCAGGGGCCACCCCATCCACGACCGCGCCATCCGTTCAGCACCGATAATTACCCCCTCGACGTCGGGCAGTGAGCTGATCTCGTGTGACAGATCGCGTAAAAAAATCGGTTGCCGCTCACGCAGAATCCGGGCGGTGAGTGAACGTGGCGGCGGAGGTTGGCCGATCCAGAAATCGAAAAACTCTCCTTCATCAAGGATAATCCCGTCACTAATCAGATGGCGAACCGGATCGTAGATTACCATCGTGAAAGCGTCGAGATTGATACAGTTCTGCAAGCCCAATGCCGCTCGCTGAAGCAATTCGCGTGTCATCTGTACGGTTGAGGCAGCCAGACTGATCTCACGCAGTGCACGTAATTCGGCAATCCGACGTTCACGTTGTTCGGTAAGCCGGCTATGTTCGACCAGGATCGCAATCTGGTTTGCCACTGCCTGCGCCAGGTTCAGCTCATAGGAGGTTAGTTCGCGGGTGGAAAAACCAAACAGGCTCAATGTCCCCAGTACCTGACTCCCGACAACCAGTGGCATATTAATCGTCGACTCGAAGGGCGGGAAGAGATGCAGAGGAAATGTCGCTGGATCGTAATGAGCCTGCCAGTCACGGTCAATAATTCGTGGCTGTCGTTTCAAGACTACTTCACGCAAGGGGCTGATTTCGAGCGGGATTTGACGAGTCTGTTCAATGTATTCTTGGGCAAACCCTCGCTGAGCGCATAACACCAGGATCGAACCTGTCTCGTCAAGGAGCCGAACATTACCGGCGTCGAAGTGCAGCGTTGAAATAGCAATGGCCAGGGCCTGATCCAGGACTTCGTGCAGAGAGCGCGTATCGACCAGTGTTGCCGCCAGTTCGCTCAGAGCCGCCAATTCTTCGCGCCGCGCTGCTAACTGTGTGGCTAATTCCCGACTGAGCCGATCCTGCTCTTCAACCAGTACCGCATTTTCCAGCGCCAGCGCAATGACATTCGCAATCCGCTGCAACAAAGCGAGTGTTTCGTGGTTGTAGCGGCCAGGCTGATAGCTTTGCAGCGAGATGACACCAACCACTGCGTCACTAATCATCAGCGGTACACCGATCCACGAACGCGAGAGCTTTGCGGTATTGCCGAACGGTACCGGCGGTAAACTGGCATCGCGTTCGGTCAACAGATCGCGAAAGAGTATTGGCTCACGCTGGCGGACAATCAAACCGGTCAGGTAACCATACTCACGATTTTCGAGAAAATCGATCTGTCCCTCATCGTAAAGCAGTGCAGCCTTAAAAATCTCCGGTCGCTCATCACAAAAGGCCAGATAACAGGCATCAAACTCAAAAACCTTGTGCAGCTCGCGCACAATTGTCTCGAAAATAACCCGTAATGACGGACGATCACGGGCGGCAAGACCAATCGCATAGAGTGCAGCGAGAATCTGCTGGTCGCGCTCTTGTTGCAGGCGCAATGCATCACGCTGGTGTTGCAGATCACCTATCAATTGTCGCCGACGTGCTGTACGAGTCATGCCGCATTGTCCTGGGTTGTATCACTCATGAATGGTAGTTGACACACGGTTGCCGGTTGTTGAGCGAGGGTAACGGTAGTACCACTTTCGGCATAGATACGACGCAGATAGGCCAGTCCGATCCAGCCGTACCGTGGTGAGTAGACAGCACTGGTCAGGGTGCCAGCCTCTTTACCATCCACCCTTACCGCTGCTGGCACTGCTGCGGGCGCAGCCGACAGACGTAAGCCGCACAAAAGCTTGGCGATCCGCCCCCGGCTTTCCATGCGGGCAATAATCTCTTGCCCGACATAGCACCCTTTCTGGAAACTTACCGCACGCCACAAATCGGCTTCGAGTGGAATGTAATCAAGCGTAATTTCGTGTTTGAAGCGCGGGTAGCCATGCTCGATGCGTACCACTTCTGCCGTATGACTGTCGAGTGGAACGGCCCCTGCATCGGTTAGCGCAGTAAGCAGTGTCGCTGTTTGCGCAGCCGGTGGATAGAGCGTATACCCATCGCCACCCAACGGTTCACACCGTGCTACCAGCACCTGATGTCCATTCCAGTCACCGGTTGCGATACTGTGTAGCGGCAGATCAACCGGCAAACCAATCGTCTGGATCACCTGACCAGCCTGTGGCCCGTATACGCCAATCTGACCCAGTTCGGCACTCGCGTCGGCGACCGTCACCTGATCGTTGAAGAAGATATTCTTGCGCAAATGGCGCAAAATCGCCGGCCCATGACTATCGCCGGTTTCAAGCAACAATGCGTCAGGGAGGGCATATACCCGTAGCAGATCGATCATACGCCCAATTGGCGTGGTGAGCACGGTCAGGGTGCCTTGACCGGGCTGTAATCGCTCGATATGGTTCGTCGAGAGCCGGTGTAGCAGTGCTGCGCGGTCGCGACCACGCATCCAGAGTCGTCCGCGATCAGACTCGTTGATCACGGCAGCATACCCATACACCGCCTCGTAAGCTGTCAGTGTTTCCTGATTCATAGCGTAGCAATCATCTACTTAGAAGCTTATCGTTCATAAATATTGTATCACGCTGCACCCAAAACTGTTCGACGTTCTCTGAGCTGTAATTGCATGCCGTACCGTGGACGGAGGGTAATACCGGTCTGGAGGACGACCGGATGATCGGCGACCGGCAGAAATTGCCAGCGTTGCACCAGCGTTGCCAGCACGAGAATACCCTCCATCCAGGCAAACGGTTCTCCGATACAGGTGCGCGGCCCACCACCGAAGGGGAAGAAGGCAAATTTTGGTCGCTGAGCCTGGGCTTCCGGCGTGTGGCGGAGAGGGTCACAATGGTACGGTTCAGGGAAGAAACGGGGATCGTGGTGCATCAGCCATGGACTTAACAGCACGATGGTATCAGGCGCAACCCGCACATCACCGAGTGTCACCGGTGCAATTGCCCGCCGCCCGATGAGCCACGCCGGAGGATACAGACGCAGGGCTTCGGCAAAAAACCATGAGGTATAGGTCAGCTTCGGCAGATCGGCGACAGTCGGTTTTCGTCCACCGAGCACAGTATCCAGTTCGGCGGTCAAATGTGCGGCAAGAGATGGATACTGCGCTAACAAGTAGAGCGCCCAGGTCAAAGCGTTTGCGGTGGTCTCGTGTCCGGCAAGAAAGATCGTCAACAGCTCATCACGCAGTTGCGTATCGGTCATCCGGTAGCCATCACCTTCGTGATCCACAGCGGTCAGCAACATCGAGAGCAGATCGCCACGATCAACCGGATTGGCGCGGCGCTGGGCAATCAGCCGGTATATGATGGTATCGAGTCGGGCTTTCACGGTCTGAAAGCGGCGCACAGGTGGTAACGGCAAGGCAAACAGCCAGTCGGCAAACGGTAATACCGCCAGATCGAACATAGCAACCAGATCATGCATTGCCGCAAACACCTCATCGGCATCGGCTTCCGTATCAGCCGAAAAGAGGGTTATTCCGACAATTTGCAGTGTAATTGCCATGAATTCGCGGCTGACATCGAGCACCAGCCCATCTTGCCAGTGCGCACTGTGCGCCTCGGCCACCGTGACCATTGCATCGCCGTAAGCGGCAATCCGCTGGCGGTGAAAAGCCGGCTGCATCAGGCGTCGCTGCCGCAGATGTAACTCTCCCTCACTGGTCAGCAATCCCTCACCGAGCAGGCGCTTTGCCCGTTCCAGCACACGACCCTTAACAAAGGAGCGGTGTTGTGTCACTAATACGTCGCGAATGAGATCGGGGTAATTCACCAGTACCATCATCTGTGGCCCAACCCGAAATGGCACCACATCGCCGCGCGAAGCCAGCTCTTCCAGCAGCGTCAGCGGTTCGCGGCGCAATTGTTGCAGGTTACGAATTGCAACCGGGGAAGGAAAGTGGATCATGGCCGTACCTCCGATCAAAACAGGCGTTGCCGGTATCATAGCACGAGTATTGAGATATAGTAGTGACGTTAGTAAAACGTTAATTGTTCTTCAGACGTCGTGCAGCCTTTACCACAATGGCAAGGCTGTGATACGTACCTCTCGTTGACGCACCATCTTGTGCGGATAGGTGCAATTGACCTGATCACTCTCTTACTCCCACGACTGGCAGCATCGCTATTGAACAAACTATCACCGTAACCAATGTTCCACGTGCTAGGTCAGGGTGTTGGCTGTCCGCAGCGGCCGCAACTGGTAGATTGGGCGGGGATAGTTCTACCCAAGGCGGGTTACCGTTTAGCGACAGTCTTGATATGGCTTATCCGAACAGTTCAAGCCGTTGTGATACGCTTAACACACGCTTAGCCGGGCGCGGTTACCAATGCTCTCCGACCGGCGAATACTCACAAGCAATCTTGCTGGTACCAAACCCAGGCAGTGTCGCAGGCATGACTCCTGAACGATGCGAATTGTTGTGCAAACAGTGGTAATCAAAGATGTAATTATAAACGTAATCGTATGGCATATGGTGAAACAGAATGAGTGTCTGTGTTTATTCATTGGATTTACACTTATTCGTGATGATCTCTGCGGGTGTAAAGCATGATAAAATCAGCTTCTTGTTGCACGTCTAGCGTGTGTTACGCTTGAGTACGAGGCTATACCTATCAGAAGTAAGAAAGTGTAAAAATATCGAAATCAATATACTGACAAAACTTTCCTCAGCCCTTCTGTCTGATTCGATATATCCATTCAGTCATTGACAACGTACCAATGTAGCACGAAGCAACTTGAAAGTATCGTTGCTCATTATCTCCTGAACGAGCAAATCGCGACGTTGCTCAAAGCGTTTTTGCCCATCGAGACGGGGTTCAGCCCCATATCAGAAAGCCACCATGGTCAGGGTCGGTTGCGGTTGCCAGGCGCGATATGTACGAGTTTGGCATTCGTCCCAATTGGATTCTTTCTTGGCGTCTTGATTGCTGCGTTCAATCAAATAGCGGTTGGTTGTGTGCCAAGCCATCGTTTTCAGGTCAATGCTTGCATTGAGACGTCCTGATGAGGTAGACGTTGGGTTGCTTATATTTTCTGTCCGTTCCTGAACTGTCTGCGCTAAGACTATCTTTAATGTTAAAAGATAACTTAAGCGAATACTTGTAATGACAAAAAGGTATGAAACGGTAATATCATCTACGGCCAATACGCCGGTCGCAGCGATGTCCATGCTCACAGAAGTATGCACGCGCATGCCATTGGCAACCGCTTGCTATCACGGTTGTCAAAAAACCACTTAAGCCATATCAACAGTCATACATTCTTAACCATCCGTGAAATTTGGAACAACATCATGGTATACTATACGTATCAATAATTCTTCAACTAATTGCATAACAGAACAGCGATGGCGATGGGGGAGTCCATGAGCGGAACAGGACGACTGGCAGGAAAGATTGCGTTAATTACCGGTGGTGCCGGCAATATCGGCAGTGAATTGACACGTCGCTTTCTCGCAGAGGGAGCGACGGTCATTATTAGTGGACGGAATCGGGTGAAGTTGACCGCACTGGCCGAACAAATGCAGGCAGAGGCAGGAGTGCCGGCCAAGCGCATCGATCTCGAAGTCATGGATGGGAGTGATCCGGTCGCGGTACGTGCTGGTATCGAAGCCATTGTGGCCCGTCACGGCCAGATCGATATTCTGGTCAATAATGCAGGGAGTGCCGGTGCCCAGCGTCGTCTGGCCGAGATTCCACTCACTGAAGCTGAATTAGGCCCTGGTGCCGAGGAGACGCTTCATGCCAGCATCGCCAATTTACTCGGTATGGAATGGCATCTGATGCGGATTGCGGCACCTTATATGCCGGCAGGAAGTGCGGTCATCAATGTCTCAACCGTCTTCTCACGTGCTGAGTACTACGGTCGAATTCCGTATGTAACCCCTAAAGCTGCTCTGAATGCCCTATCTCAACTTGCTGCGCGTGAGTTAGGTGCACGTGGCATCCGCGTCAATGCGATCTTTCCCGGCCCGATTGAGAGTGATCGCATCCGTACAGTGTTCCAGCGTATGGATCAGCTAAAGGGGCGGCCCGAAGGCGACACGGCGCACCATTTTTTGAACACCATGCGATTGTGTCGTGCCAACGACCAGGGCGCACTCGAACGGCGGTTCCCATCCGTCGGTGATGTGGCAGACGCCGCTGTCTTTCTGGCCAGTGCCGAATCCGCCGCTCTTTCCGGTGAAACGATTGAGGTTACGCACGGAATGGAGTTGCCGGCCTGTAGTGAGACCAGCCTGCTGGCCCGTACCGATCTGCGCACGATCGATGCCAGTGGCCGCACGACGCTTATCTGCGCCGGCGACCAGATTGAAGAGGTGATGGCACTCACCGGTATGTTGCGTACCTGTGGGAGTGAAGTGATCATCGGCTTCCGTTCGGCTGCGGCGCTGGCCCAGTTCGAGCAAGCAGTCAATGAGAGTCGGCGGCTGGCCGGGTCAGACTTTACGCCTCCTATTGCCTTGCCACTCGATCCACGCGATCCGGCAACAATTGACGCTGTCTTTGATTGGGCCGGTGAGAATACCGGCGGGATCCATGCAGCGGTTATTCTGCCTGCTACCGGTCGCGAACCGGCACAGTGCGTCATTGATGTTGATGATGAGCGGGTGCTGAATTTTCTGGCCGATGAAATCACCGGGACAATTGTGATTGCCAGTCGTCTGGCCCGGTACTGGCAGTCGCAACGTCTTACCCCCGGTGCACGTGCACGTGGACCACGTGTCATCTTTCTCTCGAACGGTGCCGATCAGGGTGGAAATGTTTACGGACGCATTCAAAGTGCCGCTATCGCTCAGCTCATTCGCGTGTGGCGCCACGAGGCTGAACTTGACTATCAGCGCACCAGCGCCGCCGGTGATCATGTGCTGCCACCGGTATGGGCCAATCAGATTGTGCGCTTCGCTAACCGCAGCCTTGAAGGGTTAGAATTTGCCTGTGCCTGGACAGCTCAATTGCTCCATAGTCAACGCCATATCAATGAGATTACGCTCAACATCCCTGCCAACATTAGCGCCACCACCGGCGCACGTAGTGCATCGGTTGGATGGGCGGAAAGTCTGATCGGGTTACATTTGGGTAAGGTTGCCTTGATTACCGGTGGCAGCGCCGGTATTGGTGGTCAGATCGGGCGCCTCCTGGCTTTGAGTGGCGCGCGCGTGATGCTGGCAGCCCGTGATCGGCATAAGCTCGAGCAGATGCAGGCGATGATTCAATCTGAGCTGGCTGAAGTGGGTTATACCGATGTCGAGGATCGCGTCCACATTGCACCGGGCTGCGATGTGAGTAGCGAAGCGCAGCTTGCGGATCTTGTTGAACGTACCCTGTCAGCTTTTGGCACCGTCGATTATCTGATCAACAACGCCGGGATCGCCGGTGTCGAAGAGATGGTGATCGATATGCCGGTTGAGGGATGGCGTCATACCCTCTTCGCCAATCTGATCAGCAACTACTCGTTGATGCGCAAACTGGCACCGTTGATGAAAAAACAGGGTAGCGGTTATATCCTTAACGTTTCATCATACTTTGGCGGTGAAAAAGATGCGGCCATTCCTTACCCCAACCGTGCCGATTACGCTGTCTCGAAGGCTGGTCAGCGGGCAATGGCTGAAGTCTTTGCACGCTTCCTTGGCCCAGAGATACAAATTAATGCCATCGCGCCGGGTCCGGTCGAAGGTGATCGCTTGCGCGGTACCGGTGAACGTCCCGGCCTCTTTGCCCGTCGGGCGCGGCTGATTTTGGAGAACAAGCGGCTGAATGAGCTTCACGCTGCTCTTATCGCGGCTGCACGCACCGATGAGCGATCTATGCACGAACTGGTTGAACTGCTCTTATCCAATGATGTGGCCGCACTAGAGCAGAATCCCGCAGCACCTACCGCGTTGCGTGAACTGGCACGACGTTTTCGCAGCGAAGGCGATCCGGCGGCATCATCAAGCAGTGCGTTGCTGAACCGTTCAATTGCCGCTAAATTGCTGGCTCGTTTGCATAATGGTGGCTATGTGTTGCCTGCCGACATCTTTGCAAACCTGCCAAACCCGCCCGATCCCTTCTTCACCCGAGCCCAGATTGATCGCGAAGCCCGCAAGGTTCGTGACGGCATCATGGGGATGCTCTACCTGCAACGGATGCCGACCGAGTTTGATGTTGCAATGGCCACCGTCTATTATCTTGCCGACCGCAATGTCAGTGGTGAGACATTCCACCCGTCAGGAGGGCTACGTTACGAACGCACCCCTACCGGCGGAGAACTCTTCGGCTTGCCCTCACCCGAACGGCTGGCGGAGCTGGTTGGAAGCACGGTCTATCTGATAGGTGAACATCTGACTGAACACCTTAACCTACTTGCCCGTGCGTACCTCGAACGTTACGGGGCACGCCAGGTAGTGATGATTGTTGAGACAGAAACCGGGGCAGAGACGATGCGTCGTCTGCTCCACGATCACGTCGAGGCCGGTCGGCTGATGACTATTGTGGCCGGTGATCAGATCGAAGCCGCTATCGACCAGGCTATCACTCGCTACGGTCGCCCAGGGCCGGTTATCTGTACTCCCTTCCGGTCACTTCCGACAGTACCACTAGTCGGGCGTAAAGATAGCGACTGGAGCACAGTGCTGAGTGAGGCTGAATTTGCCGAGTTGTGCGAACATCAGCTCACCCACCATTTCCGGGTAGCGCGCAAGATTGCCCTGAGTGATGGTGCCAGTCTCGCGCTGGTCACTCCCGAAACTACGGCTACCTCAACTACCGAGCAATTTGCTCTGGCTAACTTCATCAAAACAACCCTCCACGCTTTTACGGCTACGATTGGTGTCGAGAGTGAACGAACTGCTCAGCGCATTCTGATTAATCAAGTTGATCTGACCCGACGTGCTCGTGCCGAAGAGCCGCGCGATCCGCACGAGCGCCAACAAGAATTGGAACGTTTTATCGAGGCAGTCTTGCTGGTCACTGCACCACTCCCGTCTGAAGCCGATACCCGTTACGCCGGGCGGATTCATCGCGGACGGGCGATTACCGTGTAAATTCTACGCCACAGGAACCACTACTACCAGACCAGCATAGTAAGAGAACGATAGAGACGTTGCAATGCGACGTCTCTATCATAACTCAAGTTGCCACCTATACTGTGACAGGCTACGGAGACTGACTACCAGGATGACCAGCACGACATTGCCCGTAACACCGTATGGCGTAATCGCACCAGCAACGTGGTGAGCAGCCAGTTCCCATGGACGTGCGACGTTGCGTCTCACGGCAGCAACCTGGTTTCTCCCCATCCTCTGTGTC
>NZ_DAOUBI010000113.1:0-16213 GCF_034432675.1 Chloroflexus sp. | reverse complement strand
TGTCGCGTAGTTTGGAGTGCGGCAGCCATGCTGCCGCGCCAGCCGTACACACGATCCGGCGCGTGGTCTGCCGTTCCCCATTCTGGTCACGGGGATGCTGGATGTGCTCGTGCCGATCAGCGAGTTGTTCCGGCATGCATGCGCTACCTGCGCGTAGATGTGTTCGCACCAGCGGTCACGGCCAGCATCTGCTGGCTATGGCGAGGATGCCGGCACGTGGGCTGGCAGCCCGTGTCACGGGGAGTGCTTACATCCTGGCCTAACGCAGCGTGACATGCGGGTAATGCATAGCCGCCCCCAGCGGGGTCAGGCTGGGGTGGGGGCGTGTCGCATCACTAAGAGTAGCGCCAGCGCATCCCGCTTGCTCCCTATCATCCTTGCGCTGCATTTGCGTGCGGATGGCCTGAACCAGTCATATCAAATCCGGTTTAGTCGAAGCCATCGCTCGTGATGGAGGCTGACTGCCAGGCTGAACAGTACGATGTTGCACGCAACACCGGATGGCGTAACCGCATGCACGATGTGGGCAGCAGCCAGTTCTTGTAGACGGGCTATGTCACGCCTCACAGGAGCAATCCGTGGTATACCCATCCTCTGCGTCCTCCGTGTCTCCGTGGTGATATAAGGTAGCAACTTGGGTTATTCAGGATTTGACCCCTCTCGCCGGTTTGGTGTGCGGAAGCTATGCTGTATCTCTCCCTCATGGCCTCCAGCCAATCGGTAGCACGTTGCAACTTATCTGCCTTTTGACTCGTACAGATCGTAGGGTTGTAGAAGCGGGATCGGCGTGCTACAATGCAGACAGCATCTCATCTCCGGATACGTATCTCTACAGCCAGGGTCTGTTTCATATCGCAACTAAAGGAGGAGCGTCCATGTCCATTCTCGGTCGAATTAAAGATCTGATCAGTGCCAACATTAACGCCATGCTCGACAAAGCGGAGGATCCGGAGAAGATGGCGAACGAGTACCTGCGCCAGTTAACGAACGAGCTATACGAGGCGCGAACGGGGGTTGCCCAGGCAATGGCTGATGAAACCCGCCTCGAACAGCGGCGTATTGCTGCAGAAGGTGAGGCCGAGCAGTGGCAAATTAAGGCTGAGCGTGCGTTGCGTGCCGGTGACGAAGCGTTAGCTAAAGCCGCACTGGCGCGTAAGGTGCAGGCGCAGAAACTGGCTGAGCAATACCGTGCTCAGGAAAAGGCTCAGGAAGAGCAGGTGGAAGCCCTCCAGCAGGCATTGATTGACCTCGAAACCCGGATCGCCGAAGTTAAGGCACGCAAAGAGTTGATTATCGCCAAGAAGAACCGTGCTCAGACCCAAGAGGCACTTCAGCGCACGGCGGCTTCGATTGGCCGGGTCAGTGCCCTGGATAAGCTCGATCAGCTTGAAGAAAAGGTGGATGACCGCCTGGCCCGCGCCGAAGCAATGGCGAAACTGGAAGGGGACTCGCTTGAAGCACGCTTCCGTAATCTGGAGAAGGAGACCGAGGTAGATAGCGAGTTGGCTGAGCTTAAGCGTAAGCTCGGTTTGAGCTGATTGATCTACGTCTCCAATGTACCTGGTAATGGGGCGGGCTGATGTTCGCCCCATTGCTACAACTTATACCGCCGGCTCGTAACAGGTCCGGCAACGCGCTTCGTACATGTCAAGCCCTCCCACCACAATGGTGGGCGCATCGGCGGGTGCCGGTTTGCCGTCAATTAATCGTTGCGACCGGGTTGCGTAGGCGCCACACTTCACACAAATGGCGTACAGCTTGTCTACCTGTTCAGCGAGTGCCAGCAGATGCATCATAGCCGGAAATGGTTCGGCGCGATAATTCAGATCAAGGCCGGCTACAATCACTCGCACACCGCGGTTGGCCAGCCATTGACACCCACGTACCATTTCGGCCGGATCATCATCAAAGAGGTGCAATTCATCAATGGCCACAACCTGGGCATCCTGGGCATGGGCCAGAATGTCCTTCATGGTCGCCACTGTGATTGCCTCGAGCCGGCTCCCGCTATGGCTCGCCACCTGCCCCTCGGCATAGCGCGTATCCATACGCGGTGTGAAGATGCGGTACGACTGGCGGGCAATTCGTACCTGACGCATTCGCCGAATGAGTTCCTCGGTCTTCCCGCTGTACATACAGCCGCAAATCACCTCGATGCGGCCACCATCGCTTGGGCGAGTCATCACTCCTCCTGAAATTGTAGTATTTTATAGGCAGTGTTGCCCATCAATTTGCGGAGTATACCACACCATGTCACGACAGACAGAAGACGAACGATTGTTGCACACCGATCCCTACCGGCAGGTTCACGATTTTACCCATACGGATACCTGGCGGGTTTTGCGCATTATGGGTGAATTTGTTGAGGGTTTCGAGAATATGGCCGGCCTGGGGCCTGCCGTCTCGATCTTTGGCTCGGCCCGCATTCCACCGGCATCGCCAATCTACGCTGCGGCTGCCGAAACGGCCCGCCTGCTGGCCCAGGCCGGGTTTACGATCATTACCGGTGGTGGCCCCGGTCTGATGGAAGCGGCGAATAAGGGCGCGCGTGCCGGGGGTGGCCGCTCGGTTGGGTGTACGATTGAATTGCCATTTGAAACCGGTGCCAATCCTTTTGTTGATCTCGAAGTGCGTTTTCGCTATTTCTTCATTCGCAAAATCATGTTTGTTAAGTATGCTCAAGCATTTGTGATCTTTCCCGGTGGTTTTGGTACCCTTGACGAGTTGTTTGAAGCGTTAACGCTCATTCAAACCGGAAAAATTCACGACTTTCCGGTTATTCTGTATGGCTCCGATTTCTGGCAGGGGATGCTTGATTGGGCACGCAATACTCTGCTTGCCCATGGCACGATTGCCCAAACTGATATTGATCGGTTACTGATCTGCGATGACCCTCAACAGATTTGCGCGCATGTTGTGCAGTCGTACCAGCATCGACACGGCAAGCGAGGAACTGAACCGTGGACACACTAATCTGGCCGGCCAGTGCTGAGCTGTGTGCGCTGTTGCTCCGCTACTATCGGGGGGAAGCGGGGCTATGGGGCGAGATTATGGCCTGTGTTGATCGAGAACTGGCCCGCTGGCAATTGCCGCCGGCGCCGCGCCATGTTCGTTTCCGGCGTACCGCCGACGGCTATCTGGTAGAGGTGAGATCGGCTGACGGATTCCAGGTTTGATGCAAATCTGCTCAATAATGCAGGGGCGGCCAATCAGTCGCCCCTAGGATTGGCTGTAACCTCACCACCGGTACGCTACCCCCGTTCGACATACTGGCGGCGGTAGTATTCCAGATACTCCCCTGATTTAATCGGTCGCCACCAGGCTTCGTTCTCAACAAACCAGCGTACCGTCTTTTCAAGCGCTTCGTCGAAGGTATGGCGTGAACGCCAGCCTAATGCGCGTAATTTGGAGCAATCGAGCGCATAGCGCCGATCATGACCGGCGCGGTCGGTGACGTGTTGAATAAGACTGTACGGCTTGCCGAGAATATCGAGAATCTTGCGGGCCATTTCGATATTGGGCGTTTCGACCTCGGTGCCCACATTGTACACTTCCCCAATCTGACCCTTGTGCAGCACGAGATCAATCGCTTCGCAATGGTCGAGGACGTATTGATAATCGCGCACTTGCAGGCCATCGCCATAGATCGGCAGGGGCAGATTGTCAATCGCGTTGGTGGTGAAGAGTGGTACCGCCTTTTCCGGGTAGTGGTACGGCCCAATATTGTTCGAGCCGCGTGTAATCGTCATTGGTACGCCATAGGTGATGTAGTAGGCGTACACCAGATGCTCAGCCCCAGCCTTGCTGGCCGAATAGGGGCTGCGCGGTTCGAGCGGATCACCCTCGCGTGACCGGCGCGGTGCCGGGATAGCGCCGTACACCTCGTCGGTACTGATCTGGTGAAATCGCTCAAGCTGGAACTCGCGGGCCACTTCGAGTAAGGCCCAGGTGCCGTTGACGTTCGTGCGCACGACGGCATCAGGGGCCATGATCGACCGATCAACGTGCGTTTCGGCAGCAAAGTTGACGATGGTGTCGATGTTGTACGCACGTACAGCCTGCCGTACTGCATCAATATCACAAATATCGCCCTGTACAAAGGCAAAGCGTGGATCATTGGCAACCGGGGCCAGGTTAGCCAGATTACCGGCATATGTCAGCTTGTCGTACACCACAATCCGGTAATCATCATATTTGCCAAGCGTATAGTGGACAAAGTTACTGCCAATGAAGCCGGCTCCGCCGGTAACGAGCAGATTCCGCATAGGACGGCCTGTTCCTTTCATATACCAGAATGATGACCTGCAACATCCTGCGAGCGTTCGGTATACCCGTAATTGGGTTATAGCATACCGGATACGCCGCACGATGACAACAACAGGCCATCATATTACATTTCAGTAAAGATACGGTTCTTGGCCCGCGACTCGGCGGCCATACGCTCTTTGTATGCCTGTACACGCGCTAAGAGTTCTGGATCGGCACTCGCCAGAATCTGGACGGCCAGTAAACCGGCGTTGCGCCCGTTCCCAATCGCGACTGTAGCTACCGGCACTCCCGCCGGCATCTGCACAATCGAGAGTAACGAGTCGAGACCGTTGAGGGCCTTGCTGGGGACAGGTACCCCGATCACGGGCAAAGGTGAGTGCGCCGCAATCATGCCGGGTAAATGGGCCGCTCCACCGGCACCGGCAATGATCACCCGAATACCGCGTTGGTGGGCTGTCATGCCATATTCGGCCATATCGAGCGGGGTGCGATGGGCCGAGACAACCCGTGCTTCGTAGGTGATGGCGAATTCGCGACAGACATCAATTGCGCCCTGCATGGTTGGCAGGTCGCTGTCGCTGCCCATAATAATGCCTACTAATGGATGATCTGTCATCGCTCGTTCCTTATCCGCGAGAAATGCTGTATCTGGCCCAGAACGATTAATCATTGATGCCCGTCCGGCATCGTCACTAGCGCCGCAGCCTGACGGGCAATGGCCTCCGCTTCGGCCAGTGTTGACCCAAGCGCAGTGACGTGCCCCATCTTACGTCCGATGCGCTCCTCGCGCTTTCCGTAAAAGTGTATATGGGCACCGGGTACGGCCAACGCTGCGGTGATCGCCGTTGGGGTGATCGGCCCATTACGACGGCCAAGCAGGTTGACCATCACCGCTGCCGGTGAGCGGAGTGCGGTTGCTCCCAACGGCCATCCGGCAACAGCGCGCAGGTGGTTCTCAAATTGCGAGGTTACGCACGCTTCAATCGTGTAGTGACCAGAGTTGTGGGGACGGGGCGCTAATTCATTGATCAGCACCTGACCATCGGCCAGGGCAAACAACTCAACCCCAAAAATACCAACTCCATCAACAGCCTGAACAGCCGCTACGGCCAGATCGGTTGCTAGTGCAGCCAGCTTTGCCTCAATCGGGGCTGGTGCCCGGACAATGTGGCAAATGTGGTTTTGCTGTACCGTCTCTACCACAGGATAGGAGACGATGGTGCCATCGCGCCCACGCACCACCATCACTGCCAGTTCACACGTAAAAGGCACCCACGCCTCCACCAGCAATGGACTACCACCACGGGAAAGCCGCTCCCATGCCGGCAGGACATCTTCTGCTGTGTGGAGCGTCGCATTGCCATAGCCATCATACCCGTTACGACGTGTCTTGAGCATGAGCGGCCAGCCGAACGCTTGTGCCGCAGTGAGGACTTCATCCGGGGTCGCAACCGATCGAAACAGTGGTATAGCTAGACCAGCAGCGGCTAGTCGTTCTTTCTGCCACAATTTATCCTGCACCACTGCTACGGTTGCCGGTGTCGGCCAGACCGGTATACCCTGGGCGACTACCCGTTCGAGCAGGCTGGCATCGATAAACTCATTTTCCAACGTCACAATATCGCACTGATGGGCAAATGTGGTCAATACCGTCGCGTCCTCCCACGGGCCGACGATTGCGTGTTGGGTATAGTGCGCAGCGGGACTATCCGCAACACGTTCGCAGATCACGATCTCAATGCCCAGCGAAATTGCTGCCTGGATCAACATTTGGGCCAGTTGTCCACCACCGAAAATACCAATACGCATATGGTTGTTTATTGTCAGAGCGTTACGGATTCTCAATCGTCACGAGACGCTACATCGGGTATAGTACCCTCAGAAGAGCGGATGTGCAAGCTGCCGGTAACGTCACAACTTCCGTTATAATACGAGAGAGATATTAAACCAGATCAAGGAGCTTTGTCGTATGTCGATATCTTCGCGTAGCAATCGTCGTCGCTCAAATCAGCGTCCTGGCCCGGTAAGACGCCCGGTTGTGCGTTCGATTGAGCCGCCTGATCACAGTCGTGAGTATGCCGATGTACGCCGTGATCTGTTCTGGATCACCGTGTGGGGTGGGCTACTCATAATTGGGATGATAGCCGCTTCATTTGTATTGTAGATATGTCCGAAATCAATGAACGTGTGCGGAGCAAAGCTGCTCGCCTCCGTCGCATTGAACATCAACTCTACAACACCCCCGATGGGCTGAGTGTGGTTGATCTGGCTCGACTATGTGGTGTCAATCGGCGCACCATCTATCGCGATCTTGACATCCTGAGCGAGAGTGGTGCGCCGATCTGGCAGCACAACGGTAAATATGGGATCGACCGCAACGCCTATCTGGCAACGATCCGTCTAAACCTCAACGAAGCCGTTGCTCTGTTCTTTGCTGCTCGCCTCCTGAGCCATCACAGCGACGAACACAATCCCCATATTGTCTCGGCTCTCGATCAACTGGCTGCCGGTCTCCCCGATCAGACGATTGCCGGTCATATCGCTCGCCTTGCCAACCTCGTTCGCGAACGGCCACCCAGTCCGCGTTATGTCGAAATTCTCGAACGATTGACACGAGCGTGGGCTGATCGGCGTATGGTGCGGATTCGCTATCGAGCGCCCAACCGACCTACAACTGAACGCGATATTGCCCCTTATTTTCTTGAAGTTGTGCGCATGACACCGGGTCTGTACGTCATAGGGTATGATCGTCTCCGTAATGATGTGCGTACCTTCAAGGTCGAGCGAATCGAATACGCCGAGTTACTCGACGAGCATTACCACATTCCTGAAGGCTTCGATCCATACGATCACCTGGCGCGGGCATGGGCCGTTATGAGCGAAGCTGAGGTCACGATTCATCTGCGTTTTACCCCTCAGGTTGCACCACGCATTCGCGAAAATCGCTGGCACCATAGCCAGCAGCTCATCGACAACGCTGATGGTGGTTGTGATCTTCACCTCACTGTCGGCGGTATTCGCGAGATTCTGAGTTGGGTCTTGAGTTGGGGTGCTGACGTTGAGGTATTGGCGCCAGCAGAATTGCGCAACGAAGTGATCAACCACGCCCGTCAGATGCTGGCAAGTTATGGGTGATCAGGCTGTCCAGGCCAAAGAGTCTACCGGCGCTGATACTGCTTCCCCTCTTGAGTGAACTGTGCAGGCGTAGAAGCTGTGTCGGACCTCCATGGATCGACCACCGACTTGTCTGCCTTCCATGAGTTGTGATACATGTGTGTATTGTCTGGAGTACGGTAGCCATGCTTCCTTACCCGATGTGCTCAGTGTCGGGTGAATGTGGTACCGGTTCATAACAAAGCTGGTAGTACAGGAATCACGGTACGATGTCAAAACCACTCTCAGTCTCGGAGACGCTCAATCAACGGCGGGATACTTCAGTGTGGGAAGCTTCCTATCTTTGAGCAAGAGCAGGTATGGATCAGGAAGTCGCTTCTTTCATGCGCTGCTCTGACAACGTTGCGTGCAGTAGTGGCAAAGGGGAACGGTGAGAGTGTTGGGTTGAACGAACGACTCAACCACGACGCCTGTGCTTGTACACCATTTTTTCGCCGACGAGCAACGGGCAAACGATGAATGAGTCCGGCAAAAAGGGTTTATGCTCATAAAGGCACGAAGCCGCAGAACCGCGAAGTCTCCCCTTCTTGTGTGTCTTAGCGTCTTTGTGTCTTCGTGAGTGAACAAGTTTTTCGCAGTAAAGTCATGAACGAAAAAGGTCGGCGAAAAGCCGACCTTACCGAACGCAAGCGAACCGATAGCCTACTCGGCATCTTCACCATAAATCTCTTTAAGCAGGCTCTTCTTTTCCGGCTGAGTACGAGCTGCCCGCCGGCTCTCACGCTCATTCTGGCGTTCTTGCGCCACATTCAACCGCCGCATAAAGCGGTCAACCTGGCCGGCAGTATCGACAATCCGCTGCTCGCCGGTGTAGAACGGATGGCAATTGGCGCAAATCTCAACTCGCAGATTGGGGCGGGTGGAACCAATCTTCCAGACCGTCCCACAGGTTGCGCACACAATGCCATCAGTGTAATACTTGGGATGAATACCCTGTTTCACGACACGTCCTCTCTAATGAGCAGTTTCTGCGGCAGTAACTGGGATCACGCTCACCATCTTCTGGGTGCGTGAATAGTGGCCGAACTGCACGACGCCATCAACAAGCGCGTACAGAGTCCAGTCACGACCTACCCCAACATTCTCACCCGGCTTAACTTTGGTGCCACACTGGCGGACGATAATGTTTCCGGCGCGAACATATTCGCCGCCAAAGCGCTTGACACCGCGCATTTTTGGATTGCTATCGCGTCCGTTACGCGAGCTACCTACACCTTTTTTGTGGGCCATCGTTCAAGCTCCTCTCAGGCGACGATCTCGCTAATCCGAATTTTAGTGTAGCGCTGGCGATGACCGGTGCGCCGGCGATAGCGGGTCTTGTTGCGGTAGCGGAAGACAACGATCTTGTCGCCCTTCTGCTCTCCCAATACTTCTGCCCGCACCACAGCACCTTCGACCAGCGGCGAGCCGACCTTGACCTGTTCCGCGTCGCCCACCAAAAGCACCTCCCCCAGCTCGATCTGGCTACCCGGTTCGGCGCTGATCAGGTCGATGGTCAGGACTTGGCCCGGCTCGACACGGTATTGCATGCCTCGGTCACGAATAATTGCATACACGGTCTTCTTCTCCTTGGGGCGACGCTATCCTAGCGTCGAGACAACATGAAAACAGAGCGGTTGCACCGCCCTTTGCCTTGCGTAGTATAGCAAAGGGTGTGCTCAGTGTCAAACAGCACCGTCTGCTATTCACTGTGAGCGATACGGGCCATCTCTTCACAGGCACGTAGGGCAGCAATCCGCGCCCAACCGAGCGAAGCGTTGGCACCAATGGCCAGCAGCAGAATCAGATCAGCAACAGAAGCCATAATGATATTTTGATCCTGCCCTTCGTGAATCACCAGATGACCAGGCCGCTGTTGCCCCAGATGGCGGCCAATCTCGGCCAGGGCCAGCGTGTTACCGGCTGCCAGTGCGGCAACAACCGTCACGTTAATATCACGTCGGCGACTCCAGTGGCTGAGAACCAGCCCACTCATATCGGCCAGAATCGCACATTGGACATCCGGCGCCAGGGCCAGGTCTTTCAGCGATTGGCGCATACGCTCAAGTTGCGCTTCGGAATAACTACGTCCGCTACGGCCACTCTGATGCGGCGTGAGGCGCATTGCCACGTTCGATGATCCGGCTGATGCTGACTGCGCCGGTTGCCGGGAACGGAGCATCGCCAGTCGTTGACTGAAGCGACTGCCACCGGAAGTCTCCCCCGTCGGGGCTTCGGAACGGCTTGCCGCAGCTGGCTTGATCGGATCGAGAAGGGTCGTTGCTGCCAGCCGTAATTGTTCGGCGGTGGCCGGTTTAGGCAAAACATAGTCGATTTGCAACTCTGCTTTCAGTTGCGGTGACAAATCATCTGGGCTAATGGTAAAGACAACTACCGCTGTAGCTGGATCAAGCTGGCGTACCCGCTGAATGAGTTCGATCCCGCTCATACCTGGCATCTTCACGTCGGTCAACAACAGATCGACCGGTTGCCGGGAGATGTGGAGGAGAGCTGCTTCCGCCGAGGATACATCACTTACCTCATACGGTGTGTCCTCAGTGAGAGCGAGTGATACCAGCCGGCGAATATTCGGATCATCATCAACAACTAAAATGCGCTTAGGCATAACCGCTCCGGCGAACGCAACGCCGCGCCTTGAGGCGCGGCGGCGGCATAGACGTCGTGCATCCTATAGTATAGCCGGTTTATGGTGATTTTGTCGTCAGGTCAAAGGTACTAATTTGATGAAGAATTTGTTATATGCAGCTTCCTTGTGGATGCAACTGCGCACTCGCTTGCGACGTGCTTTTGCGCTGACGTGAAGAATTTGTTATATGCAGCTTCCTTGTGGATGCAACCCTATTCTGGCATCACGATCCTAATATGCAGCTCTTTCAACTGCCGCTCATCCACCGGCGATGGTGCATTCGTCATCAAATCAACCGCTTGCTGGGTTTTGGGGAAGGCCATCACTTCGCGAATGGTCGGTTCATCGGCCAGAATCATCACCAGGCGATCAATGCCGGGGGCAATGCCACCATGGGGAGGTGCACCGTATTCAAACGCTTCAAGCATGTGCCCAAACTGCGCCTGGGCCTGCTCTTCACTAATCCCCAGCAGCGCGAAGATCTGTTGCTGAACATCGCGGCGATGAATACGGATGCTGCCGCCACCAGCTTCGTAGCCGTTGAGGATGAGATCGTAAGCCTTCGCCCGTACCTTGCCGGGATCGGTTGCCAGCAGGTGCATGTCTTCATCTTTGGGTGCCGTAAATGGATGGTGAACGGCATCCCAACGCTGCTCGTCTTCATTCCATTCCACCAGCGGGAAGTCAACGATCCAGGCGAAGCAGAGCGTATTCGGATCGGCCAGTTGCAGCCGTTCGGCCAGGTTGCGACGCAGTTTGTCGAGCGAAGCGGCAACGACTGCCGGTTGATCGGCGACGATTAAGAGCAGATCGCCGGCTTCAGCCTGCATCCGTTCGACGATAGCAGCAAACTCGCCGGGTGCCAGGTTTTTGGCAAAGCTCGACCGTACCTCGCTACCATCTGCCGGTAATACTGCCCAGGCCAACCCTTTAGCGCCACCAGCCCTCACCACATCGGTCAACTCATCAATCTGCTTGCGCGAGAAGTGGGCACAGCCCGGTGCCCGAATACCTTTGATCTGCCCACCACTGTTCAACACATTGCGAAAGACCTGGAATGGTGTCTCGATCAGCAGATCGCTCAGGTTGACCAGCTCCAAACCGTAGCGCAGGTCTGGTTTGTCCGAGCCGTAGCGCTCCATTGCTTCCGCATACGACAACCGCCGAAAGGGTGTGGGCAGATGTTTGTGGGGGACGACGGTGCGACAGAGGGCGGTGAACATGCGCTCGATCAGATCAAGCACATCGTCTTGATCGACGAAGCTCATCTCCATGTCGAGCTGCGTGAATTCCGGTTGCCGGTCGGCGCGCTGGTCTTCGTCACGAAAACAACGGGCAATCTGAAAATATTTGTCGTAACCGGCAACCATCAACAGTTGCTTCAGTTGCTGTGGGCTTTGCGGCAGGGCGTAGAACTTGCCCGGATGCAACCGCGACGGCACCAGGTAGTCACGTGCACCTTCCGGGGTTGATTTGATCAAGATTGGTGTCTCAATTTCAAGAAAACCTTCCGCATCGAGGAAGTCACGAATGAATTTGACGACGCGATGGCGTAAGATCAGGTTGCGCTGCATCCGTTCGCGCCGTAGATCGAGATACCGGTACTTCAATCGCACCGACTCGTCTTCACCACCCTCTTTAGCAATATAAATGGGTGGTGTGCGGGCCGGATTCAGCACCTGTGCTTCCGACGCTTCCAGCTCGATCTCGCCAGTAGTCAGGTCAGGATTCACCGCCTCTGGAGGGCGAATCCGTACCTTCCCGCGAACCTGGAGCACATATTCCGAGCGAACAGTTTCGGCAACCTCGTGGGCGGTTGGATGGGCGCTGTTGAAAACAACCTGCGTGATCCCATAGCGATCACGCAGGTCGATGAAGATGATATCGCCGTGGTCGCGCCGACGATGAACCCAGCCGGCCAGCGTCACCTCCTGACCGGCGTGTGCCGGACGTAACTCACCACAGGTATGTGAACGGTACATAGACTCTCCTGCCGAATTGAAAGCAGCATTGCTTGCTTAGCCGTCGCATTATAACACAGGCATTCAGGTCTCTTATATGCCAGTCTCATCGATCAATTGGTTCAACCAGGCAGTTGTATTGCCGGCAGGTAACTGTTGGAGCGCATGCCGGGCTGCGTTTTGTTGTTCAATAAGTGCGGCACGTGCTTTCGGTAGCCCGTGGTTGCGAATCAGCGGTAAGACGGCGGCAATCGTTGCTGGAGTGGGATGATCAAATACCGCTTGTACTTCTGGGGCCAGCGGTTCAGTGGCCGCAAACAGGAGTGCCAGCGGAATATTACCCGCCTGTAACAGAGTGCCATCCGCTTCCAGATCGCGAATTTCGGTCGCCAGCCGCCGTGCCAGTCCCAGGTGCATGCCAAAACGTGTCGCCGGCTCAAGCAGTGTGTCCGGGAGATCGCCACACAATATTCCGGCCTGGGCTGCCGCAGCCAGCAATGCCCCTGATAGCGCTTCAGTGCGCTGCCAGTAGGTGGCCAGGGCTGTCTCCGGCGGGGTCAGGCTGGTAATGGTGATCAACTGCCCTTCACAAACCTGCATGACTGCCTGTGAATAGAGACTGATAATCCGTGGATCAGGGCTGCGTGCCATTTCGCCGGCAGCCAGGGCAAAGAGGTAGTCACCTATCATCAGGACGACACCATGATCCCACGATCCGTTCGCTCCGTGACCCGTCCGTCGGGCGTGTTCATCAATCAAGGTGTCATGCGCACGGGTTGCTGCTTCAATCAATTCAACGGCGGCAGCCGCATGGACTACCTGTGCGTCGGTGTAGTTTCCCAACCGGGCAACCGCCAGCACAACGAGTGCCCGTAACCGATCTGTTGCATCGGTAACTACGTGTGGATTAACCATTGCAATAACGCTATAGCGCGCTCGCATCCGCTCTTGAAGAATCTGCTCAACCCGCAACAGATCGTGATGCAATTCTGATGGGATAGCGAAGGTCATGGTTTGTCACTTTAGCTATGTTTTATCGCCCATTACTAGGAAAGATACGCTATCCCTGTACCACTGTCAACCGCGCCTGGTGCAGGGCCGATCCACGTTTGCCAGATGAGAAAATCGCCCTAGTGTCAGGTGTCTCATATATTCCGCTCACGATAGTATCTCTTGCTTTCAGTCTGCCGGTATGGCAGCGAGGAGTGCTGACAACCATCGCCAGTACCATCACTCGTTGGATTGGTTGCCTGGCCTGCTCATCATGCACGTGTCGCGGCGTTTGGAGTGCGGCAGCCATGCTGCTGCACCAGCCGTACTCATGATCCAGCGCGTGTCATGCCGTTCACCCGACTGGTCACGGGGAAGCTGTGTGGGATCGTCACGATTGGAGCGAATGTGATAACTTCCTGGCGTGCAGAAGTCATTGTTCTGCATACCCCCTACCAGACGTATGCCGAACCCTCTCCCCATCGGTCGTTGTTGATCCGACCTCATTGTCATCGTATAGCTTTTCACAAATGCACATGATCTGCTCAATGTGCTGCTCGGTACCATCTGGTGGCTATGTCGTCATATGTGATATGATGGCGTAGCATATACCATCATTCATGTCTGTCTCAGATAAGTATTACTGCATAGCCCAAATCCGTGTGGAATTCGTAGCAGTAACGGAGATAAATGTATCGCTTTTTCATCTGAAACGGAGGTCAATCGTGGTGCTCAACCCCACCCGTATCGGAAAGGCTATCGGCATTACCGCCGGCGCACTTGCGGCGTTGGCCGGTATTGGGGCGATCACAGCGTTACGCCGTCCTCTTCCCCGTACCAACGGTCGTGTCAGGCTACCCGGCCTACGCGCAGCGGTTGAAGTACGTCGTGACCGCTGGGGTATTCCTCATATCTACGCCGAACACAACGAAGACCTCTTCTGTGCGCTTGGCTATGTTCACGCCCAGGATCGTCTCTGGCAAATGGAGCTGCACCGCCGGATCGGGCATGGTCGCCTAGCAGAGATTGTTGGGCCGGCAGCCCTCGGTTCTGACCGTTTCATTCGCACCCTGGGCTTTAGCCGCTTGGTGCAGCGCGAAGTCTCGCTGCTCGATGACGAGACGGCGACCCTGATGACCGCCTATCTGTGCGGCGTGAATGCCTGTATCGATCAGAGCAGGAACCGCTTACCACTCGAATTTACCATCCTCGGCATTCAGCCCCAACCGTGGGAATTGACCGATTTGCTGGTCTGGCCGAAAATGATGGCCCTCACGCTGTCGAGTAACTGGATGCAAGAGTTGCTGCAGGCGCAGATTGTTGCTCTGGTTGGAATAGAGCGAGCGATGGCGTTACGGCCTCGTTATCCAGAGGATGGCCCATTGACGGTACCAGCGAGTGCCAACTATACCCCTGACCTCGGTGCGGCTGCGCTGCAGTTGGCCAGTGACGCGGCCCTCTTCACCGGTGAAAATGAGACGCCACAGGGTTCTAATGCCTGGGTTGTCTCCGGGCAACGTACAACGAGCGGTCGCCCGTTGTTAGCGAATGATCCCCATCTCAACCTTTCGCTCCCCAACCTCTGGTATCAGGTTCACCTGGAGGGCGGTAATTTTCATGTGGCGGGGGTAACGATTCCGGCTACCTGTGGCGTGATTATTGGCCACAACCGTCGCATTGCCTGGGGCTTCACGAACGCTCGTGTCGATAATCAGGATCTCTTTATCGAGCAGTTTGATGCCGGCGATCCACTGCGGTATCGCTGGCGCGACGAGTGGCTGACTGCCGAGGTGGTACGCGAGACGATTCACGTCAAGGGTCAGCCTGAACCCACGGTGATCGATGTCCGGATCACGCATCATGGCCCGATCATTGATCCGGTGGCCGGTGCGTTGCGCGGGGAACCACCCACCACCGATACCACGACCCAAGCGCTCGCACTGCGCTGGACCGCCCTTGATCCATCGCCAACCCTCATGCGAGCTGTGATCAGGCTCAACCGCGCTCAGAACTGGGATGAATTTCGGGCTGCCTTGCAGGACTGGGAGGTTCCTCCGCAGAATGTAGTCTATGCCGACATCGAAGGTCATATTGGCTACTGTCTGGCCGGGCGTCTACCGATTCGCCGGCAGAGCGATGGTTCGTTACCAGTACCCGGCTGGAGCGGCGAGTACGAATGGGCAGGCTACATTCCGTTTGTCGAATTGCCCAGCCAGCTCGATCCGCCGGCTGGTGCTCTGGTCACTGCCAACCACCGGATTATCGATGAGCGCTACCCGACCAGCGCTCCGATCCGTGGTCTCTGGCTCAATCCCTATCGCGCCCGGCGCATTCAGGCATTGCTTGATGAACACAAACAACACGACGTGCGCAGTTTTGCCCGAATCCAGGGTGATGTGGTCTCGTTGCCTGGCAAGGTCCTGGTCGAACAGGTCGCTCGCTTACAGCTCGAACCCGGCATGGAGCAGCGGGTTCGCGATCTGTTTGTCACCTGGGATGGTCACCTGCATCCCGAAAGCGTCGGTGGAGCGATCTATGAGGGGCTACGCTACCACTTGCTGCGCATTGTGTACCAGGAAATCAGCGATCTATTTCAGGCACCGGCTGCACTGGGGTCTTTCAGCGTTCTGCCGGCCAACATCTATCTCGAATGTGCCTTACCAACCGTACTGGCTCGTATGGCTAGCCAGCCACTCGACCAGCCCGATGAATGGCTGGGTCAGGGCCGCAGTTGGGGCGGTGTCTTGCGGGCGGCACTGGGGCGGACCGTGGCTGAACTTACCGAACGGCTCGGCGATGACCCCAACCGCTGGCAGTATGGCCGCTTACACACCCTGACCCTCCGCCATCCCCTGGGCAGTGTGCCGGCGCTTACCCCGCTCTTCAATCGAGGGCCGTGGCCAATAGGTGGCGATCTCGATACCGTCAACCACTGCTACCTGCCACGCGATAATGCCGGCATGAAAATCACCAATGGGGTGTCGGTACGCTTCATTTTTGATCTAAACGACTGGGATAACTCGCGTGCTATTCTTCCCGGCGGGCAAAGCGGCCATCCGGCCAGCCCGCACTACGCCGATATGATTGCAGCCTGGCGGGCGGGTGCGTATCATCCGCTCTTATGGAGCCGCCCGGCGGTTGAACGCCATTCGACACAGGTGCTGACCTTGCTCACCGACTAAGGACATCTGTG
>NZ_DAOUBI010000112.1:0-10703 GCF_034432675.1 Chloroflexus sp. | reverse complement strand
ACGTGATCCCACTGGGCGCAGAGCTGCGGGGTAACCGCTGCAACCTCCACGTGATCGCGAGCACGGCTGGCGCGGCAGCATGGCTGCCGCACTTCACACCGTGCGACACGCGCATAACGAGCGGGTACGGCAATCCATCCAGCACGTGCCGGTACGACTGGAGCGGCGCACTGCCACTGGGCCAGTTGCCCAAACAGCACCCATGGCGATTATTCCCGCTGGTACGCACGTGGTTGACACCATAAGTGTAGTTGTGGGTAATGCATAGCCCGCTTGCACGGGAAAGGGGAGTTTCGATGGATTAAGGCGTCCTGATAGGACATCTGGCAGCATAGGCCATAACAGTCACCTATTTCCCCGCTGCTACACCTGAACGATGCACCGCTGGACGCCGGTAGGGGCGACGCATGCGTCGCCCCTACTGACGACAAGCCACGAGCGACTCGCCAATGGCATGCCCGGTAACGCTTCTGCACGAGGAGTGCCCCCGAACAATGCACATTGTCGAGTAAGATTTGGTATGAGACGGTAGTCATTCCTATGGCTCATCCATTTCGTCTGTCTTTGCCAGGCATGGGGGAAACATCCCCACCCCGGCCCGCCCCCGCTGGGAGCGGAGGAACGCCCTCACCCCCGATCCCTCTCCCGTGCTGCGGTAGAGGGGAGAACGGCGAGCTGCGCCGGGGCGTCCTGATACAGTGTTGTGTTATTTTTTATGTCAACTCATGAATGGCCGTAGGGGCGGGTTTGGAACCCGCCCCTACCTGGTGTCTTCTGTTGATATTCACACCCTGTGTCGCCTTGCGTTGCGGAACGCGCACCAGTGTCCGTTATTGCCCGCTTGCCCAGGCTTACGGCACGCGCCGCCAGCTAGCAATATTCCAGAGATTGCTGTCAAAGGTATTGAAGGTCGGCCCGTCCAGATTCTTGAGCTTGACTACCGGTGTGTAGCGGTTGATCAGCGGTATCTCGACCACGTCGTTGACGAGCAGATCGTTCATTTGAATTGCCAACTGCGCCCGCTGCGCCGGATCAAAGGTGGTCTTCAACTGTGCAAACAGCGCATCGTAGGCTGGGTTGCAGTAGCGGCTCACGTTGTTGCCATTCCAGCGGTTCGCCGCCGATGTTACCTCGGCGCAGATCCAGCCTTCCAGATATGACTGGGGATCGGGGGAGCTGGGACCGAAGGTGTACATTTGCAGGTCGGCGTAGAACTTGTTGAGCGTATCGGGGTTGCCCGGATCGCCGCTGAAGAAGACAGCCGGATCAATCGCCTTGAGGTAGGTCTGGATGCCGATCTCGGCCAGGTTGGCTTTGATGATGGCTTGCGTGCTCTGGCGCAGGTTATTCACGCTGGTCTGTAGGGTAACGACCAGCTTTACGCCATCTTTCTCTCGCACTCCGTCCTTATATACCCAACCAGCTTCGTCCAAAAGCCGTTTTGCCTCGGCAACATTACGCTCGCAGGTTGTATTGGGTGAATTCATGTGGGCCGGCACCACCAGCAGATTGCAAGTCGACGCACCCGTCGGCCCATAGAGCTGTTCAGCAATTGCCTTGCGATCAATTGCCAGCGCAATTGCCCGACGCACCGCCGGATCGGTCAGGAAGGGATGCGGCTGATCAGGCTCGCTGCGCCGGTCGCCGAGGGCCGGATCGGGGTTGGTGAAGTTGATCACGATACGCTCGACACCACCGGTTGAACCACCAGCCACTACATCACAGGCGCCACCGGCAATAATCGGCTCCAGTACCGCTTTGGGAACCTGCATATTCAAGGCAAAATCGGCTTCCCCTGTTGTGCAGACGGCACGCGCCGCCGAGGCGGCATCACCACCACCCTTGATCTCGACCTCGTCAAAGAAGACGGTATCGGCATCGCGGTAGAAGGGGTTCCGCTCGTAAATAACCGTATCACCGGGGCGGAATTCCTTCAATTTCCAGGCATTGGTGCCAATCGGAGCCAAGTTTGCCGCCTGGCACTCGGCACTTGTGTTTGCCGCCACTCCGATACAATTCGCAAATTGCCGCTGTTGCAGAATCATGCCTGCCGATCCGACAAAGGTAACGTAAGGGTTAGGGTTCGGTTCCTTCCAGGTGATGGTGAACGTTGTGTCATCGATTGGCGTGATGTCGGCAATCGGATCGAATGAGGTCTTATTCGTACAGCCTGTCGCTTCGTCAACACAATAGCGCCAGGTAAAGATAATATCGTCAATCGTGAAATCGCTTCCGTCTGACCATTTCAACCCCGGTTTGATCTTCCAGGTGATGCTGGTACCGTCGGCAGCAATGCCACCGTTGGCAAGGGTTGGGATTTCGGCGGCCAGGAACGGCACCAGTTCATCACGCTCGTTGTAGCGTGCCAGTGGTTCAAGAATCACGGTGGCGCCGTTGAAATCTTTGACGCCGGTAGCCAGATGCGGGTTGAGCGTCGTTATTGCCTGCCAGGAGAGAATAGTGAGCTTGCCTCCCGATGATGAGATCGCTGTCGGTACGGCGGTAGATACCGGTACCGCCGTTGCCTCTGGCACCGCCGTTGGTTGCGGCGCTGCGGTTGGCCCTGCTGTTACTGTTTCCTGTGCCGACGGTAGAGTTGGCGGCTGCGATTGTGACGTTTGCTGACCACACGCCGCCAGCAGCAAAACGATCATGATCAGGAAAAGCCGAGAAACCATTCGTGACAACACAGAAACCTCCCTGTACACCTCACCACTATTCGGGTAAGGTGTCATAAAACTGATAGTTAGCAGTCACCTTCATCAATCATCGACAGACCAGATGATTGTAACCAGAACGCACGCCATACCCGTGAGTAGATTGACCGGTGACATCGATCGCAGTGGGAGCGGAAACATGGGTTCCGCACGCCAAACGACGCCATACGCGCATCACGGAGCGTAGCAATCGAGCGCACGGATAGACGACACGTTTCGTTTCCGTGCGATCGTGCCGACACGTTGTGAACGTTCATGAGTCTGTACCACCGTAACATCACGATGGCACAGCTTTGTGATATGAAGCCCCTCGAATGTTAACCCGCATCCTGGTTGAAACACTCTCGCATCAACTGCCGTACTACATACCACATCTTTTCAAAGGCGCAACCAGAACAGGAACCCGGCTGCCATAACTGTCATCCCAATAGCAAGCCAATCGCGAAGACGCCAGTGATATGTGAGGAATTGACTGCGACCGGCTCGACTGAAACCGCGCGCTTCCATCGCTGCGGCCAGATGTCCGGCGGAGACCAGCGCTTGCACGAGCAGTGGAATCAGCAGCGCCGGATAATACCGCAGTGCCCGCCATCCCGGCTCAAGTGGAATACCCCGCGCCCGCTGCGCAGCAATGATCTGTTGGATACGCTGCTCCATCACCTGGACGTACTGGAGGGAGGCGGTGAGCAGAAAGATAAGCGGGAACGGCACTCCCATCTGCTGCCACGCGCCACCCAGGTCTTCCGGTGTAGTGGTGCGGAGAAATGCGAAAAAGATGCTCGATAGAGCCAGAATCCGTAGACCAACGGTCAAGGCGGTTTGCCAGTCGAGTGTCAACAAGGCAATGATCATCCAGCCGCCAATCATCAGTGCAATCAAGCGCAACCAGTGGAGGAATGCGTGCTGTTGGTTGCTAAACCATACAATCAGCAATACCGGCATCATCCCGATCAAAAGGATGGGAATGCGCTCGGCAGTGCTCAGAACCACCGTCCACAGCAGAGCCATCAGCGTTTTTGCGCGTGGATCAAGGTGGAACGCCATTACACCTCTCCCTCGTTCTGACAACCGCCCGCGTCAGTAGCCACTTGTTGTAACGCCAGCGCCAGCCGATAGCGGTCAGGGAGCAGGAGGTCAGCCGACTGTACCACTGCAGGTTGCGTACATATCGCGTGAGATGACCCCTCGGCCAGCAGGCATCCATCGGCCAGGACGAACCAGTGTGACGTGATCGCGCCGGCAAAATCTAGATCGTGCGTCACTAGTACTACGGTGCGGCCATGCTGCACCTGTTCCCGGAGATACCGGGCTAACGCCTGCCGTGCCGACCAGTCGAGACCAGTTGTTGGCTCGTCGAGCACCAGGATTGCCGGATTGGTCACCAGCGCCGCCGCCAGTGTCAGCCGTCGTTTTTCGCCGGCACTCAACGTAAAGGGCGAGCGCCCGGCAAGATGTTCAAGCCGAAAGGTGCGCAAGACGGACGCTACCTGCTCCGGATCATAGATACCCATAACGCGGGCGCCAACCGCTACTTCATCGCGAACACGGGTCGTAAACAACTGATCATCAGGGTTTTGAAATACCATCCCCACGTGCCGGGCCAGCACCGATACGGGTGTCATGCGGGTGTCCTTTCCGATGACCCATACTTGTCCCTGTTGGGGGCGGTAGAGACCATTGAAGTGTTTGATCAACGAGGTTTTGCCGGCGCCATTAGCCCCGACAATTGCCACTCCCTCACCTGCGTAAAGATCGAGATGAACACCGGTTAGCACCCGCCGTTGACCAACGGTGAACGAGAGATCGCGCACACTAAGCAGTGGCGATCCGTTTGGTGAACGCGGTGAGTCGGGCGAAAGTGGATACAGGGTCATAAGATGCTGATGATCGACCTGCGCCAGTACAGCCTCTACCGTCAACGGCAATGGCTTCAGGTTGAGAGCGCGGCCAATCTGTACCGGTAATGGTGGTTCGAGATGAAATTGCTGAATATCGGTGGCCAGAACCTGAACCGGCGGCCCATCCAGTACAACCTGACCATCGTGCAACACGATCATACGGCTAGCATCAGCGGCCACCAGCCCAAGCCGATGCTCGGCAACGATGATCGTCACCCCTTGCTGATGAAGCCTGCGCAGGATAGCCTGCACCTGCGTCACATGCCTGCCATCGAGATTGGCAAACGGTTCATCGAGCACAATGATCCGCGACCCCATCGCCAGAATGCTCGCCAGCGCTACCAAAAGCTGCTCACCGGTGGAGAGCTGTTGTGGATGCCGTGCAAATAAATGCTCGACTCCGAGCCAACCGGCGACATCGTCGATACGTTGCCGGATTTCTGCCGGTGTATACCCCAGACTCTCCAAGCCAAAGGCGATCTCGCGGGTAACCGTACTGTTGAAGAGTTGCCACTGCGGATGTTGAAAGACCAGACCGATCCGGGTGCATACATCGGCAGGCGACTGTTCACGGGTATCGAGACCGTCAATCAGAATTGTCCCCTCGATGCTTCCTTCGTACACGTGCGGAATCAGCCCGGTAATTGCCCGGCACAACGTTGATTTTCCGCTGCCGCTGGCACCGCAGAGCAGCACGTATTCACCGGCATCAATCGACAGGTTCAGGCGACGCAATATCCACTGCGTCGCTGGTGGGTAGCGATAGCTGAAATCACGAACGATGATCTGCCTCAAGGTGTGTAACCAACCCTTTTGCCGGGTAATTTCACGACACCGGCACGCTCAAGAACCTTCAACACCACAAGTGCAATCGCCGAACCAAGTGCCGTGCTGCTGAGGAATGAGGCAATCAACAGATTAAGGGCCATCGAGGTTTGCATGAACACTGGTGCCACCCACAGACCACTCACCAGTGCAGCAATGATACCGGTACCGATCACCTCACCAAGCGCAGCCAGATAGATGTTACGCGTGGCTCGAAAGATCAAACCGGCAAGCAGCGCACCAATCATCCCACCCGGAAAGGCCAGAATCGTCCCCACCCCGAGAGATATTCGCAGAATGGCGATCACACCGGCAATACCGGTCGCCCACCACGGCCCCAATAGCACGGCAGCAATCACATTAATGAAGTGCTGAGTCGGGTTCACTCTGGCGATACCGATTGGAAACGAGGTAAACGGAGCCAGCGCCACACCGAGGGCAATGAGCACCACTGCCTGAGCAATCAGTCGCGTCTTCACCGGTCACTCCTTTCCCGCAATTAATTATTAACCGGCGGTACGGAGCAGACGTTGCCGTTGTACCAACCGTAAAGCTGTATACATCCCAAATGTGATGAGGAACGCTGGGATACTTGCGCCAAGTTGTGGTAGGAGTTGAGTGATAGCCTGATAGATCGCCACACCGACCAGCCACGAAACCATTCCGCTCCACTGCCAGCCCGCAGATTGATCGGCCAATGTATCACCGTGCATCCCCAATAAGCGTCGCACCACGAAATAGTCGGCCAGCACAACCCCAAAAAGCGGCACGAAGAGTGAACCGATCAGCAGCAAAAAGGTGAAATACTCACTCATTGTCAGCAATGTGGCGAGGAGAAACCCGACAACTCCAACCAGGATAATCACCAGGCGCTGATTGAGATGCGGAAAGATATTCTGCACCGACACCGCCGTCGAGTAGATGTCGGCAAACGCATTGTCCGTTTCATCGACCAGAATCACCGCCAGCGCCACCACCCCTCCCGTCATCGCCATAATTGCCGTAATGAGGTTTTCCGGTGTGGGTTGAGACACATTCGCCGTGAGCACGAAGAGGGCACCAAGCGCATAAAACCAGATATTGGTGAGCGAAAAACCCGCATACGTTCCCCAGAAACCGCCACGTGAACGCCGCACAAAGCGGTTGTAGTCGGCCACCAGCGGAATCCAGGAGATCGGCATGGCCGCTACCAGATCGACTCCCAACCAAAACGGCAGATCACCGGTTCCCGGACGGTTCAAGAGCGCGATAATATCGTAGCGGGTAAACAGATAGATTGTCATCCAGATGGTCACGCCAAAAACGATCCAGACCCCAAATTTCTCCAGCCACTCGCGCACCACCACCAGTGGCCCGCCCAACGCCAGCAAGACACACCAGACCGTAAACACCGCTACCCAGGCGTAATAGTTGCTCACTCCAAAGAGCGCCTGCCCCACGTGATGCGCAGCCAGGCCGATCACCCACAGCTCGAAGGCAGTCCAACCGATCAGTTGCACGATATTGAAAATTGACGCCAGATACGACCCATGCTGCCCGAGCACAGGGCGCAAGAGCACCATTGTCGGCACGCCGTACACACTCCCTAACACGCCAACCAGCGCCAGCAACAACGACCCGATAGCAGTACCGATGAGAATAGCGATCAATGCCTGTGCCAGACTTAAGCCAGGCACCAACAACGCCCCCGCCTCTAACACCAACAGTCCAACGCCGAGACTTGACCACAAGACAAAGATGTCGAACCAACGCAACCGCCGATGCTCAACCGGAACCGGATCGATCCCCCATGTGGGTGGAGCCTGCAAGCGGGGGAACCACCTGCGCAGCCGTGCCTTCAGCGTCATACTAACCTCCAACGATAAACGCCACCCGCGAAGGGGTGGCGTTTAATACATAAACCACCGTGTATTCCCTTCGCTGGCATTACCCAGAGCAGGTTCACGAGGTCGATGGTGGATAACGACCATCCTCTCAGCCCGGCTCCCCGAGCTCCCTCATACACGCTGTGTGATGAACTTGTTTCCACCAAGCGGTGGTTGACCACCATTATAAAGTGTTGACCGAAGAGCTGTCAAGACGACGTTGCAGAGCGGTCAGAAATCACCCTCTCTGGCATAAGGATAACTCCACAACGTCACCTGTAACACGATAGACTTAAACCACGCCTGATGCATCCGATCCACCTCCGCCGCTGAATGCCCTTTGCGGGCAAGAAACTCTCTGATGGTAGCGGTGATCGGGTAGATGAAGGCTATCATGTAGCGCAACGGAATCATCGGGACGGATTGTACGCCATCAGTCTGATTCTTCTTTGTGCGGTAATGGCGGAGGGCAATCTCCATCTGATAGTTGAGCCAGTCCTGATCGTAGGGGCGTCGACAGGTATCGAGTATCCATTGACCGAAACGCTGGCGTACTCGACTCAGGTAGTCGGCAATTGGTTGGCCGTCAGGGCCGGTGAAATAGTACACCAGATGAGCGTGCGACGCGACGAAGCCGTACCAGAGATCAAGGATTGCATCGACCTGATCGCCGAGCACCTCGCCCGCCATACGCAGATAATGCTCGTCTTCGGCTGTCCACAGCACTGTCTGCTTCAGAAGCTCCCATTCTTCCTGGCTAACCGGCGATTGTGCTACCTGCGCTGTGCCATAGGTGTAACCGGGAATCGCTTCGCTCATAACCCACCTCCAGTATGAGTAGGCCCTTTTCTGGTTGCAAGCTCAGTCTAAGCACGATATGATAATAAGTAAAATACGATATTCTTATCCTAAACATAAGCTGGACTTATCAAGCAATGGAACTTCGGCAATTACGTTACTTTCTGGCGGTAGCTGAGGAAGGACACATTACCCGTGCTGCCGAGAAACTCTACATCTCTCAACCGGCCCTCTCGCAACAGATCAAACTGCTTGAAGAAGAGATCGGGACGGTTTTGTTCGACCGCATCGGTCGGCGCATCAGGCTGACAGCGGCGGGCGAGATTCTGGTCACACACGCCCGACGTGCGTTGCAAGAGCTGAACGAAGCCCAGGTTGCCATCGATGAACTCAATGGTCTGCAACGTGGGGTGCTCCGTATCGGTGTTGTGCAAACTGTCAACGTCTATCTCATGCCCGATCTGGTAGCCGCCTTTACCAGTACTCACCCGGCGATTAGCTTGCAGATTGAAGAACTGGCGACCCGCGACATTGAGCAACGACTTGCCGATGGTGACCTTCAGATCGGGATCGGCTTCGTGCCACCAGAGACGGCCGGTGTTACCGGCGAGGAGTTATTTAGTGAAGAGTTGGTCGTCGTTGTGTCCAGGCAGCATCCCTGGGCTGATTTGCCCCAATTACCGGTACAATCACTTCATCAACAGCCACTGATTTTGCTCTCAAGCACGTTCTGCACCCGTCGGCTTTGGGATCGTTGTGCGCATGTTGCCGGCATTCAGCCACGGGTTCAGATCGAGATGAATACCATCGGTAGTATTCTGGCGGCTGTGCAGCAACTCACGCTGGCGACCGTGCTACCGGCGATGGTCTTGAGCGGTCAGCCCAACCTGATTGGCATTCCCCTGGTCGATCCAACGCCACGGCGCACGGTAGGATTGCTCTTCCGCCACAATGCCTACCGCTGCGCGGCGACACGGGCGTTTGTAGCCATGACCCGCGCAAAACTGAGGGTGTGGGTCTAAAGGCAGGAGATAGCCTATAGCCCGGGGTGACGTGCGGTAGTAGAACCTGCTTCAAAACATCGGCCAGGAGGTTATCTCATTCATTCCTGACCGACTCCATGATCGTAACGAGTACATCCTGCATCCCCGTGACCGGTAGTCAACAGCGTGACACACACCGTATCATGAGCACGGCTACTGCGGCAGCATGGCGGCCGCACTCCAAACGCTGTGACATGCGCATAACGAGCGAGCAAGGCAACCAATCCAGCCCGTGATGGTACGACCGGAGCTGCGCGCTGCCAACGTGTCAGGAGCAGAGCAGACTGTCGTTGGCGATTGGTAAGTGTTCAGGCGCCAGAGCGACAGTCTGGGTGCATGACAGCACAGCTTTTACGAAATAAGGTCTATTCCGCTGCCACCCGGCCACCTTCTTCCCCCTTCGCAGGACAGACAACACTTGACACGCCTGCCCGTTCTCGACTATACTCGCACGTGTTCCGTAGGGGCGCTTTGCGGCAAACGCGAGGCTGAGAGGAACCCTTGAACCTGATCCGGATAATACCGGCGTAGGAAATCGGAACCGGGCACGATGTTCGGCCAGTCTCCCGAGTTCGTTCTCGCTTCCCCTCTCAGTCGTCTGTTCTCTGCGGATACGGTATCCGGCTTTTGGACGCAGGGAGGACGTATGACACGCTTTACCGACACCCTTTGGTCATCAATTACCGACATCTATCAGGCCATTATCTATCACCCGTTCAACGAGGAGCTGGCACAGGGAGTATTGCCACGTGAAAAATTCGCCTTCTACATGCAGCAGGATGCGCTGTACCTGGCCGATTTTGCTCGCGCACTGGCGATAATGGCCGGACGGGCACCTGATGAAGCGGCGATTATTCAGTTTGTGCGCTTTGCTGAAGGGGTGGCGGTGGTTGAGCGCGCACTCCACCACACCTATTTTCGCGAATTTGGGATTGAGACGCCAACGCGGCAGCCGGCTCCGGCATGTTTCACCTACACCAACTTCTTGCTGGCCACCGCGGCCTGTCGCAGTTACGAAGAGGGGATGGCAGCGCTGTTGCCATGCTTCTGGATTTATCGCGAAGTGGGACACGACATCTATCGACGCGCAGCTCCCAACAATCCCTACCAGAAGTGGATTGACACCTATGCTGGCCAGGAGTTTGATGAGGTGGTGACGCAGGCAATTGCGTTGACCGACACCATCGCTGAACAGGCATCGGCGACGCAGCAACAACGTATGCGGGACGCCTTCATCTATTCGGCTCGCCTGGAGTGGATGTTCTGGGATAGTGCGTATCGGCTGGAGCGGTGGTTACCCTGATGATGCTCTCATCACCCCGGCATCTCTTAGGATGTCAAGGCGGACAGAACCTGCGAGTGCGTTCGCACGATATATCCTGGCGATGCCCTGAACACCCTCACCCCCGACACTCTCCCGCGCAGTGCGCTATGCATGACCCACATATCGCGCTGCGTTAGGCCAGGCTGCACGCGCTCCCCGTGGCGCAGACTTCCAGCCTGCGTGGAGGCATCCTCGCCACCACCGTCAGGTGCTGGCCGTGGCCGCTGGTGCGC
>NZ_DAOUBI010000111.1:0-25913 GCF_034432675.1 Chloroflexus sp. | reverse complement strand
GGGAACCTACCACCCTGCCACCGGAAACACGCCGGAGGAGGAAAGCATGCTGCAGCGCTACATCCCTCTATGCTCTCTGTGTCTCTGCGGTGCACCTTCGGAAGCACAACGAAGAAGAACGACCCCCTTGCCCACATCACGCAGCCTCTGACTCCACCTCAACCTCAATCGTGCGCGCTAACCGACGGTCGAGCGGCGTTGGCTCATTCGTCCCGATCTGCACCGTCAGTGGGCCATCGAAAGGCGCACTCGCTACCACTGTGACCCATGCTCCAGGCACTAGCCCAAGGTCGGCCAGGTATCGCAACCGTTCAGCCGCCTGATCGCGCACCCGCACGATCCGGGCAAGCCGATTGAGCGGCAGATCGGCCAGACGGATCGTGCGCGTGGTCGGCAAGACACCATCAATACCCGGAATCGGATCACCATGCGGATCGAAATCGGGAAACCCCAACCGCTCCGCGATCCGGGCTTCGAGTTTCTCGCTGATATGATGTTCCAGCCGCTCAGCCTCTTCATGAACCTCGTCCCAGCTATAACCGAGGGCCTCCACCAGATAGAGTTCGAGCAGGCGATGATGCCGAATCACTTCAAGCGCAATCCGCTCACCGACCGGAGTCAGGATCACGCCCTGGTACGGGGTATGCTGTACCAGATTCATCTCAGCCAGCTTTTTAATCATACCGGTGACCGATGCGGGTCGCGAACCACGCTGTTCGCCGAGCAAGGTCGTCGTCACCGCACCAACCTGCTGCTGAAGCAGGTAGATAGCCTTCAGATAATCTTCAATTGCCGGCGTAATCCGACCAGGCAGATTAGGGTCTTCTACTGGGGTCAAGGCACGTCTCCTTTTGGTGGCGCGAGCAACCCGGCTTTTCCTGGCTTCAATGTATCATAGAGAGGTTATTTCGTGCAACGGGCGTGGTACAATCGAGAGGAGCCTTTCGCAAAAGCTATACAATTCTGCACACGCGTATCTGTTACAGGGTATCATTGTCGGCAAACGACAGTCCCGTCGTTTATGTACAAGGAGATCAACGTATGAGTGAAGAGTCTCTGGTTCTCAGCACAATTGAAGGCCCCATCGCCATCCTCACCCTCAATCGTCCCCAGGCACTCAATGCACTTAGTCCAGCCTTGATTGATGATTTGATCCGCCATTTAGAAGCCTGCGATACCGATGACTCAATCCGCGTGATTATTATCACCGGTGCTGGACGGGCCTTTGCTGCCGGAGCCGATATCAAAGCGATGGCCAATGCAACGCCTATTGATATGCTTACCAGTGGCATGATTGCGCGCTGGGCACGCATTGCCGCGGTACGCAAACCGGTGATTGCTGCTGTGAACGGGTATGCACTCGGTGGTGGTTGTGAACTAGCAATGATGTGCGACATCATCATCGCCAGTGAAAATGCGCAGTTCGGACAACCGGAAATTAATCTGGGCATTATTCCCGGCGCTGGCGGCACCCAACGGCTGACCCGCGCTCTTGGTCCATATCGCGCAATGGAATTGATCCTGACCGGCGCAACCATCAGTGCTCAGGAAGCTCTCGCCCACGGCTTGGTGTGTCGGGTCTGCCCACCTGAAAGCCTACTCGAAGAAGCCCGTCGTATCGCGCAAACCATTGCCGCCAAATCACCACTGGCTGTACAGTTGGCGAAAGAGGCGGTCCGTATGGCCGCCGAAACTACCGTGCGCGAGGGTTTGGCTATCGAGTTGCGCAATTTCTATCTGCTGTTTGCCAGTGCCGACCAAAAAGAGGGGATGCAGGCATTTATCGAGAAACGTGCGCCCAATTTCAGTGGTCGTTGATCATGCGCAGAACATGGCAGCAGAGGCAATACCTACACGTACTGCCTCCTGCCGCTATACCATCCCATCCGATTATCGAGCAGTAAAGGTAGATACTCCATCAATCCGGCCAGATAAGCGGTTGGGTAACAACGCAATGCTCCAAAGGAGACGATCATGGACATACACGAGCGATTGCGATCTCTCGAACGCGAAAATGCTCTCTTGCGCCAGCAACTTTCGTTCTTGAGAGCACAGATTTCCGCTAATCTGGTGACAAACCAGTTGCCATTCGACACTCTTTTTCACCAGTTGCCGATCCCAATGATACTCTTTTCGCTCAACGGACTGGCAGTAGCAATGAATCAGGCCAACGCGCAACTAGTTGCTACACCTATCGATCAGGTTGTCGGCGTCTACAACATCTACAACGATCCGGCCGCGCAAAAGCACGGCTATGTCGCCGCATTTGAATCAGCACGACGGGGACAGATTACTACCATGCCACCAACTCCATACAACACCGCCGAAGCCAGACTTGAGGGTCGAGTTGTTGATCAACAGTTTTGGTCTGAAACAACTTACTTTCCGGTCTACGATGTAGCCAACCGCCTGATACTGATTGGCAAGATCAATCGTGATGTTACCGATTGGGTACGGGTACACGAGGAAGAGCAGCGCCTCGCCGCAGCCCTGCGTGATCGTGAGCGTCGCTTCGCAACCCTGTTTGATCAGTTGAGTCTAGGGGTTGTCATCATCGAAGAGAGTGGCCGCATTCTCGATTGCAACCGTGCGATTACCGCCATCCTTGGGGTTGAACGTGATGAGATCATTGGCAAGATGATCCTACACCGCACACATCCTGAAGACCGTGAACGCGATCTGGAGCTGTGGATCGAGCTACTCAACGGGGAACGCGACAGCTACACCATCGAGAAGCGGTATCTCCACAAAGATGGTCATATTGTGTACGCTCGCCTGACCTGCTCGGCGGTACGTGATGAGAATGGCAAGATTACATTTCTGGTACGCCTAATTGAAGACATTTCCGCCCGACGTGCTGCAAAAGCTGCCATCGAAACCGGTCGCCGCCTCTTGCAAGACATCATCGATCAGATACCAGCTCTCATCTTTGTCAAAGACGCTGCAGGGCGCTATCTGATGGTGAATGAGCGTTTAGCCAGCTTCTCCGGTTATCGGCCAGAGGAGATGATCGGGAAATCTGACGATGAACTCTTCGCTCCTGCCCTGGCTGCCTATTATCGCGCTTTCGATCAGGAAGTGATTCAGGAACGTCGTCCCATTCAGCGCGATGATGATCGCTGGACAGCCGACGGCTTAACAGCATTTACAACGGTAAAGTTTCCTCTCTTCGACCACGAAGGCAACCTCTACGGCGTGGCCGGCATTTCGCTCGATGTAACCGAACGACGACAGCTCGAACTAGAACGGGAACGGATCGAACAACGTCTACGTGAAGCCCAACGCCTTGAAAGTCTGGGCGTTATGGCCGGCGGTGTTGCCCATGATTTCAATAATCTGCTGGTCAGTGTGCTGGGCAATGTATCGCTCGTCTTGAATGAAGTATCCGCCGATCATTCACTCTACGACCTGCTGGTGCAGATTGAGCAGGCGGCCCTGCGTGCCACCGAATTGACCAATCATCTCCTGACGTATACCGGTCGCCACCAGTCGGTTATGCAACGCATCGATTTGCGACGAGCAGTAGATGAAATGCAAACCATCCTGCGTAGCCTGGTACCACATCGCATCGAGTTGATTTTCCACCCTTCAGCAACCCCACTCCCTATCGAAGCCAATATTGCTCAGGTACGTCAGGTATTGATGAATCTGGTGATAAATGGCGCCGAAGCAATTGATGGTGCTGGCATCGTAAGGATTACAACCGAACTCCGCGAGTTGAGTGCCACCGATATGCAGAAGATGGAGATCGGTGCCGACCAGCCACCTGGTCGGTATGCGGCATTGATTGTGCAGGATACCGGCCACGGTATGGATGAACTAACCAAAGCCCGGATATTCGATCCATTCTTCAGTACCAGATTTACCGGTCGTGGTCTTGGCCTAGCAGCCGTAAACGGGATTGTCCGCGCTCATCGTGGTGCCCTTAAGCTCGACACTATGCTGCACGAAGGCACAACATTTGCTATCTTCTGGCCAATTGCCACTGCATCTGACGTATCCGATAATCCCCCCTTGCCATCGCCATCGACTGTCACATCCCAGCCAGATACAACCCCAGGCGACAAGCAAATGGTGTTGCTAGTTGACGATGAACTGCAAGTCCGTCAGGTTGCTCAGCGCATGCTTCATCGCCTTGGTTTTACCGTTCACGAAGCAGAAAGCAGCGATACAGCTCTCCAGATCATGCAGGAACACGGCTCACACATTCTCCTGGCCTTAATCGATCTCACGATGCCGGGCATGACCGGTGATGAACTGGCAACTACTCTGCTCAAACAGCTTCCCACCTTGCGCATCATTTTAATGAGCGGTTTTTCGCAACAGGAATTGCCACCACATTTACGCACGAGTGGATTGGTCTCTTTTCTGGCGAAGCCGTTTACGTTGACCACGTTGACAGCGGCAGTTACAACGGCACTGTCATCACATGCGGTATAATGAAAAGCGACGATTACCTTTCATGTGTAGACTGTTACTCATATGACAATCACGCCAATCGAACCTTCGCTCCGCCGGCAGGCCGATGTGCAGAATCAGTGGCTGGCCGAACGTCTCACCATGCTGTTGCCCGCCTTGATGGAACGCACCGGCATTGATCTCTGGATTGTCGTTGCCCGTGAATACAATGAAGACCCGGTTATCATGACCCTGTTGCCGGCGCCGGCAATGAACGCTCGCCGTCGCACGATTCTGATCTTTGCCCGCCGTGATGATGGTGTCATTGACCGGCTCACGTTAGATCGCTACGGCTACGGCGATCTCTACCAGCAGGTATGGCACCCTGATACCGAGTCGCAGGACGACTGTCTGGCCCGGATTGTCGGCGAGTACGATCCGCAGCGCATCGGTATCAACACCTCAGCCACCTTCGCCTTCGCCGATGGTCTTTCCCACCATGAGCACGAACGCTTGCTGGCGGCACTCGGCCCACTCGCTGCCCGCTGTGTCAGTGCGGAGCCACTGGTCATCGGTTGGCTCGAACGACGCATCCCGGCGGAACTGGCTGTGTACACAGAGCTGGTTGCGCTTGGACACCGATTGATCGCTACCGCCTTCTCCCGTACCGTCATCACTCCCGGCATCACGACCACTGACGATGTCGTCTGGTGGCTGCGGCAGACGATGCACGAGGCCGGTTTACGGGCGTGGTTTCAGCCTACGGTCAGTATCCAGGCGCGTGGTATGCCGTTCAATACACCCGCGACGCGCAATCGTATCTGGCCCGGCGACCTGCTCCATTGCGACGTTGGCTTTTGTCATCTCGGTCTGTGTACCGACCAGCAACAGCACGCTTACGTTCTCGCCCGTGGTGAAACCGCACCCTCGCCCGGCCTGGTTACTGCCCTGGCGCAGGCCAACCATTTGCAAGATATTGTCATGGCCGAGATGCAGGTTGGACGCACCGGTAATCAGGTGCTGGCAGCCGCCCGTGAGCGGGCGATAAATGCCGGATTACAGCCGTCTATCTATTCGCATCCCCTCGGCTTTCACGGTCATGCGGCTGGCCCGACCATTGGTCTCTGGGACAGGCAAGATGGCGTTCCCGGTGCCGGTGATTACCCACTCTACGACGAAACGGTTTACGCGATTGAGCTGAATAATGTGGCAATCGTGCCTGAGTGGGACGATCAGCCAGTACGGATTGCCCTGGAAGAAGATGCTGTGTTAACCGGCAGTCGCATGGAGTGGCTGCACGGTCGGCAAACCCAATTCCACGTGATCGAGTAACCTGACGTTACCCGATACCGCTTGCTCAATCGGCAACTGCATGAGGTAAGAACATAACAGCATAGACCAGCACAAAAGGAGGTCTCATGGCTTCAGTGGCTGTGCCTGAAACTGATACCCGCCGTGCCATTATGACGGTGCTGTTTGTAGGCGTCTTTATGTCGGCGCTCGACTCGGCAATTATCGGGCCGATAGTGCCGGCATTGCGAGCAGCATTCGCAATTGACAATACCCAGGTTGTGCTGGTCTCCATCATTTTCACACTCTTCTCACTCAGTAGCACGACGTTGATGGCGAGTCTGAGTGATCGCTACGGACGCCGCAATGTCTATCTGTTGAATGTGTTTGGCTTTGCCCTCGGTTCTCTGATCATCGCCCTCTCCCACGACCTGACGATGGTGCTGATTGGGCGGGCATTGCAGGGTGTCTGTGCCGGTGGGATCACGCCCACGGCTAGCGCTGTGATCGGTGACGTGTTACCGTCGGCGGAACGGGCGAAGGCACTGGGTCTGATTGGCGCCACGTCGGGCATGGCCTTCCTGGTCGGCCCAGTACTGGCGTCGCTCATCCTGGCGGTGGCCGCCTGGCAATGGATCTTTCTGCTCAATCTACCAGTCGCGGCTGCGGTTGTCTTTTTGGGCTGGCGTGCGCTACCCCGTGCGACTGCCGTGCACCGGGCAACTGCCGCCACCGCCTTTGACTGGCCGGGACTGGCGCTGCTGGTGCTGATTCTGGTCAGCGTCACTCTGGGCATCAACCAGCTTCTTGATCGCTTACTGGGGTTGACACTCTGGCCGTGGCTCTTCCTGCTGGTGGCTCTGCTCACCCCACTGCTGGCATGGCGTGAGGTGCGCGCCCCGACTCCGTTGCTTCCACCGCGTCTGTTTACCAACCGCCAGTTGCAGGTCGTCTACCTGCTGGCTGCCGGTTCCGGGATCGCAATGGGGAGCATTATCTTTATCACCTCGGTAGCAGTCAACTTTGGCGTGCCAATCAGTCAGGCCGGCTTCTTCTTGCTACCGCTGGTCTTTCTGGCTTCGGTAACGTCGATCATCGCCGGACGCATCCTACCCCGGATCGGTGGTCGGATGGCGATGCTGATTGGTTACGGCCAACTGATGATCGGGACGGGGCTGCTTGGCCTGCCCGCCGCCCCCTTCTGGCTCTTTATTCTGGCAACGCTGATTATGGGTAGCGGCCTGGGTATCGTGGTTGGTGGCACCCTGCGCGCCCTGGTGCTCGAAGAGGTCGCCGCCGGTGATCGCGGTGTGGCTCAGAGCGTCATTAACATCGCGATTAGCATCGGTACCCTGATCGCCGTTGCTCTGATGGCCAGCATCGCCGACGCCTTTGATCTCTCTACCGCATACCTGGCCTGCACCGGTGCCATGGCGTTGATGACCGCCATCAGTCTGGCCCTGCGCCGTCAATTCAGTCCACCATCCACAGCCAATGCATCATAACTACCAACTTGTGCTATCCTATCCGGCAACGGCAATTGGCCGGGTAGGATAGGCATTGACCATGCGGGTCGCTCTTGTTCACGACTATCTCAATCAGTACGGCGGCGCCGAGCGCGTGCTCGAGGCGCTCCACGATCTTTTTCCAACGGCGCCGGTCTATACCTCGATCTTTGATCCGACTACCATGCCGGCTGCGTATCGAACCTGGGACATTCGCACCTCGTTCATGCAACAACTGCCGGCCTGGCGAACCCAGTTTCGCCGTTACGTTGCCCTCTACCCAACCGCCTTTGAACGGTTTGATCTGAGCGGCTACGATCTCATTATCAGTAGTTCGAGCGCTTTTGCCAAAGGGATTATTCCGCGTCCGGGTGCGCTGCACATTTGCTATTGCCATACCCCGATGCGCTTCGCCTGGCGCACCGATGACTACGTGGCCCGTGAGCAGATTAACGGTATCCAGGCCCACCTGCTGCCATTCCTGTTGAATTACCTCCGCATCTGGGACACGGTGAGCGCCAATCGGGTCGATCTGTTCGTAGCCAATTCGCACGAGGTTGCCGGACGCATCGCCCGCTATTATCGCCGTCCGGCAAAGGTTATTCCGCCCCCGGTTGATCTACCGCCGTATGAGCCGCAGCCACCTGAAGAGTTTTACCTTGCCGGTGGCCGGTTAATCCCGTACAAACGGCTGGAACTGGCGATTGAGGCGTTTAATCGTTTACGTTTGCCGCTGAAAATCTTCGGTGATGGCCGCGACCGCGCCCGGCTTGAGCGGATGGCCGGCCCTAACATCGAATTTTTGGGTTGGGTCGATGAAACCACCCGCCTCGATCTGTTTGCCCGCTGTCGTGCCTTCATCTTCCCCGGCGAAGAAGATTTTGGCATTACACCGCTCGAAGTGCTGGCTGTAGGCCGACCGGTCATTGCCTACGCAGCCGGTGGAGCGCTGGAAACGCTGATCGAGGGTGTCACCGGTCGCTTTTTCTATCAGCCCACCGCCGCCGCTTTGGCCGCTGCCGTCGCCCTCTCGCGGACTGATACGATTGACCCGCTAGTACTCCGTCGCCACGCCGAACAGTTTAGCCGCGAGCGCTTTCTCAACACCTTCCGCAGCTTCGTTGCCGAAGCACTGACGGCCCAGCGCGAAGGGCGGCTCTGCGAGTTTGAACAGAGCATGACCTGCCAACGCTTACTGGCCGTTTGAGTAACTATTTTTATGTCTACTAAACCTCTTTATCTCGCACGATGCGGAAAAGTATAGTAAGATGGTGATGAGAACAACGATGGGAATATTGCACGACTATGGAATTAACAACCCTTCTTCGCGTTGTGCGCCGTTTCTGGCTGTTAATGCTCGTACCGGCGCTGATCGCCGGTGGGCTAAGCCTTTGGTTTGATCTGCAACAGCCACCCCGCTACACAGCCACTGCTAGGCTCTTGATTACCTATCCGGCGACAACAGCAACCGACTCGGCAGAGATTTGGCAGATAACCGAATATATCATCGACGATATGCCACAGGTGGTGAGTAGTGCCAGTTTTGCGGCAAAGGTTAGCCCACTGTTGGCAACTCGCAACATCAATCTCACCCTGGCTGAGATTCAGCAAGGTTTACGGATAAATCCGCTCCACCGTGCCGTGGACATCTCCGGTGAGGCATCGTCACCGGCTGCGGCACAAGCATTAGTCGAAGCGGCGATTACCGTGTTGCAAACCGAAGGTCTGGCATTCTGGGGTCGTCCCGACACCCAACTGAGTGTGGTTGTTCTTGATGGCGTTGGTACACCCCAACCGGCAACATCGCTGCGCTCAGTAGTATTTGACGCTGCCTTGCGCACGGCGCTTGGTCTGATCGCCGGGTTCGCGCTGGCAGTTGCGGCTACTGTGCTCTACGAACGCAGGGAGAATCGATTATGGAAATCCGCGACTATGTAAATGTCCTGGTAAAACGCTGGTGGGTGATCGTTCTCACCGCCATCGCCGCGGTGGGCAGCGCCTATGTGATCAGCAAGCTACTCCCGCAAACCTATCGCTCGCAGGCGGTCTATCTGGCGCTGGCCAATCAGGCCGACAACGGCCTGAACATCGTGCTGCGCAACTCGATGAACAGCTACCGCGAGCTGGTGATGCAACCCAGCGTGCTCGACCAGATCAGCCAGCAGATCGGGCTTGACATCAGCGGTGAACGGTTAATGGAAGATGTCAACATCCAGCCGCGCCCTGACGAGCAGAAGATCGTGATCGAGGTCGATCTGCCCCGTCTCGATCAATCGCAGGCGCTGGCCGATGCTGTGGGCGAACGGATCGTCGCCGAAGTAAATCGAATTAACGCAACCCTGGAAGGCACCGCTCGCATCAACGTAACCCGGATTCAGCCGGCGCGTCTGGTCGAGATTCGCCCCAACACCCGCATCAATATGCTGGCCGGAGCGATTCTCGGCCTGGTCTTAGGGATCGTCCTGGCCTTCGTGCTCGAATATCTCGACGACACCCTGAAAACGTCTGAAGATGTTGAGCGTTTTGTTGGGCTGCCCACACTCGGCGCTATTCCGCTTAGCGAACGGTAGCAACTCGTCAGTCGGTCATCTTGTTGCGAGAGTGTAACCCGCGCTATGCATTGGGTTTGAACAGGTAGGAGTCATGATTGTGACCTCGCCCTCTGAGCAGGTGCTGATTACCTTGCGCGAACCGGCGTCTGCCGCTGCGGAAGCATATCGCACCCTTCGTACCAATATTCTCTTTTCGAGTCTTGATAAGCCAATTCACACGCTATTGATCACTTCAGCCGAACCGACCCTGGAAAAGAGTCTAACCGCAGCGAATCTAGCCGTCACGATGGCCCAGGCCGAACAGCGCGTGTTGCTTGTCGATTGCGATCTGCGCCAGCCGATGCTGCACACGATCTTTGGGCTGGCCAACGATCAGGGACTGACCAGCGCCATCCTTGACCAGGAAGCACCGCTGGCGATCCAGCCCACCGAGGTGCCGGGGTTGAGCCTGCTCCTAAGCGGCCCGCTTCCGCCCCGTCCGGCCGATCTCCTCGGTTCACGGCGTATGGAAGGGCTGTTGCACCGTCTGCGCCAGGCCGCCGACATTATCATCTTCGACACCCCGCCGGTGCAGAACGTTACCGATGCGCTGGTGCTATCTACCCGTGTCGATGGGGTACTCCTGGTGGTGCAGGCCGGTCGCTCGCGCCGTGATCGCGTGCGCGAGGCTCGTCAAAAACTTGAGAAGGTGAAAGCCAACCTCCTCGGCGTTGTGCTGAGCAATGCTCGCCTGTGAGGTGTATCGCGACAGGAGCGTCAATAACGTCTCTACCGCGTGAACAGTCAGTATCCGTGCGAGGATGTATGCAGCCGACCATTCTCGTTGTCGATGACGAAGCCAGTATTCGCAATGTCGCCAAAGCCTACCTCGAACACGCCGGGTACCGCGTCTTGTGTGCAACGACCGGCCCGGAAGGGTTGCAGACGGCGCTTGAAGAGCAACCTGATTTGATCGTTCTCGATCTAATGCTGCCCGGTATGGACGGCATGGAGATCACTGCCCGTCTGCGCGAACGTTCAGATGTCTACATCCTGATGCTGACTGCACGGAGCGACGAGATGGATCGGGTTGCCGGCTTGCGCGTGGGCGCCGATGACTACCTCACCAAGCCCTTCAGTCCACGCGAACTGGTGGCACGGGTAGAAGCTATTTTGCGCCGGCAACGCAACAAAACGGCCAAAAGTTCGCTGATGTGCTTTACGCACGTCGAAATTGACCCGGAAGCCCGCGAAGCCCGGGCCAATGGTCAACTGTTGGAGCTAACACCGACTGAATTCGATCTCTTGCTGGCCCTGGCCCGCAACCACAATCGTGTGCTCAGTCGCGAAGACCTGATTGAAAAGGTATGGGGTGCTGATTTCTTTGGCACCGACCGGGTTGTCGATGTGTATGTCAGTCAGCTTCGGCGCAAAATCGAGGCCATTACCGGCGAAAATGTTATTCGGACGGTACGCGGCGTTGGCTATCGCTTTGTTGATACACCGGCATAGCGCGGTGGTCAATGCGATAATGGTGAAGGTGGCAAGCCATGCGCTTCTGGCGGCAACTACGCTGGCAAATGATTGGAGCGCAAATGCTGGTGGTGGTAGTCGGAGTGGTGACACTCAACCTCACCGCCAATATACTGATTGAACAGAGCATCGCCCCCGACCAGGTTGCCACTGTACGTACTGCGGTCGTGCAGGCGCTGACGGTTGCCGCAGTCGCCGCTACCATTGCTGGTCTCACCACCAGTATTCTGCTGGTTCAGGTCATTTTGCGTTCGCTGCGCAGCATTGCCCGCAGTAGTCGCCGTATCGCCGCCGGACGCTACGACGAACGAGTTACGGTTCCCGCCAGCGACGAACTACGTGCCGTTGCCGAGAGTTTCAACCAGATGGCTGAGGCACTGGAGCAGATTGAACAACGGCGCATCACGATGATTGGCAACGTTGCCCACGAGCTACGCACACCGCTCGCCGGCATTGAAGGCTACCTCGAAGGGTTGATCGACGGCGTGCTACCCAACACCGCCGATACGTTCCTCGACATGAAACAGGAAGTACGTCGTCTGCGCCGGCTGGTTGATGATCTTCAGACCCTCTCGCGAGTTGAAGCCGGTCAGATCGCACTCCACTTCACGACCTTCGACGTCAACGACGTCATCCGGCGGGTCGTGGCGCAAATTCAACCACAAGTGCTCGACAGTTGTCTCCAGGTACAGTTTGCCCCCGATCAGCAACCGATCCTGGTTCATGCCGATGCTGACCGCGTCGCCCAAATCCTACTCAACCTGCTTGGCAATGCAGTACGCTACACCCCAGAAGGCGGTTGTATCACTGTGCGATCCGAACTCAACAACGACAACGTACAGGTCATCGTGGAAGACACCGGGATCGGGATTTCTGCCGAACACCTGCCCTTCATCTTTGAACGCTTCTACCGGGCCGACCCTTCACGTGCCCGTACCAGTGGCGGCAGTGGGATCGGTCTCACCATTACCCGCCATCTGGCATGGGCCATGGGTGGCGACATCAGCGCTGCCAGTGCCGGCATCGGTAAAGGAAGTACCTTCACGCTGACATTGCCGCGGGCAGGGTAGAACTTATCTCACAAAGCGGTGCGGTCGTGCTACCCGGTCATCGCACAGGCGAATGAACGTCTGCCAATAAACAAAGACTGCCTATCCTGCTCACAACCCATTTATGCAAGAGAGTCGCTCCGGTCGTGCCATTACACGCCGGATTGGTTGTCTTGCCCGCTTGTCATGTATGTGTCGCATCGTTTGAAGTGCGGCAGCATGGCTGCCGCAACAGCCGTACTTATGATCAGGCATGTGTCACGGCGTCTACCTTCACAGGGATGCTATGTATTATCGCCACATTCTGTAGTCTGTCAGTAATTGACAACTTCCAGTGTGTCTGAAGCGTCCTGCCATCCTGAATATGCCACCTCACGTCGTTACCCTTCTAACACAACGTGGGAAATACCTGGTATACACCAACCTGCGTTGTGTTGTAAGGAAGAGTGTCGGCAGGGTGTAATGCCGGAAAAAGCATCAGAACGACTCACTGTTACTCGAAAGCCTCTGTAACTGGCACAGCTTTACCGCTGGAGCAAGTTGTGTAAACGCTACACCCCAAAAACCCGTATGTTCGCATTGCCCTCCGTCGTGCTGCCAGAGGTACCGGCTCATCGGATGCATTCCTGGATCGGAGAATCGCTTTGCAACAACTACCAGACTTATCGCGGATATTACACCACATCGGCTGGGCACTGATTGGGGCAATAGCACTACGCACCTACGCTCCAGAGCGTCTTACCCAGGATGTCGATATTATCATTCATGCTCGCGATGAACAGGTAGCACGAGCGGCGTTTACCGCTGCTGACAATCGCATTGGCAATTCCTTGCCCATCAGCAGATTTACGGCACATCCGCAGGATGAAACCGGTTACAGTATTGATGTACTGGTATTGAGTGAACCCTGACTGAACGAGGCACTGGCACAGCCTGTGTACGATTGTGCCGGCTTTCCGGTACTGGCGCGACAATTTCTGATCCTGATGAAGCTCCAGGCAGGTCGGGAACAGGATATTGCAGACATCACCCGTCTGCTGCGTCGCACAGATCACACCGAACGTTCAATTGCCCGTACAACTGTAGCCACGTATGCCCCCGATCTGATCGACGATTTCGATGCCCTGGTTGTACTGACCGATTTGGAATTTGGAACCGGATCATCAGCGACAACGTAGAACTTCTCTGGCAAGGTGGCGCCACACAAGAGAACGCTGGTATAGTCCATCGCTCACGCTTATGCCTGTGGTACGTGGTCTGGAGTGTGGAAACTATGCCTTCGCCCTGGCCGTGATCTATGTCAGGCGGGTATCGCATCGGTCAGTGGTCCATCGGGAGCACAGAAACACGGCATAATCCACTCTGACGTCGCCCTTGAGTACGGATGTGCCGAGCCGGTTCTCCCCTACCCGTAACCACTCACCAACGGCTCACTGATAGCGCTTCAGCACGGGAATGTCCCGTGATACCATATCGTTCAAGTGTGCCACCAGGCCGTAGAGGCGACGCATGCGTCGCCTCTACCGTCCAGCGGTGCATCGTTCAGGTGCAATATTAGGATAATAGCTGCCTGGTTTGGCCTAACCTCTATTCTACCAGATTTGATATGATGATACCCATTTGTGAGCAAGAGGCGGATATAACCTTATGAACTGATGAGATGAACAGACATTATTAGATGATGAATCACGCGACAGCGATGAATCACATCTTTTGCCCATTCTGATCATCCGGTTACACTGGCACACATGCAGAATGCCGACGAGATCACTCCCCCGGCAACACCGGACAGATCGCCGGTCGGTTAGCCGGTGGCGTAATGCCAAAATAGGCCTGCATAATCTGCGTTACCGCCGGCACGGCAATCGTTGATGAGCCATCGTTCAGGTCACCAACACCTTCGACCAGCACAGCCACCACAATCTCCGGGTTTTCGTAGGGGGCAAACCCGACAAACCAGGCGTGGCTTTGCCGCACTAACCGGCCATCCGCAGTCGTCAAGAGGGGGCCAAACTCCGCCGTTCCGGTTTTGCCGGCAATGCGTAAACCCGAACAGACTTCACGAGCTGCAACCCCCAGACCATTAGTGATCGAAGCAAATAATCCCTCACGGATCGTTGCCAGATGTCGGGGGTCAATCGGAACCTGCCCAAGCGACTCTGGCCGCATCTGCTGAATAAGCTGACCATTTTCATCGACAATGCGATCAACCAGATGCGGTCGGTACAGAGTACCATCTGTTGCGACAGCCGCCGCTGCTACTGCCAACTGGAGCGGTGTTACTTCCAGATAACCCTGACCAATTGCTGTGTTATAGGTGTCACCGGTCGTCCAAGCTTCACGCAGAACCTGGGCTTTCCAGGCCTGGGTTGGCACCCGTCCACTGGCTTCGCCAACCAGATCAATCCCGGTTGGTCGGCCAAAATTAAACCACGACAGCCCTTCCACCAGTTGGTCAATGCCAAGACCGGTAATCCGTAAGGCCTGCTGATCCAGGTTGATCGCCTGATCGTTCCCGCCCGCTATACTGGCAAAAAAGACATTTGATGAGAGCCGCAAGGCATCACGAACGTTGATCAGCCCATTATCACGATTACGCACCGAGTTGGGCAAGATGAACTCAGCACCACTGCGCTCGATCAACCGCAACAAACCGGGATCACGGAGTTGGGTATCTGCCGCGATAATGCCCTGTTGAAGCGCAACCGCGCCAACAAATTGCTTGACTGTCGATCCAGGTGGGTATAAACCGGCAATCGCTCGATTGGTGAATGGAGCCAGACGTTGCAATGCCTGCCGGGTCTCGGCATCAGATGGTGCCAGAAGAGCCTGCAACTCAGCGATCCGCGCCGGGTCTACCCAGATGTTGTTATCGTAGTCGGGGAGGCTAGCCATTGCCAGGATTCGGCCATCACGTGGATCGAGTGCAATCGCTACGCCGGCGACTATCGGTTCATATGCCCGTTTGTGCGCTTCCCGCGCTGCTAACCGTCGCTCTTCGCCGACATTGATCCAGCGCTGGAGGATGCGCTCGACCTCGGCCTGAAACTGGGTATCGATGGTTAAGATCAGATCATGCCCATGAGCCACTGCCCGCAGTGTAGTAACCCCGCTAACCGGACGCTGCAATGCATCGACCAGGAGCGAGTCAATCCCTGTCTGGCCGCGCAATACCGACTCGTAGGTACCTTCCAGACCATCTTTGCCTATCTGATCACTCGACAAATAAGGCGGTAGACCAACACTGGTTGGTTCAATAGATTTTGCCATCAGGCCACACGTTGGCGCGTTAGCGGTGATGTCAGTCAATGCCCGCAACCATGAGCTTGCCGGATTGACCGCTACCAGCTCACACGCATCGATCCGTCCGACATATCCTAGCAGGTGTGATAATGAAGGTATCTCGCCACTTAACGGGTAGCGCCGACGAAAACCTTCGACGACACGGGCACCGGGCAGATAGTTAGCATTTTCGCGTAGTGCCAGCGCCAGTTCCGGTGAAATATCTTCCTTGATCACAATGGGCTGGTAGCTACGTACGTTTACCTGCGCAAGAAGCTGTTCAATTGGGTTGACCAGCGTTGCGATATCGCGGTACTTTTGACTCACATCTAGCGCCCGCAGGACATCAGATGGTGCGATAGTCATGGTCACCACATCACTTGCCGTCGGCAAGCTGCCAAATGAGCTGAGATCGCTGCGCAGGCCGGGTGTGGTATCAATCGCAGTACCGGGATCAATCACCAGTATCGCTGGTAATTCGGCAATCTGCGCCAGCCGCGCCAGCGTTAGTGCCAGCTGTTCTGGTGCAGCGCTGGAGGAAGGCAGTTGGCCGGGAATAACGGCCAGGTTATATATCGGCACACTCTCGGCCAACAGCACACCACGGGCATCGAAAATTTCCCCTCGCCGTGGCTGATTGGTGAGGTAACGACGGGTGGTAACTTCGATGTCAGCACCGAATCGCTGCGTATCAGTCTCAATCAGTTGTAGTTGGGCCAGCCGGGATACCAGCACCACCACAACCAGTAACAGGATACTGCGCAGAGCAATCAGTCGTGTCATGGCCGTTCATCACGCTTTCCAAGCAATCGTCTGAATGAAACGCCATCAGTGATATTCGGTATTGCGCACCAGTCGATGCACTATAGCCACCACCGGCAGGGTTGGAATAAGTGCCAACAACAAAGATGGTAGCATCACAATCAACCCATAAGTCTGCCAGTCACTGATGGGCGGCAGTACGATCAGCCAGAGAACTGCCTCGTAAATCAACGTGCCAAATGCTACTGCCAGCAGCGGCACGATTGGACGTTCAACCGCGAATCGTCGTGTTGCCAGCCCAACAACAATGACCGCCAGCAATTGGGCAATAGCATGACTACCAATCGGCAATGATCCCAGGACATCCAGGGCCAGACCGCCGTAGAAAGCCCACCACAGACTTCGGATCAGCCCACGTACCGGTTCGGCGGTGCTTGATCCAACCAGTGCTCTGGCAATTGCCAACACCAGCAGAACCGGCACAGAAAATTCCGTCGGGCCGGTTAAGAGCGTCACCTGGATCAGTGCTATTACCAACAGGATCAGCAGCAAACCCAGCTCGCGGGCCAGGCGTTCTTCTAATCGTCTTGGCTGAGAATTACCCACACGTAGCGTACCTGATCCGGATCGACGAATGGCCGAATCTCGCCAATTTGCCGTTGACCTTCTTGACGCACCGTTTCCACCACCCCAATCGGTACTGCGGTCGGCATTGATGCCAGATCGAGCGGAAGATTAAGCGCCCCACTAATACCGGCTGTGACCACGTGATCGCCCTCGCGCATGGTAATACTGCGATCAAACAACTCCACACGCATTCGTGATCCCCGCTGCCATTGCCCTTGCATCAGACCGAGCGGTGCAGTATCAGCTTGCAGTAGACGCACACTCAATTGACTGCTAATATCGGTAATCATCAAAACATCAGCAGTTCGTGGCCCAACTGCTTCCACCACACCGATCAGGGCCGGTGGCCCACCCGGCTGCTGACCAATCACAGCCATCCCAACGCGCACTCCATCGTTGGCACCACGGGCAATCGTTAAGACCCGCCGTGCTGCATCGGGAGCGCGAATCATCACCTCCGCGCCCAAAATAGTCCAGGGGTATGATTGCGTAATCGCGAGTTGCTGACGCAGGAAGATATTCTCAACCTGTGCCTGCTCAAGACGCAACACTTCGGCGGCGAGACGGGTGTTTTCCGCTTCAAGTTCAGCAATCCTGGCCTGCATCGTGGCCACATCACGCGGCGTTGACCACCACGACAATAGCTCACTGCGGCGCTGGGTTAACCAACCGGCAAGCGGCTGGATCGTCTCTCGTACCATCAGTCGTGCAGGTGCAATGACGCCCTGCCGATCAAGGACAATCAGCAGGACACTGACCAATACCAGGCTCAAGGCCAGCGCAAAGACCCGCCAGTAGCCACGGTCACCGGCTACTTCACGCCGCAGTTTTAACGGTCGTTCGTCGAGAAAATCGCGCATGGACTATCTCCGCACCCGCCGCGTCGTCTGGGTGCGCATCAGAATATCCTGGTAGACGCTGTTGTCGAAGTGTTCGACCATCTTCCCTGCCCCCCGTGCCACGCACGAAAGCGGGTCTTGGGCGATGTGAACCGGCATTTTGGTCTCGGCAGCGATCCGCTTATCGAGACCATGCAGCAACGATCCGCCACCGGCCAGCATAATCCCGTGCTCCATAATATCGGCGACAAGTTCGGGAGGCGTCTCTTCCAACGCAGCCCGCACTTCGGTGACAATCGCATTGACCGGCCCGGCAATCCCTTCACGCAACTCAACCGAGCTGACTTCAATGGCCTTCGGCAAGCCGGTAAGGAGATCGCGCCCACGCAGCACAACTTTGATCTCTTCATCAAGGGGATACGCCGAACCGGCAGCGATCTTGGCTTTCTCGGCCATACGCTCGCCGATCAGCAGATTGTATTCCCGGCGAGCAAATTGAATAATTGCCTCGTCGATCTCATCGCCGGCAATGCGGATCGAATGATTAATGACAATACCACCCAGGGCAATCACGGCAATCTCAGTCGTACCGCCACCGATGTCAACAATCATCGAACCAATCGGCTCCTCAACTGGCAGCCCGGCACCAATTGCCGCAGCCATCGGCTCTTCGACCACGTAAGCCTCACGAGCCTTTGCATTTAATGCCGCCTCACGTGCTGCCCGCTTTTCGACTTCGGTCACACCCGATGGTACCCCAACCACAACCCGTGGTCGCGGATCGATCAGAGGTAAGGCAGCATGTGTATGGGCTTTCTTGATAAAGTAGGCCAGCATCTGCTCGACCACATCAAAATCGGCAATTACCCCATCCTTAAGTGGGCGTACCGCCACGATGTTGGCCGGTGTCTTGCCGACCATCGCCTTGGCTTCGGCACCAACCGCATGCACTTTTTTCGTGCGGGTGTCAATTGCGACTACCGATGGTTCGCTAATCACAATCCCTTTCCCTCGCACGTGCACTAGAGTATTGGCCGTGCCTAGATCGATACCAAGGTCACGGCTAAAAGCGCCGAAGATCGTATTGAAGGGGTTGAGACCCACAGATGTACTCCACGTGTTACCAGACGACGAAAACACTGCCTGCATTGGACGAATACGCTGCTTTACCATCCGGTTAGCCCGGAATACAGCACTTCATTATAACATACCGCCAAACATTGTCTTTACATCCCGTACCAGTCACACCTTACTACGCCATCTCGAATACAATAACTATTTGACTTTTCGGCGGCTTTGTGACACAATTGCTATGCTGCTTCGTTGTAAGCAAGCGGACGTGTTCGCTGTGAGCATTGCCGTAGGTCAGGTTCGCCCGTCGGATGAAGAACATGCTGCATTCTAAAACTACGCGGCATTGCTGCTATGGCTTCTGGCTCACGCTGAGCTAGAAGATTTTTGTTGTCGTGAATATCACAAATCTTCCGCAACGACCGGTTTATCCTTTCTCCGCCATCGTCGGCCAAGAGCGTTTGAAGCGTGCGCTGATCCTCAACGCGATCAATTCACGGATCGGCGGCGTGCTGATCCGGGGTGAGAAAGGAACAGCAAAATCAACTGCTGTACGTGCGCTAACCCGCCTGCTACCATCAATTACTGTGGTGGTTGATTGTCCGTACAGTTGCGACCCCGACACCCCAGCCGCCTTGTGTGCCGATTGTCAGGAGCGTTTGAAGCAAGGGCCGCTGCCAACGATGGTTCGCCCGATCCGTCTGGTTGAACTACCGGTTTCGGCATCCGAAGATCGAGTTGTTGGTTCGCTTGACCTCGAACACGCGATCACGGAAGGCCAGCGCCGCTTTGAACCAGGACTCCTGGCACAGGTGAATCGGGGCGTGCTTTATGTAGACGAAGTCAATCTCCTCGACGATCACCTGGTAGATCTCTTGCTCGACGCTGCTGCGATGGGCATCAATACTGTCGAACGTGAGGGGGTAAGTGTCTCGCATCCGGCTCGTTTTATCCTGGTTGGCACGATGAACCCGGAAGAGGGTGAATTGCGCCCGCAACTTCTCGACCGGTTTGGGCTGGCAGTAGAAGTTGTCGGTCTCACCAATGTTAACGACCGGATCGCCGTGATCGAGCGCCGTATGGCCTATGAAGCCGATCCGATCGGATTTATCCAGCAATGGCAGGCTGCCGAAGAGAAGTTAGCCCAACGGATCGCCGCCGCCCGTGCTTTATTGCCCCACGTGCGGATTGATCGCACCGATATGGCAGTTGTCGCCAGTCTGTGCGTCGAAATGGGGGTTGATGGTCATCGGGCCGACCTGACCATTCTTGAGACGGCACGCACCCACGCCGCTTGGAGTGGCCGGCGCACACTGGTAGCCGAAGACATTCGTCTCGCCGCCGAGCTGGCGCTGCCACATCGTATGCGTCGCCAACCGTTCGGTGAAGTCAAACTTGATGAGCAACGATTGGCGAGTATTCTCGATCAGTACGGGAAACGGGCAGAAGAGGTGAGTGTGCAGGCGGAAGTAAAAAAAAACCCTGACTTCACCGATGTGAGCGAGACGAACGACGAAGGTGGCAACGAGAGTGGCGGAGGTAGTACAACCATGCCTCTCGGTGGTGCCGGGCAACCAGAAGCAACAGCACCTGTAAGCGAACAGCAGACCGGTGGAACCCAACATCGTGCCGGCGATCTGTTTAAGCCGCGTCGCCTAGAAGCAACACCCGACCGCACCCAACGACGTGCACCCGGACGACGTTCACGCTCGCGCTCGACACGGAAGCAGGGCCGCTATATCACGAGCCGCCGTGCTACAAAGGTAACCGATCTGGCGCTCGATGCGACCTTACGTGAAGCAGCTATCTACCAGCGCAAGCGGCGTACCGAGTTGTTGCATACCGTTGGCATGCCCCACCGGCGCCGACCGAAGATACTGATTAAGCGTACCGACCTGCGCCAAAAGGTGCGGGTACGCCGGACACGCAATGCGGTCTGTTTTGTGGTGGATGCCAGTTGGAGTATGGCTGCCGAAGAGCGGATGCAGGCAACGAAAGCGGCTGTTCTCTCGCTGCTGCGCGATGCGTATCAACGCCGCGACCAGGTTGGTCTGGTCAGTTTCCAGCGCGATTACGCTCGCGTGCTCCTGCCGCTCACCAATAGCGTCGAACTGGCGCAACGGCGCCTGCAGTCGATGCCAACCGGTGGCAAGACGCCATTATCGCGTGGGATGCTAACCGCGTTCGAGTTGCTTGAGCGGGCACGCCGCCGTGATGCAGAGGTAGTACCGCTGATGGTTCTATTGACCGATGGTCAGGCAAATGTCTCTATCTCCGATCTGCCGCCTCAACAAGAGGCGTATCGGATTGCCGAGATGATTGCCGAACATCAGATTCATGCGATTGTCATCGATACCGAACACCCACACTTCGAACGAGGGCTATCACGACGACTGGCAGAGTATCTGCGCGGAACATACTACCGGCTGGAAGATCTCCACGATGATGGTCTGGTGCGGGCTGTACGGCAACAGATGCAATCATAAAGATTGTCGGTGAGCGTCGGGCAATTCTGTTGTCAGACGCTACAAGCATAATTGGCAACCTGTCATTACGCGAGGAGGAAGGTAGGCAATGACGGATCAGGTACGTAGGGAAGAGGTCGCTGCGGGCGAGCTACCTGACACACCTCACACGGCAGCCAGCGCTCCGGCGGCTGAAGCTGCCGTCGCTGCACACGAACAGGCGGCGGAGGCGGCAGCGCCTACCCCTGAAGAGGAGGCGGTTTTACCCGCCGTCACAGGGGAGGCTGATGCTTCAGCAACGGCCCTGACCGCAGCGGGTGAGAGCGCCTCAAGCGGCTCTGAGGCAACGGGCGCCAGCTTTACACCGGTCAGCGATGATCAACCACACAAGCCGCGACGGCTGAAAGACCTGCAGCCCGGTATGGAGCTAGAGGGGAAGGTCACCTCGATTGCGCTCTATGGAGTATTCGTTGATATTGGCGTTGGTCGTGATGGCCTCGTACACATCTCCGAAATGAGCGACCGTCGCATCGAGACACCTTCAGAGGTAGTTCAGATCGGTGATACGGTGAAAGTGTGGGTCAAGAGCATTGAGCCAGAAGCACGTCGGATTAGCCTGACGATGCGCGATCCGGCTCGGGCCGAAACCCCACGGCGGGCGCGTCAGCCTCAGCCGCAACAGCAGCAACCGCGCCGACAAGAGGTTGATCGCGAGAAGCTGGCTGCACTGCGTGTCGGTGATGTGGTCGAAGGAGTGATTACCGGTTTCGCACCTTTCGGGGCATTTGCCGATATCGGTGTCGGCAAAGATGGCTTGATCCACGTCAGCGAACTGGCCGAGGGTCGGGTCGAGAAACCAGAGGATGCAGTCAAAGTTGGTGAGCGCTATCAGTTCAAGATCCTCGAGATTGATGGCGAAGCTGCCCGTATTAGCCTGAGCCTGCGGCGAGCACTCCGCACGCAACGCATGCAGCAGCTCGAGACCGGCCAGATACTCGAAGGCACGGTGAGCGGTATCGCTCCCTTCGGTGCATTCGTCGATATTGGGGTTGGCCGCGACGGCCTTGTTCATATCTCGGCGCTTGCCCCTCATCGGGTAGAGAAAGTTGAAGATGTGGTCAAGGTTGGCGACAAGGTCAAGGTGAAGGTGCTCGGCGTTGATCAGCAGAGCAAGCGGATCAGCCTGACCATGCGGCTCGAAGAGGAGCAGCCTGCTTCTGAGACCACCACCGAACCAGCGACCACTCCTGCCGAGCCTGCACCAGCCCGTGCCGGCCGGAGCAATATGGAGCGGTTTGCCGCCGCAGCTCAGGCCGCTCGTGAACGCAGTGAGCGCGGTGAGCGCGGTGAACGCAGTGAGCGCGGTGAGCGTGGCGAGCGTTATGAGCGGCGTGACCGCCGAGACCGCAGGGCAGCACAGACAGCACCTGAAACCTATGTCGTTGGTGAAGACGATGACAAGACCTTTGAGGGTAATGCTACCCTCGAAGATCTGCTGACCAAGTTTGGTGGCTCGAATAATCGCCGTGACCGCGACCGTGACCGTCGCCGCCGAGACTACGACGATGATGAAGACGAAATGGAGCGACCAACCAATCGGCGGCAGCGTGACGCTATCCGTCGTACACTCCAGCAGATCGGCCGCGACGAATAAGTCTGACTATTGAAAACTTGTTGCCTGCCAGCCTGCGGGTTGGCAGGCAACTATTTGACATCAATCTGCCGTGACGGGTATAATGGCATCAGCTTTTGGCATGCTATAAATAACACCTTGAGGAGTACATACAATGCCGAAACGAACCTGGCAACCAAAGCGCATTCCGCGCCGCCGTAAGCACGGCTTCCGGGTGCGCATGGCAACCAAAGATGGGCGCGAAGTTCTTCGCCGCCGACGCCTGAAGGGGCGCTGGAAATTGACCGTCAGTGATGAGCGGCGAGCTGTGCGCCGCGGCCACCGCTAAGCGCAGAATGGGACGGGTTATCACCAACAGAACCGGGCAGCACGCTGGAGCAGCAGGTCATCTGTCGGCGATAACCCGTTTGTTCTCTTATCCATGCGACGTGCATATCGGCTACGCCGACCCGAACAGTTTCGTCGTGTGCGTCAGGAAGGACGCACATTCGCCTCGCCGTGGCTCATTCTCACCGTCGCACCGGCCCGACGACGTACCTTACGCTGCGGCTTCGTTGTCAGTCGCCGTGTCGGTGGCGCCGTACAACGCAACCGCGCCCGCCGCCGCGTGCGCGAAGCTGTGCGCTTGCTGCTCCCACGACTGACGGCCGGTTACGATATGGTGTTCACCATTCGCACACCAGAGGTGATTGACGCACCATTCACACAATTGCAGGACGATATTACTGCGCTACTGCGGCAGGCCTGTCTCCTGCCGGCACCCACGAATGAAACAGTGTCACCGGTTTCAGATACACCACTTCCACAACACGAACGAGGATCGCAATGAACATTTGGTCGGCATTTGTTGGATTGCTTGAACAACTCTTACTCTTCTTCTCGTCGTTGACCGGCAATATGGCGCTGGGTATTGTGCTCTTCACGATTGCCGCCCGTCTCTTCATTTTGCCGCTCACCCTCAGCTCACTCCGCTCGAGTCGCCGGATGCAAGAGGTGCAGCCGATTTTGAAAGAGATTCAGCGCAAATACGGCAAAGACCCGCAACGGCTGCAAGAAGAGACCCTGCGCGTTTACCGCGAGTACAAAATTAATCCGGTAGGTGGATGTCTACCCCTCTTGCTGCAATTACCGATCTTCTTTGGCGTTTATCAGGCGGTCTACCACCTGATGGTGCCTGAGCAGCGGGTGAATCTGAGTGCGGCGGCGGCTGAAATGTTGAAAGACGAGCGGCTGGCTCAGATCCTGGCTGCCCCCTTCTTTGGTATGGATCTGGGTGTACCGGCGTTCGGGCCGAATGGTTTTGCCGGTTTTGCATATCTGATTTTGCCGGTGCTTTCAATTGTTTTACAGTTGATGCAACAGTTGATGGCCACACCAAGAGTCCAGGACCCGCAGCAGAAAGCCTTTACGCAGGCAATGTTGATTATGCCGTTTGTCTTCGGCTATATCGCATTCACCTTTCCAACCGGAGCAGTGTTATATTGGGTGGTCAGCAGTGTTGTGGGTGTTGTGCAACAGTACTTCACGTCAGGTTGGGGATCGCTGGTCAATTACCTGCGCTTCCTGCCACCCGATAATCGTCCAACACCAACGTTAGCACTGGCATCAGCATCGACAGGAAGCACGTCTGAAAGCCAACCCGAAACGCCAAAAATTGATTTCTGGTCAGTTATGCGTCCATTAACAGAAGCAGCCGTGGAGGAGAGTGATCCGACGCAGGTGGAACAGCGCCCTTCACGCCCGCACCCCAATCCCCGTCGCCGTCGTTAGCAAGAGTTGTAAGACGGTCACCATGACCGAGAGGTGTCTATGAAGCGCATCGAGATCAGCGCACGCACCGTCGCCGAAGCTGTCGAGCTGGCGCTTGCCCAACTAGGCCGTGATCGTGACGAAGTTGCGATTGAAGTCCTGGACCCGGGTGAGAATGGTGATGAAGCATTGGTGCGTGTCACTGTTGTTGAAGACGAGGAAGAGGCGCCATCAGTAGAAAAAGTGAGCGAAATTGCTCAGCGTATTCTTGAAGATCTGCTCGAGCGCATGGATATTCACGCCTATGTGACGGCGGTCATTTCGTATGCCACCGGCCCCAATGGCGAACCTGAAGCAACGATCACGCTCCATGTCGAAGGCGCTGATGAAGAAGCAATGGGTCTTTTGATCGGACGGCGTGGTGAGACTCTCCGCTCCCTCCAGTTTTTACTCAATTTGCTGGTGAGCCGCCGCGTGCAGAAATGGCCACAACTGGTGGTTGATGTTGGCAATTACCGCCAGCGCCGCCAGGAATCGCTGGAAAGTCTGGCCCGGCGGATGGCTGAACGGGTAAGGCAGACCGGTCGGCCAATTATGCTGGAGCCAATGGCAGCTTACGAACGACGAATCGTTCATCTCGCCCTGCGTAACGACAAAACAATTTATACCGAAAGTTCAGGTGAGGGCGAGAATCGTAAGATTGTGATCTATCCTGCCAAGCATTCGTAAAACACGATTGATTGATGAAAGAGCCAGCGTTAGCCGGCATTGTGGCGGGTAACGCTGGCTTCATAATGCACAGTTCACACAGGAAACCAACCGGAATGGTGATCGGGAAGATACTGCTTTTGCCCCCTTATATTAACCTGCGTGATATGGTCTGGTTCCGTAGGGGCGGCTTGTAGGGGCGGGTTCAGAACCCGCCCCTACGTGGTACATATACCCGCTCACCTTACCACGCGAGGGAATGCAGCGAACAGAAAGGGGACATCCCGGATCAAACCGTGCATCGTGTGTTTCGGATTTGATATTAGAACCTGTTTCAAAAAACATCTGCTATGAAGTTATCTCGTTCATTGCCGACCGATTCCATGATCGTGACGCGCACACCCGGCATCGGCGTGACCAGCCGGGTCAACGACGTGACACGTGCCAGATCGTGAGCACGGCTGGCGCGGT
>NZ_DAOUBI010000110.1:0-6517 GCF_034432675.1 Chloroflexus sp. | reverse complement strand
TGGCATACCGTTCCCCATCCTGGTCACGGGGGTGCTGAATGTGCTCGTGCCAATCATCGAGTCGGTCAGGCATGCATGCGATCCCTGCGCGTAGATGGTTATGTTGCACGAGATTCGTGCCTGCGCACCAGCAGCCACGACCAGCACCTGACGGCGATGAAGAGGATGCCTCCACGCAGGCTGGAAGCCTGCGCCACGCGGAGCGCTTGCAGTTCGGCTTAACGCAGCGTGACATGTGGATCATGCGTAGCCCCAGCGGGGGCGGGAGGGGGGCCGAGATCGCAGTGACCGGAAGCTGTATGGAGCACGCCATCTCTTCTCCCCACTCCCCACTCCCTATCGTGCCGTGCCAGGCGCAATAGTTACCCTTATCTGTGATACAATCTGGCTACGAACTTGCATGGAGTATACCCGTATGTCGTGGTCAGATCTGCTTGCCCATCACTACCATATTCACGGCACACTCACGCCATTACCCGGCGAATACGACCTCAACCTGCTCGTCGCGACGGACAACGCGACCCAATACGTGCTCAAGGTGATGCGACCGGATTGCGATCCGGCGCTGGTTGAGCTGCAATGTGCGGCGCTTGAACACATTGCTACGGTAGCCCCCGATCTGCCGGTGCCGCGTCTTGTGAGTACCCATACCGGCGCGGCATATGTTGCCGCCAATGATCGGCTGATCTGGCTGATTACTGCTCTCCCTGGTGAGGTGTATGCGACCTTTCGACCGCATACAGCCGCGTTGCGCACCGATCTGGGACGACGGGCAGCCCAACTCGATCAGGCGCTGATGACCTTTACTCACCCGGCTCTGACCCGTCCGCTCAAGTGGAATCTCCTGCAGGCGGAGTGGGCGCTTGATCAGATCGCCGTTATTGCCGATCTCGACCGACGCCGGCTCGCTGCGGCAGCATTGCACGCCTACGTCGGCCTGAAGTCCACGCTGTGCTTGTTGCCCCACACTGCAATCCACAACGATCTCAACGACTACAATCTGCTCGTGTCGGCTTCGCCCAAAGGTGTTGTCAGCATTAGCGGCATCCTCGACTTCGGCGATCTGTGTTCGGCGCCACGGATCTGCGAACTCGCTATCGCCGCCGCTTATGCCCTGCTCGATCAGCCTGATCCCCTGCGCTGTCTGAGTGATCTGGTGAAGGGCTATCACGCCGTCTGGCCATTGACTACCACCGAGCTTGATCTGCTCTGGCCACTGCTACGCGCACGACTGGCGGTAAGCGTTGTTAATTCGGCATTGATGCAACAACAGCGGCCAGACGATCTCTACATCACCATTTCCGAAGCACCGGCCTGGCGTCTGCTGGCAGCTACAGCGACGACCGATCCAGAGCTGGTTGCGGCCCGCCTGCGTGTGAGCTGTGGAATGCCGTTCAGTCCTGCCGCAACCCGTGTGCAGTCGTGGCTGGCGGCGGCGCGTGGCCATTTCGCGTCCGTGCTTGGTTGCGATCTGACGAACGCGCCGGTGGTGAGGCTGGCTGTCGCCGAGCAACCGCTGCCGCAAGACCCTTTTGCCCTCACCGCTGCTGAAGCGAGGCGACTGTGCGAACCAACACCCGCTACCGTTCAGATTGGTCGCTACGCTGAGCCACGGCTGATCTATACCGAACCGGCGTTCTTCGCGGCGAACCATCCTCTGGCCGAACGACGGACGGTACATCTCGGTGTTGATCTCTTCGCCCCGTCCGGGACACCGGTGTACGCGCCCTTGCACGGGATGGTGGTAGCCGTTGAACGCTTCATCGCGCCACTCGATTTTGGTGGTATGGTCGTGCTCGAACACCAGACCCCAAATGGCGACCACTTCTACACACTCTACGGGCATCTCGACCCGAACAGCTTGGATCATCTGCACATCGGTGATGCAATAGCCGCCGGACAACCCTTCGCCGCCCTGGGTGACGCTGCAACCAACGGTGGCTGGCAGCCGCATCTTCACCTGCAACTCATCCTCGATCTGCGGGCGCTGGAAGGGCACTGGCCCGGAGTGTCAGCACCCGACGAATGGGAATGGTGGCAGGCGGTATGCCCCAATCCGGCGCCACTCCTCAATCTCGCCGATGAACAGGTGGCGTATCAGCCAATCGACACGACTGGTCTGCTTCAGGAGCGGCGGCGTCATTTTGCTGCCAACCTGCGCCTCAGTTATGCGATGCCCTGCACACTCGTGCGCGGCTGGCGCCACTATCTGTTTGATGATTGGGGTAACATCTACCTCGACGCCTACAACAATGTTCCCCACGTCGGCCATGCCCATCCCCGGATTCAGGCAGTTGCAGCGCACCAGCTAAGTATGATTAATACCAATACCCGCTACCTGCATCCGGCCCAGATCGCGTTTGCCCACGAGCTGCTGGCTAAATTACCCCCACCGCTAAGCGTCTGCTTCTTTGTCAATTCTGGTTCCGAAGCCAATGAACTGGCGCTCCGCCTTGCCCGCACCTTCACCGGAGTGCGCGACATGATTACGATTGATCATGGCTATCACGGCCACACCACCGGCGCTATCGACATCTCGGCCTACAAGTTCAATCACCCCGCCAGCAGCGGCAAACCGGATTGGGTCGAAGTAGTGATGGCCCCCGACCCCTACCGTGGCCCTTACGGTGCCGATGGCGAACGGTATGCGGCAGAGGTGGATCAGGCTATCGAGCGCATCGCGGCCCGCGGTCGGCGTCTGGCCGGCTTCATCGCCGAGACCTTCCCCAGTGTCGCCGGGCAAATCATTCCACCACCCGGCTATCTGGCCACCGTCTACCGCCGGGTCCGCGCTGCCGGTGGCGTCTGTATCGCCGACGAAGTGCAGACCGGTCTGGGGCGGCTGGGCACGCACTACTGGGCCTTCACGACCCAGGACGTGATTCCCGACATCGTTGTCCTGGGCAAACCGCTCGGCAATGGTCACCCTATCGGCGCCGTCATCACAACTGCTGAGATTGCCCATGCGTTTGACAACGGGATAGAATTCTTCTCGACGTTTGGTGGCAGCACGCTCTCGTGTGCGGTGGGGCGTGAAGTACTGCGGATCATTGACGAAGAGTGCTTAATGGCCAATGCGGCTCACATTGGCAACGACCTGCTGGCCGGCTTGCGCGAACTTCAACAGTGCCACCCCATTATTGGTGATGTGCGGGGGATGGGCCTATTCATCGGTGTGGAACTGGTCAGTAATCGCACTACGCGCACTCCGGCAACAACAGCAGCATGCTATATCAAAGAGCGCCTGCGCACCGAACGCATTTTGATCGGTACCGAAGGACCTTACGATAATGTATTGAAGATTCGCCCACCGCTCACCTTTGATCGGGCAGCACTTTCCGTTCTGCTCGAACAACTTGATACCGTGCTCGCCGAGAGCTTTATTGCCCGTGCAGTTGAATAAAATATTGGTCTCCCTCCATAAAGTTTCTACTATCTCTTCACAACCTCTTCACAATTGCCATCTATCCTGATAGTGGAACTGGAAACACTCGACAACCCAGTTACAATGGAAGGAGTACGGTATTATGGAACAACGACGTATCAACTGGCCGGCGTGGCTGGCCCTTGGCATTTCGCTGCTGGCACTGATCGTTGCCTTCGGCAGCATGTCGATGAGCCGCATGACCGCGTGGACGATGTGGACAATGCCAGGCTGGTCGAATCAGCAGGTCATCCCACAAGGACCACCTGCCATGCGCGGACGGGGTGATCAGGGTCAGGTCATGCCTCACGGCTGGCACAACCAGCGCGGCTGGATTCATCCTGGTATGGGCTTCCAGCGTGGACCGGGAATGATGGGTGGTCGCGACTGGTTTGGCGGATTGATCAGGTTTGTTGATGGCTTGCTCAAACTGGCGGCACTGGCCCTCCTAGTCTGGCTGGGCTTCCAGATCTTCCGCCAACGCCGGAACCAACCGCCGGCAGCGAACCCACCTGCCGGGCCTTCTCCTCAACCACCGCTCACGCCAGCAGGGCATGATCCACGTGTTGAGTAGCAGTGGCACAGGATACGGAAGAGGTGGGGTAGTCATAGTGACTGCCCCTATCACCTTCTTACAGTAGTTGAAGCGGTTGATGGCAGGAGGAAGCAAAGGTTATGTCTCGCACCATCCTTGTGGTCGATGATGAACCGGGTATTGTCAAAATTGCCCACGACTATCTTGAACGGGCCGGTTTTCAGGTGATCAGTGCCGGCGATGGACCGACAGCGTTACGGCTGGCGCGACAGGAACATCCAGCCCTCATGGTCCTCGATCTGATGCTACCCGGTATGGATGGACTTGACGTAACCCGTGCCCTGCGCCAGGACCCGCTTACTGCGCACTTACCGATCATCATGCTGACTGCCCGCGTTGAGGAGACCGACCGTCTGATCGGCCTGGAACTGGGGGCCGACGACTACATCACCAAACCCTTCAGTCCCCGCGAACTGGTGGCACGCGTGCGTGCCGTCTTACGGCGCAGTGAAGGTTCAACCTCGCCAGGAAAGCTGATTCAGATCGGTGGATTGGTCATCGACCTCGAATGCCGTAGTGTCCGCCGAGATGGTGAACCGATTGAACTGACCGCGACCGAATTCGATCTCCTTGCCGTTTTAGCCAGTGCGCCTGGTCGCCCCTTCACCCGTGCTCAATTGCTCGACCGTGTTTACAACACCGACTATACCGGCTTCGACCGCACTATCGACGCTCACATCAAAAATCTCCGCCGTAAGATTGAACCCGACCCGAATGGGTCGCCGCGCCTGATCCTGACCGTCTACGGTGTGGGGTACAAGTTTGCCGAAACGTATCCCTCATCCGAGTCTCATTGAGGTGCGATATGCGCCCGCCTCGCCTCTTCAACCTGATGCTCACCGCCTTCGCCCTGGTCATCGTGCTCGGCATTAGCGGGATGGCCCTCGCGTTCTGGCTGGTGATGGGTCAGAGTAATCCCGAACAAATGCGCTGGATGGAGGCTGAGACAGCCGCGCGTGCTCAAGCTGCCCAGCTCGCCGCCTATTATCAGCGCGTCGGTTCGTGGCGAGGAGTTGAACGTCAGTTGGGGCCACTTCCCCAGGGCTTTGGCAGTATCAAGGGCGCAGTGTCCCTGCTCGACGAGAACGGGCGTGTCGTCGCTGGTCGCCGGCGTCCGATCATCCTGCGCGGCAATGAGGCGGTTAGGCGCATTCCCATTACGGTTGACAACCAGCAAGTCGGTACGCTGGTGATCTCGGTGGTAGATACCGATGAAGTTTTTCCGGTTGGCAGCCTGAATCGTCGTCCGCTCTTGCTGGGTATGTTCAGTGCCGGAGCCGGATTAATGGCGGTTCTCCTGGTACTGGCAGCGATCTTCTCGCGTCGGATCAGTACCCCCCTGCGCCAGATCAGCGCAGCAGCCCATGCCATTGCTGAAGGCGATCATAGCAGCCGGGTACAAACCGCCAATGTGCGCGAACTGGCCGATCTCTCCGCTAGCTTCAACCGTATGGCCGAGGCGTTACAACAAGCCGATCAGCAACGTCGCCAACTGACCGCCGATATTGCGCATGAATTGCGCACACCACTCTCGATCATCAAAGGTCGCCTCGAAGGGATTCAAGATGGTGTGTACGAAGCTGACGCCGAACAGATTGAGGCACTCCTGACTGAGGTAGCCCTGCTTGAACGCCTCATCAACGATCTCCATCTGCTGGCCCTGGCCGATGCCGGTCAACTTCCTCTCTATCGCGAAGTCGTATCGCCGCAGATGCTGCTCAATGAAGCGATCCGCTCATTCACCCCCACAGCCGGCGAGCGCGATGTACGGCTGAGCGCTACGATTGACGACAATCTCCCTGACATTGAAGTCGATCCCCAGCGTATTGCCCAGGTGCTGGGGAATCTTATCGGAAATGCGCTCCGCCACACCCCGGCAGGCGGAGAGGTAATCGTTAGCGCTTACCTTGACGAGAGCGGCATTCGTTTCGAGGTGCGTGATACCGGCGCCGGCATTGATCCTGCCGACTTACCGTACATCTTCGACCGCTTCTACAAGGCAGATCGGGCCCGCAGTCGGAGCAGCGGCGGTGCCGGTCTGGGGCTGGCAATTGCTCGCCGTCTGGTCGAAGCGCACGGCGGCCAGATTTGGGCAACCAGTGCATTACAGCAGGGTACAACGGTAAGTTTCCGGTTGCCGGTATCACCAACTGCACCTGAACCGGCGAACCAACTATCTACAGGAGCACTGCTCAACAACATTTGACATACCTGCTCAATCGTAACAAAAAACCTGACCTGAATCGGCAGCATCCTTTGGCACGTCTGATATACTGCTCACGTTTATCGCGACGTCTCCCAAACATCCTCTCCACCACAAATCAGCAAGTTGCCCATCAGACCACGCAGTGGGTGGTGCTGGTGGCGGAACTAGAACTTATTTCATAAAAAGCTGTACTATCGCGCTCTCATAACCATCTCCGGTGCCATCACGCGCTGGATAGGTTGCCTTGTTCGCTCATCATCCGCGTGTGGCGTCGTTTGGAGTGCGGCAGCCA
>NZ_DAOUBI010000109.1:0-17282 GCF_034432675.1 Chloroflexus sp. | reverse complement strand
GCAGATAGACGCGGCTGGCTTGCGCCAGCTGCTGGTCAAACAATTGCTGCAGCAGGGCATCTGCGTCTTCCCGCTGGATAGTTCTTCCTGGCCGCGCCCGCGCAGCCGGGTGTTAGAAGACCTGCAGTATGTGTATCAAGCCTCTAGCGATGCAGATGGCGGCAATGTCACCGTGGGCTATCCCTACTCGCTGTTGGAGTGGTGCGCCGAACCCCATACCAAGCTGGTCACTGCCTGTAGACGTGCGGCGGATTTCCAGCCAGCAAACGGCGCAGGAAGTGGGGATAGAGCAAATTCAGGTGCTTACCGAGGCGCGTCAGGCATATCGGGAGGCCCTGGATATTGTGGCTGCGGACGGGAAATATGGCAATGTGCGCTTTTTGTCAGGCGTGAGCGGCTTGCGAGTGGGCATTGTTGCCCGCTTGCGCTCCGACCGAACGTTGTACCGCCCCGCTCAACCCACGCCAGGCAAACGTGGACGTCCGCAAACGTATGGCGAACACTTCGGCTTCAAAGAGGAACAGACTTGGGGCGCACCAGATGAAATTCAAGCATTGCAAGACGAACACTATGGCAAAGTGCGCCTGAAACGCTGGAACGGCTTGTGTGACAAACACGCACCCAATCTGACCTTGGACGTCTTGTGCGCCGAAACCCATCGAGCAAAAGACAAACCGCCCGCTGCAGTCTGGTTTGCCTGGCTGCCCTCCGCCCAATTGCCAGCCTCCATCGTCGGCACGGCTCAAACCATTTGGACGGCGTATGCCAATCGCTGGCCGATTGAACCCGCAATGCGCTTCCGCACAGAGACCCTGGGCGGGACTTTACCCCGCTTCCAGAACGCCCAGACCGGCGATACCTGGACACACCTGGTTGCTCTGGCACATTGGATGCTCTTCCTGGCGCGTCCGCTGGTGCAGAACCACCCGTTGCCCTGGCAAAAAGCCCAAACCCGCCTGACCCCGCAGCGCGTGCGCTAGAGCCTGGGAACGATTTTTATGCAGATTGGAACGCCTGCCCAGCCTCCCAAATTGCGCGGAAAATCGCCTGGCTGGCCTAAAGGCAAGCGCAGAACGCCCAAAGCACGACACAAAGTGGTCAAAAAGGGCATTCCTGCTTCCCAAACCACTTGAAATTCAGTTGGTAAAGCGCTTTCCGCCCCCTGACCTATCAGTCAGGGAGAAATGGTTTGTCTAAACTCGAGTACTATGCCGATCCTGATAATGATCCCGTAGCAAGTCTGGAGCGGGCTATTGCTCAGGCCAATAAAGCCATTTATGACACCTCACAGGCTCGTCGCACAGTCGCCGAATCGCCACAGGGTCGAACGCGCCCGATAGGAACCACAGTGACCTGTGCGGTTATTCTTCGTGATCGTCTGGTGCTGGCACACGTCGGCGATAGTCGTGCATATCGTCTGCAACGCTGGCAACGCTTGATACTCGCATCAGCGCTGGCAGGCGCCTGTCTCTTTGTCGCGCTCGGGCTAGCAACTCAGGTAACGAGTGGTCAATCACTGACCATTGCCAATAATGTGCTGGAGTTTGCTGGCCTTCCAGCACTCCCACCGACTGTTGCACTGCTGCCAACCAGTACGTCCACAGCAACAGTGCCAGCCTCACCAACGGCTACTGCCAATGCCACAGCCACTTTTACATCATCACCACAAGCAGCCAGATCGCCAATCGTACCACCTCGTACCAGGCAGCCAGATCTGCCAGGTTCTGGTATGCCACAACCTGTTCAATCTATACAGGTGAGCATACCAGAGATGCCAGCAGTATTTCCTGAACCCTCACCTATGGTCAGTTCCCCAACTCATATTATGCCTTCTGCTATCTCGACACCAACCGAACCCCCTCAGCCTACCGAGAAGCCAACGTTACCAGAGGTGTCATCGCCTCCTGGTTCAGGGGAACTTCCTGCACTGCCAACAGTAGCACCAACCACACCGCCGCCGACCCAGGCGCCGCCGACTACACCGCCGACCCAGGCGCCGACTGCGCCGCTAGGAATGCCTTCACCCTAATATTAAATTAAGAAGTCGTCGGCAATGTGAGAAGTCTTGCGATCTTCTCCCCCGAATCTTAATAGATGTCCGATTTCCGTCTATGGGTAACTTACGGTGGAGCGACATCTGCTCTAACTCGCCTACACCTGACGGTCAACTCTCGGATGTATTCTCACAAGAACACAATTGGTCTCTGTTCAGGAGCGTCAGGCATCGTACCATCCAGCACACGAGGATCTGCGATACGCACTTTTCTATTCACCCTTGATCATAACTGATCAGGGGCATAGATTGTTCTACCCATCTCAACCGACGTGTTAACTCCTGCACGCTAGTCGTATCTTTAGATAAAGCCTTCTGGTTGTTACAAATCCCTTACAAAACCCTCTTCTCACCTGTACTGCGCACTTGCTACACTGAAGTGGAATTGACCAGCAACCGATCAGCATTGCATACGATTTCGCAATCCTGATTGAGCGATGTATGGGTAGAGATGGAGCGTGTTATGGCAGTTTTCGAAAAGCTTGGCACGATTGATAAAGCTCGTCTGATCGCGGATTATCAACTGCTTCACCAGACGGATCCTATCACGCGACTGGTGCGTCATTACCGTGATCGCCTGCTCAAAGAATCGAACCTCGATCAACTGGTAACCCTGCCGCCTGCTGCGCTGCGCTCACGCATCGATGCGCTGGTCAACGGCATGATCCTGGAAGAAGGTCGAGTCATTTCAGAGCGTGATCGCGCCGAAGTCATCAATATTATTCTTGATGAAACCGTGGGGTTGGGACCGTTGGAAGCGCTGATGCGCGATCCAAGTGTAACTGAGATTATGGTGAACTGGGTGCGATCTACGGATGATGATACCGAAGGATTCGCGCACGTCTATATGGAGCGTGGCGGAACGATCCAGCTAGCGCCAGAGATATGGTTCGAAAATCGTGATCACATTTTGCATATTATCGACCGAATTGTGGCGCCGCTGGGTCGGCGCATCGATAAAAGCGTGCCAATGGTCGATGCGCGCCTTCCTGATGGTAGCCGCGTCAATGCCGTCATCACCCCGCTGGCTGTTGATGGTCCACTGTTGACAATCCGTCGTTTCCGACGCGATCCATTCACCATCGACAATCTGATCACGCTTGAAACCCTTACACCGGGAATGGCTGAGTTTCTCAAGCGCTGCGTCATTGCTCGACGTAATATTCTGGTAAGCGGTGGTATCGGCAGTGGAAAGACAACACTTCTAAATGTGCTGGCTTCTTTTATTCCGGCGCACGAGCGCATTGTGACTATCGAAGATGCTGCTGAACTGCGGTTTCATCGCACCCATACCCATGTGGCTCGTCTGGAAGCGCGTCCGCCAAATGTCGAGGGTGCCGGAGAAGTCACGATCCGTCAACTGGTGCGTAATGCGTTACGTATGCGCCCGGATAGGATTATCGTTGGCGAGGTGCGCGGCGCCGAGGCCCTGGATATGCTTCAGGCAATGAATACCGGGCACGAAGGCTCGATGACGACGGTTCATGCCAACTCACCGCGCGATGCTTTCAGCCGCCTGGAAACGATGGTTATGTGGGCAGAAGGCGCCAAGGAATTGCTGCTCGCTGCTATCCGCGAGTAACTCGTTGGTGCGCTCGACATCATCATTCAACAGATGCACCTGCCCGACGGACGTCGCAGGATCTTAGCATCTCCGAAGTTCAGGGCATCCGCCACGGCGAAGTCGAACTCCGTGATATTTTTGTGTTTCACAGCAGCGTTGATGAAGAAGGGCACGTCTTTGGGGAGTTTACGGCAACCGGTGCATTGCCACGTTGTCTTCACAAGATCGAACCAGCACGTGGTGCGCTTGATTATCTTTTCAAGTCAAATTATTTGCGCGATACGCTCGGACCGCAAATCCTGCAGAATCCTGACATTACCGAGATCATGGTCAATGGTACATCCAATGTCTGGATCGAAGAGCGTGGAAAACTGCGTCCAGCCCCAGAGATCCGCTTCCGTGACCAATACCATTTGCTGAATGTGATCAACACAATCATTGCTCCGCTTAACCGGCGTCTTGATGAATTGAATCCAATGGTTGACGCTCGTCTGCCTGATGACGAACGATTCCCCGGCGGTGGACGCATTAATGCTGTTCTCGATCCCATTTCGCTGGTGGGTCCGGTATTAACCATCCGGCGCTTTAGCCGTACCCCATTCACGCTCGACCGTCTGGTAGTGATTGGCAGCATGTCGCCACAGATGGCGGCATTCCTTCGCACGTGTGTGCCGTTTATGACCGTTGCTGACCATCTTACCCTGAACGAGCGATGGCAGAGGGCCAAGAAGGCCAAGGATCCGGGAGAAAGAACCCGCGTTCTAGCGGTCTACCACGCCAAGCAAGGGATCACCGCCAAGGAGGTCGCCAAGATCACCTTGCACAGCGTCCGCTGGGTACAACGGATGGTGCGGCGCTCAAACCAGAAAGGCCCCGAGGCCCTCAAAGACCGGCGCCACCAGAACCCAGGGCAGCGCGGCCTCAGCTGACCCCCGAGGAGCAGCAGCGAGTCTTGGAGGCGCTGCACGGCCCCCTCCCGATGGCGGCCTGTGGACGGGGATCAAGCTGCGGGACTGGGTGGATCTCTTAGCTGAATTCGTCGACGCTGACAACGTCGTTTTCTGTGGACGGAGCCCAAGCTGCGGGACTGGATGGAGCGGGAACTGGGAAAGCAGCTCTCCCGCTCCCCCATCGACCGCCTTTTGCACGAGATGGGCTTCAGGTTGTTAGCGACGTGTATCGTCCACAACCGCGCCAACCCCCATCGACCGCCTTTTGCACGAGATGGGCTTCAGCCTCCGCTTTCCCCACTCTCAGCACCGGAAGAGGGATGAGCAGGCGCGGGTGGAGTGCAAACAAAAGCTCTTCCAGGAAGTCGAAGAAGCCCGTCGGGAGGGGAGGAACGTAAACCACTTAGAGCCTATCCGAAACGTGGGGCATTCCAAGCTCAAGCTTGCGGTACAGGGTAAAGCCTGCGCTGGATTTCGTACCGCCGCCTTCAGGCGGTGCATGACAGGCTACAGCCTGCGGTACAGGCTGAAACGTGCCTCAGAAGCGATGTTTCGGATAGGTTCTTAGCCAACGATGAACACCGGCTGGAGCTCAAGCCGGTGTACCGGCGGGTGTGGAGCCGCACGGGGGAACAACCCAAGGCGGTGGTGGCGCACCGCTCCCGTTGGTGCTCCGTGGCCACCTGTGTGACGCCGGAGACGGGGGAGCGTTTGCGCTGGTTGGCTAACCGCATAGACACGGAGGTGATGCGCCGGGTGTTGCGAGCGCTCACGGCCACCTGGTCGGAGGCGGCGAAGGTCTGGGTGGTGTTGGACCGCGCAGGGTGGCATGTCTCCCCAACGGTGAAGATCCCCGATGGGTGAGGCTGATCTTTCTCCCTCCCTTCAGTCGCGAGTTGCAACCGGCGGAGCGGGTGTAGCCCTTGGTAAACGAGGCAGTGGCGAACCGGCACTTCCAGAACCTGGAGGAGATGATGGAGGTGGTGGCCGAGCAGTGCCGGGTTCTCCAGGCGGATGCAAAGACCCTCCAGTGGCACACCCTCTTTCACTGGTGGCCTAGGGTGAAGGAATCAGCATGAAAGGGTATGACGGGGAGGCATGAGCACGGGTAGGAAAGCCACCACACGGGGAGTTACCGGTGCATCGCGGCAAACACTGCCACACGTCGTGCAAGGGCTGGCCTGACAATGACGATTGATAGCCTCGGTGACGATGCACCATACAAGCCGGTAGGGCTGGCATAACGGCGAGGAGGTATGCCGCTAGCCCCGACGGCGGAGCTAGCCGATCATGAGGAAGGGTTCGGCCCGTCTGACAGCGGGTGCAAGCCTATAATTCAACAGGTCTTCTGCAGGCATGCGACGTCGGGGGCAATTCGGGCCCGAATCCCGTGACTACCCGACCAGAATTAGTCCCAGGTGCGCAGATCAACGAACGGTTTGGCATCGGTCGGCAGTTCGGTAACCAGCTCTACCCGACAATGAAGTTTCAGCGCTTCGTGAAGAGCCTGCGCTGCACTCTCACGGAGGTGCGCAGGATCGGCATCGGCAGTCGGTATAATCCGACAGATCAGCTCGTCACGGTGATGTTCACGCACCACAACCGCCTGATACGCCTGCAAGCCGGTCATGCGCCGCATTGCCTCGGCAATATGTCGAGGATGGACAAACAACCCTCGCACCTTCACACTCTCCCCGCTACGACCAAGCCACCCCACCAGACGCGGGGTTTGGATGACAGTCGCAGTCGTTGGCTCCATTAAAGCAGAAAGGTCGCCAACAGCGAAGCGGATCAGGATGTAGTCGCGGCGGAAGAGCGTTACCACGACTTCACCGGTCTGCCCAGGGGGTACCGGTTCACCGGTATTCAGATCACAAATCTGTACCAGAGCATCTTCAGGCAAGTGCCAGCCTTGCCGCTCCGGGCCGTTGTAGCCGAGATTTCCCGTCTCGGCAGTCCCGTAACCGTCATACACCAGAATACCGTACTGCTCTTCAAACAAAGCCCGCAGTGATGGCGGTAACGGTTCGGCGGCGACAAAGGCTTTGTTCAGCGGCCAGGTGCGTGGATCATAACCTGCCTCAACCGCTCGTTCAAGCAGGGCTTTCAGATAGCTCGGCAGGCCAGCGTAGGCAGTCACACCGAGTTGGGCCATAACCTCGATTTGCTGAGACTGATTACCAATCCCGGCCGGAATAACCGCACAACCAACCGCACGCGCACCCTCTTCAAACATAACGCCAGCAGGGGTTAGATGATAGCCAAAACAGTTAATCACAATATCATCAGGGCCAAAACCGGCGGCCCGAAACGCCGGTGCCCAGCGCCACGGGTCTGGTTCAGCAGACTCAGGATCGTAGATTGGGCCAGGAGATTGAAAAATGCGGCGCAGTCGTGATAGGGGTACCGTAAGCATACCACCTAACTGTGGCCCTTGTCGTTGCAATTCCACCAATTGTTCTTTGCGCAATATCGGCAGCCGGCTCAAATCGGCGGTGGTCTGAATATCAGAGGGTGTCAAGCCGGCAGAGTCCATACGATGGCGCAACGCCGGCGAATGCTCATAGCCGAAAGCAACAATCTCACGCACTCGTTGATCAAAACTGGCGTAAAATGCCTCAATATTCATACCATCCTCTTGTCGATAACACGATCAGGAGAGCCAGCGCTTTCGGCGCTTGTAGTGTTTGACGTCACGATAACTCTTACGGCTACCAATCTCGTTTAAACCAAGATAAAACTCACGCACATCGGCATTGTCTTTCAAATCGTCTGGCGATCCATCAAGCACAATCCGACCATTCTCCATGATGTAGGCGTGATGCGCTGCTTCTAGCGCCAGCCGTGCATTTTGTTCAACCAAAAGAATCGTTGTTCCCTGCTCGCGGTTGATCCGCGGGATGATCTCGAAAATCTCGGCGACCAGCAGTGGCGCCAGGCCGAGCGACGGTTCATCGAGCATAATCAGTTTGGGATGCGCCATGAGTGCCCGCCCAATCGCCAGCATCTGTTGCTCACCACCGCTAAGAAATCCGGCGATCTGGTTGCGACGCTCCTTCAGGCGTGGAAAATATTCATATACCAGCGCTAGATCACCGGCAAACCGGCGAAATGATTGGGTATACGCACCGGCACGGAGATTCTCTTCGACTGTCAAATGCTCGAAGACGCGTCGTCCCTCCATCACCTGAAAGATGCCCATCCGCACAATCTCGGCAGCATCTTTTTTGTGGATTGGCTGGCCCTGAAACAAAATCTCACCGTCGGTCACTTCACCGTTTTCCGGCTTGAGCAGACCCGAAATAGCTTTGAGAGTTGTGCTTTTACCGGCACCGTTTGAGCCGAGCAGAGCCACAATTCGCCCTGCCGGCACTTCAAGAGATAACCCCTTGAGCACCAGCACCACGTCGTTATAGATAACTTCAATATTATTGAGTGTCAACATATGTAGAAAAGCAACCACGACGGTTGCCTACTATGAGTGACTGGTGTGTCGTCAATAGACAACACACCGGTCACGTGTAACTTACCGCGCACTAATAAAATCAGTGATCGCTACCCACTTACCATTTTCAACCCGGAACATGCGAGTTGACTTCACACCGGCATGATCGGTGGGGCTGAACTGCACCGGCAGAGTTACCCCTTTGGTGTCAATGGCACCCATCGTCTCAAGCGTACTCTTGATATTCTCGCCGGTCAGCTCTTTGCCGTCCGCCAGCGTTCGCTCGATACCGGCAACCAGGATCGACATAGCCGTCCATCCCTGAACAAAGGTGCTATCGGCACCGCCGTAGTCAATATTCTTCTGACGGGCGAAATCTAGGGCAACCTTCGCTCCTTCTGCTTCGTGGTTGAAGGGCACCACACCAACAACCCCTTCAGCGTCAGCACCAGCCTGCTTGATCAAAATCTCGTTTGCGCACCAGTTGAGGCAGACGAATTGCACGTTGTAGCCTAGGCTTTTCGCATTCTTGATTGCCAGTGCCGCCGGGCTAGAGACGTTCTGCAAGAAGATGTAGTTGGCACCGTAATCGCGGATCTGGGTCAATTGTGGCGTCAGATCGGTTGCACCACGGGGTGAAGGCACCTCGAGCGGGGTATCGATGCCCTGCGATGTAGCAAAGGCTGTACCATCGGCCAGCGGCGAACGACCGAAAGGACTATCGTTGATCAGATAGGCAAACTTCGGCATTCCACTATTACCCTTCGCTTTCCAGTCATCAATCGCCCACTTCATCGCGATGATCAACTGGTCAGAGTAGGTCGGCGCAACCAGGAAGTTGTAGGGCGTTTCCGCCGGATTGGCCAGCGTCGCCGAGTATGAGGCCGAGATGAACGGAATCTTGTCTTCGGTAATCTTGGGGCGCAGCGCTTCGGTATCGCCGGTACCCCATCCTGAGAAAACCAGCACCTTATCTTGGGTTACGAATTGCGTATACAACTCTTCTGCACGCGGCACCTGATACGCATAATCTTCGCTCACCAACTGCAAGCGCCGTCCGTTAATGCCGCCCTGCTCATTCTTCCAATCAATAAAGGCAATCTGTCCGCGAGCATAGGGTGTTCCTACGTCGGCTGTTGCACCAGTCAGGTCAAAAATCGCGCCAATCTTGATCGGTTCACTACTCGCACTACCACCTCCGCCTGTACCACCGGCGCCACATGCTGCCAGCATTGTGGCAACTATCACCATTACAATCCACCAACTGAACGTGTGTTTCCACCTGTGCATGCCATCCTCCTTGCTACAAACCTCAATAACTAAACGGCCATAGCCGGAAATAATCCTTGACATTGCGCCACATCTTAACGATGCCCTCCGGCTCGAAGATGAGGAAGAGGATGATTGCCAGACCAAAAGCACCTTGCTGAATATACGGCAGATACGAGTTGATGTCGGGAACGACGCTACTCAGCGTGCGAGCCATATTCGACAGAAAGGCTGGGAGCAGGATCATAAACGCAGCACCGTAAATTGATCCGGAAACGCTCCCTAAACCGCCGATAATAATCATCGCCAGGTAGAGAATACTGGTTTCGATAGTAAACCGCTCCCACGAGATCACACCACGGTAATGCGCAGTTAGTGCACCGGCCAGACCGGCAAAGAATGAGGACGTGGCGAAGGCCAGGAGCTTATAGCGAAAGAGATCGACACCGATCACCTGAGCCGCAATGTCTTGATCGCGGATCGCAACAAAAGCGCGCCCGGTACGGGTTCGGAACAGATTGCTCACGAAGATAACCGTCAGGATCAAAAAGGCGAGACACATCCAGTAGAAGGCAAAGTCATTATTACCGAGCCACTCCATCGGCAGACCGAAGAGATTATTAGTTGCCCGCGGTAACGAAAGCGACTCGCCGATACCGAGCAGTTTGCCGTGTGTAAGAAGCCAGATGATAATCTCTTGCGACGCGAGGGTGGCAATCGCCAGATATAGACCTTTCAGGCGCAATGACGGCAGACCGAAGAAGGCACCCACCGCCGCAGCGAAAAAACTGGCAATAGGAATGGTCAGCCACATCGGCGTGCCAAAATGCACGGCCAGCAAACCGGCGGTATACGCCCCAACCGCCAGAAAGCCGCCGTGCCCGATACTGATCTGTCCAGTGTAACCGACCAGAATGTTCAAGCCGATAGCACCGATTGCGGCGATGGCAATCGTGTTGGCCAGATTGAGCCAGTAGCGGTCAGCAAACCAAGGAAAGATCAGTGCTGCCACCAAAACGAGGACAATCCGAATCCGTTGCGGCCAATAGGGGCGCAGACTGACATCACTGGCATACGTGGTATGAAATGTTCCGCTCTGCATAGGCAACCCTATCTGTATGGTCTGTATCCCCTACACCCGCTCGATGATGCGCTGTCCGAACAGACCGTAAGGACGGACCAGCAAAATGAACAAGAGGATAATGAACGGCACAACCTCACCTACTCCCCATTCGGGAGGCAAATAGCCACCGGCGAACGATTGCAACAGACCGATAATCAGCCCACCGATAATTGCACCCGGAATGCTATCGAGGCCACCGAGAATAACGACCGGAAAGACGATCAAACCAACCCGGGCAATGGTTCCCGACACACCACCGAAGATGCTCATCAGCAAAATACCGCCGACTGCGGCGGTAATTGCCGCAATGGCCCAGGCCACGGCCCATACCTTTTTGACGCTGATACCCATGCTGAGCGCTGCCTGCTGATCATCGGCCACCGCACGCATGGCAATTCCATCACGGCTGTAGCGGAAGAAGAGGGTTAAGATCACGAAGAGGGTAATCGCCAGAACAAATGCCCAGATGCGATCCACGCCAACATTTGCACCCAAGATAGTTACCGTATCGGTGGGTAGAAATTGCGGCGCCGGACGTGGGGTGACACCCCAGATCGCACCGACAATTGCCCGCAGCAGCGACGACAAACCGATGGTGACCATAATGACCGAAATCGCCGGCTCACCGATCATTGGTCGCAGTACCAACTGCTCGATCAACACACCGGCAACCGCTGCCAGCACAACCGCCAATACCACACCTGCCGGCCACCAGAGGCCAAACTGCTCGACCATGGCGTAGGTCAGGTAAGCACCGATTAACAACAATTCGCCCTGAGCAAAGTTGATCACGTCGCTACTTTTGTAGATCAACACAAAACCAAGCGCGACCAGTGCAAAAATGGCACCATTTGCAATACCACTCAGGGCAAGCTGAATGAATCGATCCATGCCGCTCTCCGTTGCCTCAACTAACGAACTGCCATCCGCGACGGTGACGCTGCTGGTGTCGTCACCGGATCATCAATCTCTTCGATTCGTAGACGTGTCTTGATCAGCGCAGTCCGCCCATCCTGATAGGTGATCGTGGTCTCAATTTCAAGTTCGTCCTGATCGCTATAAAGCGCATCGACAATCTCTTGATAACGTTGGGCGACCAGACGACGGCGTACCTTGCGGGTGCGGGTCAGTTCACCATCATCGGCATCAAGCTCCTTATGCAAAAGCAGAAAGCGGCGAATCCGCGCTGCCGGGGGTAAATCGGCATTGGCGCGTTCAACATCTTTGCGGATGAGTGCGTATACCTGCGGCTTCTGCGCCAGATCGGTATAGGTCGTGTAGGAAATCTGAGAGTTCTCGGCCCATTTACCGACATTCGCGAAATCAATATTGATCATCGCGGTCACGAAGGGCCAGTTACCACCGAAGACCACCGCCTCTTTGATGTAGGGACTAAACTTGAGTTTATTCTCAATAAACTGTGGCGAGAATTTGGTGCCGTCGTGAAGTGTCATCACATCTTTGACTCGATCAATCACGATCAGATGACCATCTTCATCAAAATAGCCAGCATCGCCACTGTGCAACCATCCATCTTCGAGTGCTTCTGCGGTTGCCTCTGGGTTTTGATAGTATCCAACAAAGACAGAGGGACTTTTGACCAGAATTTCGCCATTTTCGGCAATCCGAATCTGGGTATTTGGCAGAGGCGTCCCCACGGTTTGAAATTTTATCTGTCCATCACGATGGATAACGCTCAGACCGGCACTTTCAGTTTGCCCATACACCTGTTTCAAATTCACCCCAATCGCGTGGTAGAAGCGGAAGACATCAGGGCCGAGCGCGGCACCACCGGTATAGGCCCGTTTGAGGAATCGCAGGCCAAGATGATCTTTGAGCATCTCGAAGACCAGCAGGCGCGCCAACCCATAGCGTAGGCGCAACCACAGATCGGGCTGTTTCCCGCTGAAGCGGGTATCGGCCATCTCGTATCCCTGGCGCATTGCCCACTCGAAGATTGCACGCTTGAGCGGTGTCGAGTCCTGAATCTTCACCTGTACCTGCGAGAGCACATTCTCCCAAATCCGCGGTGGCGAGAACATCACCCGTGGCCCGATCTCGCGAATATTCTCTTGTACGGTACTGGCCGATTCCGGGAAGTTGATGATAAAACCGCACTGCATACCGGCAGCCACTGTCACCATCTGCTCTCCCACCCAGGCCAGAGGGAGGAAGCTGACAAACTCATCATCAGGGCCGAGGGGATCGACCGCGAGCAGACTGGCACCCTGACTGATCATGTTGCGATGGGTCAGCATAGCCAGCTTCGGCTTGCCGGTGGTACCGGAAGTAGTCGAGAGGATGGCTACGTCATCAGGTTTACCGGCAGCGAGTTCAGCCTCAAACAGACCCGGATGCTCGCGATCATACGTCCGGCCAAGCTCTTCGATAGACGGAAAATCGGCCAGGTAGGGCTGGGGATAATTGCGCATGCCTTTCGGTTCGTAGTAGATAACCTTCACTACCCCTTCCAACCGCGGCCAGATTTCGATAATCTTATCGACCTGCTCTTGATCCTCGACAACTATCACCCGTGCACCGGCAGCCGAGACGATGTAATAGACCTCTTCGGCAACCGAGTCCTGGTAGACACCAATCGACATCGCACCGATAGTTTGGGCTGCAAACTCGGCGTACAACCATTCGGGGCGGTTATCACCGAGAATAGCAATCACATCGCCGCGCCGAACGCCCAGCGCGTGTAGTCCCATCGCGAAGGCACGCACGTGTTCAGCAAACTGCCGCCAAGTTACCGTTTGCCAGATGCCATAATCCTTTTCGCGTAGGGCCACCTTATTGCCAAAACGTTCTGCATTCTGAAAGAGGAGCCGTGGTAGAGTTGTCTCCGGTATCTGTATCATTGTCTCACCCGATAGTGATATCGCCATTTTCCGCCGGTATATCGCCCGGGTTATCCTGTTGGCATCTCGTGTTCACGGCCAAGATAGGCATCGATCACCTTCGGATCACTGCGCACCTCAGCCGGGGTACCATAGGCGATCAGTTGCCCAAATTCAAGCACAGCGACCCGATCACTGATGTCCATCACTACACCCATATCGTGTTCAATCAGGACAATGGTCGTACCGTATTCCTCGTTAATATCGAGGATAAAGCGAGCCATATCCTCTTTTTCTTCGTTATTCATGCCGGCCATTGGTTCATCAAGCAGGAGCAGACGCGGATTCATTGCCAGCGCTCGCCCCAGCTCGACCCGCTTTTGCAAGCCATACGAGAGTGTCCCCACCATCTTGTTGCGAATCGACTGAATTTCGAGCAGATCAATCACCTGCTCAACAAACTCGCGATGCTCAACCTCTTCCCGTTGGGCACGCCCCCAGTAGAAACCACCACTGAAGATGCCACTGCGCATGTGGCTGTGACGACCGAGCATCAGGTTGTCGACTACCGTCATGTGACGGAAAAGCTCAATATTCTGAAATGAGCGGGCAATGCCGAGGCGAGCGATCTGGTGAGGGGGAAGACCGATGATGTTACGGCCTTCAAAACGAATTTGCCCTTGCTGAGGACGGTAAAGACCACTGATACAATTGAGGAGGCTGGTTTTTCCGGCACCATTCGGGCCGATAATCGCCTGGATCTGGCCGGGGTAAATGTTAAACGTAACCGATAGTAATGCCTGCACACCACCGAAGCTGAGACTCACATGATCGATCTCCATTTGAGGTGCCGGTAGTGTTGTTGGATCACGATGTGTCATGCGATCCTCATTGATAATGCATGAAACAACTACGCACCACTTAACCGAGTCAACAACCCAACAGGATATGCTGAGTCTACGATGGCCAATTAATTGCGCTTATATTTGGATAGGGATGCTCCAAAACTTATTATAACGAAGTTTGAAAGATCACGCAAATACTCGGTGGAACGATGGAATGGTTAGGAATCGGGTTAAAGATCAATCAGACCATATTAAAGACCCTCTCATCAATCATTACCAGATCTGAGCACAACGAAAACGCGAGTCGCATCTATCCAGCAGGATGACCGGTGCGACTCGCGCCCGTGGGTGCGAAAATCAAACTTCCGCACGCCAAACCACGGCACACGCGCATCATCGAGAAAAGGTGGACGGAAGACATCACCTCTCCATTTTCTTGCCAGCGTGCCGAACGAAGGAGATGCTGTCTGAGAGACGTGGTACCTTACGATAGCACAGCTTGACGCGATGAATTTACACGATGTGGGTTCCACCACCATTCAATGCCTGACTGATACACGCTGGAATCCGGGCATCGGCAAGGATCACGCGCTGTACCCCACCGGCCAGCGCCTCCTGCGCACCGAGCAATTTTTTCTTCATCCGACCGGCAGCGTATGTCATGGATAACTCAAGATCATTCCGGGGGATATGGGTAATCAGTGATGACTCGTCTGGGAAATTGCGCAGCAGGCCTGGTACGTTCGAGAGCAGGATGAGCGTCTGCGCACCAATAGCTGTCGCAATGGCCGCTGCGGCGCGATCACCATCGACGTTCACCGCTTCACCGGCCTCCGAGCAGGCCAGTGGGGCCACAACCGGCAGGTAACCGGCAGCGAGCAGCATGTGCAACAGGTCACGATTGACCCGCTCGATGGTACCAGTCCAATCGTCGCGCAGGATCATCTGCCGCCCCTGTTCAATCACTCTGATCGTCGCTTTGCGCTTCCCGGACAAGAGACGGCCATCAAGCCCGCTGAGACCCAGTGCCATCACACCGCGCATGTGCAGGCGTTCAACCAGTTGCTTGTTGATCAGGCCGGCAGTCGCCATCATAAAGATTTCGAGTGTGCGGCGGTCGGTATAGCGACTGGTATGTCCGCTCGGCGAGGTGACGAACCGCGGCGGATGGCCGAGCGCCTCACCCAAACGGTTGGTCTGATCTGAACCGCCGTGAACGAGAATGAGCCGTTCACCGGCACCCCAGCGTTCGGCAATATCATCGCAGAGCGCATCGTAATCGTTACCGGCACTACCACCTATCTTCACCACGATCATGACATTCCTCCCATAGTTAGGCTCTCAGCAAATTCTTAAACAACAATTGTCAAGTTAATGATATGATACCGGCATGCAACCGAGAATGATCTCTATTCTAATCTACCTGCTGGTCTTGTCCGCCTGCTCATCGGCCACACCGATTCAACAACCGGTGCCGACCGCTGAACCATCGTCGGTTGCAGTGGTAGCGGTGGCAACTGCCACTGCCTCACCAACAATGGTCTTGCCGACACCGTTCCCATCCCCAACTGCAACGCCACAACGGGTTGCCCAGGCTGCACCGGTAAGTGATCTGGTGGCCGAACCGGTCATTCCTTCACCAACCACTCAACCGAGTGTTATACCTACGCCGACACCACGGCCACCCGGTACCCCCCCACGAGTGGGCTTGCAGATCGGTCACTTGCGTTCAAATGAACTGCCGGAAGAACTGGCCCACTTGCGAACGTCAACCGGAACATACTGGCAGAACATTCGTGAGGTCGAGGTTAATGAGGCAATTGCGATCCGTGTGCGTAACATCCTGGTTGCGGCTGGGGTTGAGGTTGATCTGCTACCGGCGACGGTTCCACCTTCATACGATGCTGATGCGTTTGTCGCCATTCACGCCGACGGCTCTACGGCTGGGACCCGCGGCTGGAAGGTTGCCACGCCCTGGCGCACCTCAGCCGCAAGTCGGGCATTGATGGAAGCTGTAGCCTCGACCTACGGTGTCATTACCGGTCTGCCGGAAGATCGCCACGGTATCTCTATTAATATGCGCGGCTACTATGCCTTCAATTACCGTCGCCATACCCACGCGATTGCCCGCACTACACCGGCCATCATTGTCGAAACCGGATTTCTAACCAATGCTGCCGACCGGACGATCATCGTCGACCGACCAGACCTGGCGGCACAGGGGATTGCCGAAGGCATTTTGAAGTATCTCAATCAGCGCGATCCAAATGACGGTGCTGCTTTGCTGCCCCCTGAATGGCCGATTCTTTACACCAGTGTCGAGGCAGTGGTTCGTGCAGCGCCATCGGCACAGGCGCGGATTATCGTCCAGGCGCCGCCAGACAGTCGAGTATTCGTTTTTAATCAGGAGGGTGACTGGTACGAGGCAATGGTGCGTGTCGGCGATACGCGCTATGTGGGTTGGCTGCGCGTCGATCAGACCCGACCGGCCACACCGGCAGATAACCCTTCAGCACCACCGGCAGAAGCACCGGCGACCAATCCGTAAGCCTTGACTGACACCGGGTATCATTCAGGTTATCAGAATCGGGCCGGTGCACTGCCGGACTGTCACCAGGCAGCCGCTGATGAATCGGCACAGACGCACAAATTCGGTTCACGCACCGTCGCATGCAGCGGCAGCACCGGCCCGCTCACTCCCTATTAGACTGGTTCTGGTTGCAGCACTGCGTTGCGCCACGCCCCTGGCCTCACCTGCCCCTGGCGGGGCGGGGATTAATAGCGCTGGATGATCCCGCTATCGCACCCAGGTTCAGGGGTGCGCTCCACCGTTGAATGCAAGTATGGCGTGCTGGTGCGGGTGGTGCGTAGAGGCGGGTTCAGAACCCGCCTCTACGGAAGGTGTCTTTACCCGTTCACCTTACCACACAAGGGATGCGGTGAATGGGAATGTCTTGCATCGTGCGCCATGGATGGTTTTTCAGACGTGATCTCAGCCCTCTACGCTTCCCTCTCTCGCTGCGCGGGCTATGCATTACCCACAACTGATGTCAACTACTGGTGTATCAGCGGATATGATCACCATGGGTGCTGTTGTGGACGACTGGCCCAATGGCAATGTACCGCTCCAGCCATGCCAGCACGTGCTGGATGGATTGCCGTACCCGCTCGTCATGCACGTGTCGCACAGTTT
>NZ_DAOUBI010000108.1:0-44006 GCF_034432675.1 Chloroflexus sp. | reverse complement strand
CCATACCGGCGAGGCAGGGGCGGGCGTTTCAGATGACCTCGTGCATCCGAGCAATGTCTGCGCGGCAGCATGGCTTCCGCACTCCATATTCGGATGGGCGGGCGTTTCAAGTGACCGCGTGCCTCTGAGCGATGTCTGCGCAGCAGCATGGCTGCCGCACTCCATATTCGGATGGGCTGGCGTTTCAAGTGACCGCGTGCCTCTGAGCGATGTCTGCGCGGCAGCATGGCTGCCGCACTCCATGCCGGCGAGCCAGGCGCCGGCGCTACAGGTACCTTCACGGCAGCAGGCTAGCCGCACTTCACACCAGAGCATGTTTGTAGATTTACGAAACCAGCCCGCTGTAGCTCCTTTATCGGACACGTATGGCTTACAAATATCCCCTTGTCAGATGGCCCGGCATCTCGTACAATTACATCAATTCAGAATGATATAAATCAGGAGCATATCATGGCAGTGCGCGTAGGGATCAACGGGTTCGGGCGAATTGGACGGCTCGCGCTACGGGCGGCATGGGCATGGCCCGAACTTGATATCGTCCATATTAACGAGATTGGCGGTGATGCCGCTACCGCAGCGCATCTCCTCAGCTTTGATTCGACGCAGGGGCGGTGGTCGGTCGAGGTGCACGGTGAAGGCAGTCAGTTGCTGATCGATGGCAAAACGATTGGTTACAGTCAGATTCGCGATCCCGGTGCTGTGCCATGGGCAGATGCCGGCGTTGACATCGTGCTTGAAGCAACCGGTAAGTTCCGCACTGTGGAGCAATTGGCAGCCTATTTCGGCGCTGGGGTGAAGAAGGTGATTGTGGCGGCGCCGGTAAAGGGTGAGGCGCTGAATGTGGTCATGGGGGTGAACGATCACTGGTATGAGCCAGATCGCCATCACCTGCTGACGGCCGCCTCGTGTACGACCAACTGTCTGGCACCGATTGTGAAAGTAATCCACGAAGGGATTGGCATTCGTCATGGCATGATCACAACCATTCACAGCTCGACTAACACCCAAACCGTACACGACCGTCCACACAAAGATTTGCGGCGGGCACGAGCGGCTAGTCTGTCACTCATCCCCACTACAACCGGCTCGGCAACCGCTATCGGTCTGATCTTTCCTGAATTGCAGGGCAAACTCGACGGGCAGGCGGTACGGGTGCCGTTGCTGAACGCATCGCTCACCGATTGCGTCTTCGAGGTACGCCGTCCGACAACTGTTGCCGAGGTGAACGGATTGTTACAGGCAGCGGCAGAGGGTGCGCTAAAGGGGATTCTCGCGTATGAGACGCGCCCGCTGGTGTCGATTGACTTCCTCGGCAATCCACATTCGGCGATTGTCGACTCGCTGTGCACGATAGTTACTAACGAGACGCAGGTGAAGATTTACGCCTGGTACGACAATGAATGGGGATACGCCAATCGGCATGTGGAATTAGCGCGAAAGGTTGCCCTGCTCTTATGAAAACAACGCCTTCCACTGAGGCATCGGCGACCCTGACCCAACAGCGCGCCGACCGCCGTAACTATGTGCTGGTAACAATCGCCTACTGGGCCGATACGCTCACCGATGGCGCGATTCGGATGCTAGTCTTGTTTTACTTTGCTCAGCTCGGCTATTCGCCGTTTGCAGTGGCCTCGCTTTTTCTGTTCTACGAAATTTTTGGCGTGATCACCAATCTCTTTGGCGGCTACCTCGGTGCACGCTTTGGTCTCAAGCTGACGCTGTTTCTCGGCCTGGCAACCCAACTAGTTGCACTGAGTATGCTGGCTTTTGCCCCACCTTCACTGCTGGTTGTGCCATACGTGATGGCGGCACAGGCATTGTCGGGGATCGCCAAAGACCTGACCAAGATGTCGTCGAAGAGTGCGGTAAAGCTGGTGGCCGGCACCGGTGAAGGTCAGCTTTACCGCTGGGTCAGTGTGTTGACCGGCTCGAAGAATGCGATCAAGGGACTGGGCTTCTTCGTCGGTGCACTGTTGCTCAGTCTATTCGGCTTCCAGACTGCTCTGATCATGCTGGTAGTGCTGGTGCTGACGGCCCTGGTTGGTGCGGTGAGCACAATCAGTGGCGACCTGGGTATTGCCAACAAGAAAGCCAAATTCAAGCAGATCTTCTCGCCGAACCGGGCGGTCAATCTGCTGGCGGCAGCTCGCATTTTTCTCTTCGGGGCGCGCGATGTCTGGTTTGTGGTCGGATTGCCGGTCTTCTTCATCACCGTTTTAGGCTGGGATTTCTGGCTGGCGGGTGGCTTTATGGCTGCCTGGACTATCGGCTACGGCTTTGTGCAGGCTTCCACACCGACCCTCATTCGGCGGCGTATCGCCAATGCCCAGGCCCCGGACGGACGTACCGCTATGTGGCTGGCCTTCGTGCTGGCAGCCTTCCCGGCAGGGATTGCCATCGCACTGCATGCGGGTCTGGCCCCAACGCTGAGTGTAGTTGGTGGTTTGCTCGCCTTTGGAGTCATCTTTGCCCTGAATTCGGCTGTACACAGCTACCTGATCCTGGCTTACGCCGACGATGCCAAAGTAGCAATGAACGTTGGCTTCTACTATATGGCAAATGCCCTAGGGCGCCTCACCGGCACAGTTCTCTCTGGCGCACTCTATCAGTGGGGAATGCAGAGCAATCCATTTGGTGGCCTGATCGCATGCCTGTGGGCATCGGCTGGTTTCATTTTAATCGCCGGTTTGTTGTCGATCCGCTTACCAACGCCAACACGCACGGTCGTCGGCACGTGGAAGGTAGAGGAATAGACGCGGGATCGCTCATACCTGGCGATCCCGCACCAGCGCACAGATGCAATCGGTCCAGGGTGTCGCGGCCTGATTGCCGCACTGACGAAGAGCGATCAGCGCAGCACGCAGTTCCTGAAGATCGGCAATACGCTGATTGATAGCTGCAATTTGCCGATCCAGGGATGCAAGCATCTCACCGCACGGGGGTTCGCCGCGATCACTTAGCGCGAGAATAGCAGTGATCTCGCGTAATGAAAGGCCCAGGCTGCGCGCATGAATAATGAAGCGTAAGCGATCAACCGTATCTGGTGAATAGAGCCGATAATTGTTCTCCATCCGCGACGGGGGTGGCAATACCCCAACCTGCTCGTAAAAACGAATGGTTTTAACCGATACACCGGTTTGGCGGGCAAGTTCACCAATACGCATCATCACGCACCTCAAAAGAGCATTGACTTGTCAGGAGAGGTCATCGCTAAGCCGGATGATCGTGACGAGAACACACATGACACCGTCACACCTGCGCCTGGTATCAAGCACGTGGAGCGTGGAAGCATGACTTCCGCACTTCACATCACGCTATCCACGCTGTGCCGACCGGTGAGCATCTCTGTTCGCCACATGTGCGGTTCAGGAGACGGTGGCGTTAGCCTGTCATCTCGTTACCTGTGCGCAAGGGAGCAACGATACGCACACTATAGCACATCTTACTGGATCGGAATAGGAAACCGAATGACAGAAGTTATCTCATTAACCCAAGTTGCTACCTTTTTCACCACAGAGGCACGGAGAACACAGAGGATGGGTATGATCTGAGATGCTGCCGTGAGACGTAACGTAGCGCGTCGATGGGAACTGGATGCTCGCCACATCGTTTATGCAAGTACGCCCACGGCGTTACGCGCAATGTCGTGCTGTTCATCCCGGCAGTCAGTCTCCATGGCCTGCTCACAGCATTGGTGGCAACCTGGGTTATCTCATTAACGACTGACCGACTCCGTGATCGTGACGAACACACACCGCATCCTCATGACCAGCAGGGTCAACGGCATAACACTCGCCTGATCGTGAGTACGGCTGATGCGGCAGCATGGCTGCCGCACTCCAAACTCCGCGACACGCGCATGACGAGCGGGAAAGGTAACTAATCCCAATCCAGCGCGTGATGGCTCTGGAGATGGTCGTCAGCCATCTTCGCTGCCATACCGGCAGACTGAGAACAGGATATACTGTCTCTCGTGATAGGCAAGCATTTATAAGCCTGCGCGATGGTAGCACGACCGCAGCGCTTTTATGAAATAAGTTCAAAGACACCGAACACAGCCAACACCGAGGCACACTGACTGTTACGAAGCGTGTCTGAACGCACGTATGCTACTATAGTTGTTTGAAGCGTGGATAAGATGAAGGTTTTGCAACTCAAACATTCAAGAAATTGAGTATAATAAGAGCTATGAAAACAACAACGACCGTCAAACAGGCACACCTGTTCAAGGCTCTCATGCATCCGGTTCGTATTCAGATCCTCGACATTCTGCGCGAGGGCGAGGCATGTGTCTGCCACATTGAAGCCGTGCTTGGGCTACGGCAGGCGTATGTGTCGCAGCAACTGGCTGTGTTGCGTAAAGCGGGTCTGATCCGAGATCGGCGCGAAGGGCCGAACATCTACTACCGCATCGGGCATCGCGGTGTATTCACCATTCTCGATGTGGCCCGCACCCTGGTAGGTGAGACTGAATTGGTAACGCCGACGACGGTACGTTGTTCATGTCCGCGTTGCACGGCACCAACCGCATAGAACTGTTACAGGAGCACAATCTATGGTCAACGTTAAAGTTTTAGGACCGGGATGCGCCAATTGTCGTAAGCTGGAAGAGCGTGTACGGAATGTCATTCGCCAGCATCAACTGGAAGCCGAGATCGAAAAGGTCACCGATTACGCGCAGATTATGCGCTGGAACGTGATGCGCACGCCGGGACTGGTGGTAAACGATGTCCTGGTGGCCGCCGGACGCGTTCCCTCGGAAGAGGAGATTGCCGGCTGGTTGAGATAAACGTTCATCAAGCACGAGCGGGTGATGCCACGACCCGCCTTTTCTCAACCTGGGATATGCAAAAACTTGCATATCTTATGGAGAATAGCATCATGGCACAAACCATTTCACCAACCGCTGATCGTCGTCCGGCCTGGCGGATATGGCTACTGGTAATTGGCGGAGCCGCAGCCTGGCTGGTCGCGTATAATCTGATACAACCGCTGGCAAACTGGCTCACCTTCCAGGTCATTGGCTTGCAAGAGGGTTCCCATCTGGGTGAGGCAGTTGCCTTCTTCCTATACGATGTGCCGAAAATCCTTTTACTCTTGAGCGGTATGATCTTTCTGATCAGCACGATCCGCTCGTTCTTCAGCCCGGAACGCACCCGCGAGTTACTGGGAGGCAAACGGGAAGGGGTTGGTAATATCCTGGCAGCCGGTTTGGGTGTACTGACTCCATTTTGTTCATGCTCGGCGGTACCGCTCTTCATCGGTTTTGTTGAGGCCGGCATTCCGCTTGGGGTCACCTTTTCCTTTCTGATTGCCGCACCAATGGTTAACGAGGTGGCGCTGGTCATGCTCTTCGGCTTGTTTGGCTGGCAGGTCGCTCTCCTCTATCTGGTCGCCGGGATGAGTATCGCTATTCTGGCCGGGATTGTGATCGGACGCCTGCATCTCGAACGGTATGTCGAAGACTTTGTCTGGCAGATTAAAGGGGGCAACGGTACGGTTGCGCTGGCGACGCCAACGTGGTCAGACCGGTTTGCCATGGCCTGGGAGAACACACGTGAGATTGTCGGGAAGGTCTGGCTCTTCGTCGTACTTGGGATTGCGGTTGGAGCCGGCATTCACGGCTACGTTCCCGAAGATGCGCTGGCCGGCATCCTGGGTCGTGAAGCGTGGTGGTCGGTGCCGATGGGAGTTTTGCTTGGCGTTCCGCTATACTCGAACGCCGCCGGTGTCATTCCGGTCGTCCAGGCTCTGATGGCGAAAGGGGCCGCTCTCGGCACGGTGCTGGCCTTTATGATGGCCGTAGTAGCGCTAAGCCTGCCAGAGCTGATCATTTTGCGACGTGTGCTCAGGCTACCGCTGATCGCGACATTTGTCGGTGTCGTGGCCAGCGGGATCATCCTGGTCGGCTATCTGTTTAATCTACTAATGTAATCGCGATATAGCAGTAGAGAGGCGTGGCCATCACACCTCTCTGTTCAATCCTGAAGACCTCGCACAAACCAGAATATTCCTACCGACAGGGCAATACCGAGCAGTGAAATCGGCCAGAGATCGCCAAGCGAAATCATGCTCACGGCTATCGCAAGATGGATAACGGCCAACACCATCAGCAAAATCCGTGCCCAGGGTCGGTTGTTCCACAAGCCGATAGCCGCAACGATCAACACAACCGCAAACAGGATGATCGGCACGCTAAAGATGATCGCCAGAAATGCCGCCAATCCACCTAATCCAACTGCCGAATAGTTGACTAACCCAAAAAAGATGAGCAGTGCACCAAACGCGCAAAGCAGACCACCGTAACCACCGGCAATAATTGACAGTATCTGCCGTCGGCCAAACTGGCTACCCGACATACGCCCTCCTGGTATGGTTTGATTACGAGCATTTGGTTGTTATTATATTCACAGCATACCCTATATCAAGACCTATGCAGTGCGCATTCCCAGAGGTTTGCGACACGCCTCCACCCTTACCCGCCCCCGCTGGAGGCGGGAACCACTAATGCCAGACGGCTCGCTGTCGTGAGTTGGTTGAGGGGTGTATAATGCCGTTAGCAGCAGGTACGGTGGAATGTAACAGGTGATAAGCCAGCCGGCGGCTCGCGCTCCCAGCGCTTCCAGATCAGCCAGCCGGCGGTGCGCATTCCCAACGCTCCCAGATTTGATATTGCCGCTCGCGCCTACGAGCGCCAGATTCGATCACACAGCATCTGTGGCGTCAGCACTGCCGCACTCTCTGGCGGGCAGAACGGCGCGGATTGGGCATGTTTCAGCACCGCGCCCGCTATCATTTAGGCAGACCTTCCCGAAGGTTATCAACGATGCACGTGCCGAATATCAACCAACAGTTACGATCTCTTTCTGTATCAGGCAAGAGGCAAATGATATGATCGCTTTGTCACAAAGAATGACATAGTGACAAGTTATGAAATATTATCTGTTCATCATCTTCATCATACTGCTTGGGATCAGTAGTTGCCAGCGCACGACAACCTCTATCATCCAGCTTGACGATCTGCAACCACTGCCAATGCCCACGCCGGTAACGTCACCACCCCTGCGGGTATCGGTGGCATCGGTCATTTCAGCCCAGGGAACGGTGCAGAGCTACCAGCCGCTGCTCGATTACCTGAGCACCCGGCTTGGCCGTGAAGTAACCTTGATCCAGCGCCGTACCTACACCGAAACGAACGAGTTGATCGGGCGTAATGAAGTCGATGTTGCGTTTGTCTGTACCAGTGCCTACATTGATGGACGTGACCGCTACGGGATGAGTCTGCTGGTTGCCCCCCAGGTCAACGGTGAAACAACGTACCATTCGCTCCTGATTGTACCGACGGATAGCCCGGCCCGTTCTATAGCCGATCTGCGTGGTAAGGTCTTTGCCTTTACTGATCCAACGTCGTTTAGCGGGCGCGTCTACCCAACGGCCCTGGTGCAAGAGCTGGGTGATAGGCCAGAGAGCTTTTTCCAGGATACGTTCTTCACCTACAGTCACGATGCGGCTATCGAAGCAGTGGCTAACGGCCTCGCCGATGGTGCCGCCGTTGACAGTCTGGTGTTCCACTTTGCCCTATCCCGGCATCCCGAACTACGTGAGCAGGTAAAAGTGATCTACACCTCACCACCGTTCGGTATTCCACCAGTTGTGGTTGGACCGGGAGTCCGGCCTCAGTTGCGTGCTGAGCTGCAAAATATTCTGCTGGGCATGGCTGACGATCCTTCACCCCTGGCCCAAACTGCCCTGGAGTCGTTAGGCATTGATCGCTTCGTCATGATCGACGATGCAGCCTACGCCAGTGCCCGGCTACTACGCTCACGAGTAGGACTGGTATCGCCATGAACGCAGGGTTCTTGCCACATCAGGTTGTACGGTGGACGACAACGCTATGGCAGATTGTCGGCTCGGTAAATATTCGCGCCAAAATTCTGGGTATCGTGCTGGGACTGGTTGTCTTGATGGGAGTGGCTGCTACCATCGAGGTACGGATACTACTGGATCACACGCTCACGGTACAAACGCACGAACGGTCAATTGCCATTGCCCGCGACGTTGCCGCCCGCTCTACCGATTTGGTGCTGATGCGCGATTATTACGGGTTATTCCGTCTGTTGCGAGACACCCAGGAGAATAACCCTGATGTACGCTACGCTTTCATCATTGATTCAGAGGGCACGATTGCCGCGCACACCTTTGGCAGCGGCTTTCCGGTCGGTTTGCGCGATGCCAACACGGTAACAGCGCAAGAACATCATCGCAGTGTGCTGCTGGCAACGAATGAAGGTGACATTTGGGATACGGCAGTGCCCATGTTCGACGGTCGTGCCGGTATCGCCCGAGTCGGCCTCTCGCTGGCCGCCCGTGAACAAACGGTTGCTGCCGTCACCGGACAGTTGTTAATCACCACCATCATGGCGGCAGCTATCGGCATCACTGCCGCAGCGTTTCTGACCTGGCTTCTGACCAGACCCATCTTACAACTGGTAGCACTCACTAAGGCAGTTGCACTCGGTGATTTCAGTCAGCGTGCCCAACGTTGGGCCAACGATGAAATTGGACAGCTCACCGATGCGTTTAACGCGATGAGTGAGGCGCTGGCGCAGGCTGAGCGTGAACGGGCCGAACGTGAACATCTACGTGCTCAGTATGTCACGCAAATTATTACCGCTCAGGAAGAGGAACGTAAGCGGATCGCCCGTGAACTGCACGATAGCACCAGTCAGGCTCTGACTTCATTGCTGGTCGGCTTACGCTCGCTCACCGACCGCCACCGCTCGCCAGAAATTACGCAACAGGTAGATGATCTGCGGAGCATCGTCGGGCAAATTCTCAACGATCTCCATGCACTGGCCCGACAACTACGGCCAAGCGTGCTTGACGATCTGGGATTGGCGGCCGCCCTGCAACGGTATGTAGCCGAGTGTCGTGCTCGCAGTGGTTTGATCATTGATCTGGCACTACCGGGGTTAGATGATTTCCGCCTCGATCCGGTGGTAGAGACAGCACTATACCGGATTGTACAAGAGGGATTAACGAACGTCATCCGGCATGCCAATGCGACTACCGCCAGCGTCGTGATTGAACGTCGTGCCGATCGGGTGCGTGCGATCATTGAGGATGACGGATGTGGTTTTGATCCGAATGCCCTGCACGGTGACGGTCATCTGGGGTTGAACGGCATCCGTGAACGGGCAGCGCTTTTGAACGGCCAGCTGATCATCGAGTCGGCCCCCGGTGGTGGCACCACGTTGTACGTGGAAATTCCTTTAACGACTAGGCATGAGGAGTGCTATGAGCAGCATTCTCTTGGTTGATGATCACGCTGTGCTGCGTGCCGGTTTACGGCTTCTGTTCGACGGGCAAGCCGATCTGCGCGTTATCGGCGAGGCGGAAGATGTACGGACAGCCGTGGTGCAGGCCACTACTCTCCAGCCCGATCTGATCCTGCTCGATCTCAGCCTGACCGGGAGCAGTGGTCTGGCAGCCATTCCAGCCTTGCGCACAGTAGCTCCGCACAGTCGCATCCTGGTGCTGACCATGCACGATGACGAAGGGTACGTGCGACAGGCTCTGGCTGCTGGTGCCAACGGCTATGTTCTGAAGCGGGCTGCTGACGCCGAGCTGATTGCGGCGATTCGGGCAGTTCTGCGCGGGGAACTTTACATCCATCCAGCGCTAACCCGTCAGTTACTAGAGGATTTGCTCCCACAGACACCGGCTCTGAGTCCCTGGGAAAGTCTGAGCGAGCGCGAACGCGAAGTTCTCTTGCTGGTCGCCCGTGGTTACACTGCCACCGAGATTGCCGAACAATTGAGCCTCAGTCCCAAAACGGTCGAAACCTATCGCACCCGTGGTATGGAGAAACTTGGCCTGCGCTCGCGGGCGGCGCTAGTGCAGTACGCGCTCAACCATAACCTGTTAACACCGACCTGATCCGGTTGCAAGCGGACAATGGCTGTCGGGAAAATCCTGACACAAGCCGACCAATAACCTGACTTTTCCCGCTACCGGCGGTGTTAGCACAGATGTAGAGTGAGATTAGCAGGAATGCCGTAGATAAGCAATCCGCATTAGTACAAGGAGCCTGGACTATGACCCGGCAACCAACCATCCCCTTAACCCCGGTAAGCCGAAGAGGTTTGCTCGGTGCACTGGTAGCCGGCGCCGGTGCCCTCGCTGCAGCTTCGGTACAGGCAGGTCTCCCTGCCAGCACCGGGAAATCAGCCGACACTATCGATGTGCTGTCGCCCGAAGAAGCCCTGGCCGCTTACGAAGCCGAGATTGCACGCCTCCGTGCAGCCAAAGTGAGCGGTACACCCCTCGATCATCTGGAGCGGATGCGGGCCGAACTGCTACGGGCACTCACCAAACCGGTCGCCGAACGCCGTTGGGTGATGGTGATTGATCTCCGTGCCTGCGTCGGCTGTCACGGTTGCACCATCGCCTGCGTGGCCGAGAACAAACTGCCACCTGGCGTGGTCTACCGACCGGTAATCGACGAAGAGATCGGTCGCTACCCCAATGTCACGCGCCGCTTCATTCCCCGACCCTGTATGCAGTGCGACAATCCACCATGCACGGGGGTTTGCCCGGTCTCGGCAACCTTCACCAACGAGCACGGCGTCGTCGAAGTAGACTACGAGCAGTGCATTGGCTGCCGTGCCTGTATTGCTGCGTGTCCGTATGGTGCGCGCACCTTCGATTTCGGGTACACCTATGCCGCCGACACGACCAGTCCTGGCGTCATGTTTGGCGCCGATCAGGCAGCGACCTACGAGACGGTCACCACCTTCGAGTACGGCAAAGCCCACGCACGGCGCGATCTCCACGACTCGCCGGTTGGGAACGTGCGTAAATGCCACTTCTGCATGCACCGGGTACTCAACGGTCAACTCCCGGCCTGTGTCACGACCTGCATCGGGCGCGCCACGTTCTTTGGTGATGCCAATGATCCCGATAGCCTGGTTAGCGAACTGATTGCCAAACCCAATGTCATGCGGTTGAAAGAAGACCTCGGCACCGAGCCGCGTGTCTACTATTTGCAGTGAGGAGCAGACCTATGCTTAAGCGACTCCTCTATCTCGCCGGCACCCTTGGCCTGCTCGTCGGCCTGTGGGGATTGTACGACCGCCTTGTCTACGGTCATATGCATGCCAATTACGGCTCATACGTTGTCTGGGGACTATGGGTAGCGCTGTATATGTTCTTCGCCGGGGTAGCAACCGGAGCCTTTATGCTGGCAACCCTCGATCTGCTCTTCGAGCTGCCGATCTTCCGTGGGAGCGGACGCATGGCACTCTGGGGATCGCTGGTGGCAATGCCGGCAGGGCTGGTAGCAATCGGCCTTGACCTCGGTCACATGACGCGCATCTGGAAAGTCTATCTCCAGCCCAATTTCGGTTCGGTTATGGCGCAACTGGTTTGGGGCTACACCATCTTTTTGGGTATCGTTGTGATCAGCCTCTGGCTCAGTTTACGACCACAACCCTCACGCTGGTTAAAGCCGGTGATGGCGATTGGCCTTATTCTCGCCATCTTCCTCAGTGGTGGGATCGGCGCCCTGCTCGGTGTCAACCAAAACCGGATCAGTTGGCACGTCAGCAACTTACCGGCGCAGTTCCCCGTCTTCAACCTCACCTCTGGTGTGGCACTAATGCTGATCGCCATCGGCTGGTTCGGCCCACTCCGCGATCCACGCCGCTCGCAACAGTTACGCATTCTCAGCCTGGCGATGGTCGTGCTTTTGCTGGTAAAAGGCTACTACCTCTGGAGCGATGTCTCGCAAGCCCTCTACCAAAACAGTAGCCACGGCGCAGCAGCGATCCATCTCGTCCTGTTTGGCCCCTACGGCTGGGCATTCTGGCTGTTGCAACTCGGTCTCGGCATGCTGATCCCGCTTATCGTGCTGACTATGCCGGTTGGACAGAGCGGCTTTGCTGCCGGTTTGATGGGTGTATGTGTGCTGATCGGCCTGGCGGTAGCACGTGCCAACATCATCTTCCCGGCCCTCAGCCTGCCCGAACTGCAAGGTCTGGGTGAAGCGTTCCACGGCCCACATCTGAGCTTCACCTACAGCCCCAGTTTGATGGAATGGGCGGTTACGGCGGGTATCGTCGGTGCTGCAACCATCGGGTTCCTGATCGGTACAGATCGATTACCGCTCTTCAATCGTCTGCCAACGGAAGCAAGTAGCGCTGCCGATTAGATGACACGTATCATTGGTCGTTATCCCCTGCCCCAACGACAGGAGTGTTGATATGAAACGGCAACCTGAAACATCCACTCGCACCAACCAAAGCATGAGTCGACGCGACTTTCTCAAGACTTCGGCTCTGCTCGGTGGCGGCGCTGCGCTCCTCGGCTTTGGCCCGCTGGCCGGCCTGGCTCGCGGCGAAGCACCGGCACTCGAACTGCCGCTCGTCGATGCGGCCAACTCCATCCAGACGGTCTGTCTGCAATGCAATACCGGCTGTGGTCTCAAAGTCAAACTGATCGATGGCGTCGCAGCCAAGCTGGAAGGCAATCCGTACAGCCCGTGGACAATGGAACCACCATTACCTTTCAGCACCCCAATTAGTGCCAGCGGCCCCATCAATGGCGCCCTTTGCCCGAAAGGTCATGCCGGTATCCAGACCGCCTACGACCCGTACCGACTGATGCGGGTGCTCAAACGCAAACCGGGCACACCGCGCGGTGGCGGCCAATGGATCACCATTGACTTCGACCAGGCAATTACTGAGATTGTGGAAGGTGGCAATCTGTTCGGCGAAGGGCCGGTAGAAGGGCTGCGCGCGCTCTATGCCCTCAAGGACGCCAAACTGGCCAAAGAGATGGCAAACGCGATCAATGCAATTTTAGCCGCTAAGCCGGAAGAGAAACCGGCCCTCGTCGAGCAATTCAAACGCGACTTCGCCGACCATCTCGATGTGCTGATCGATCCTGACCATCCCGATCTGGGGCCAAAGAACAATCAATTCGCCTTCGTTTGGGGACGGTTGAAGAACGGTCGTGGCGACCTCGTGCAACGCTTCGTCAAGAAAGGCTTCGGTTCAGTAAATGCCAACGGCCACACCACCGTTTGTCAGGGATCGCTCTATTTCACCGGCAAAGCGATGAGCGAGCAGTTCGATCCCAAGACCGGCAAATTCAGTGGCGGCCAGAAATTCTACTGGCAGGCCGATTTGGGCAACGCCGAATTCGTCATCTTTGTCGGTACCAACCACTTTGAAGCCAACTACGGCCCCACTCCACAATCACCACGCATTACGCAAGGCGTGATCAACAGTCGGCTGCGGTATGTCGTACTCGATCCACGCTTGAGCAAACTGGCCAGCAAAGCCTGGAAATGGCTACCAATCAAACCGGGCACCGACGCCGCCTTCGCAATGGCAATGATCCGCTGGATCATCGAACAGCAGCGCTACAATACCCGTTTCCTCGCCGCTGCCAACAAAGCCGCCGCTGCCGCCAACGGCGAACCGAGCTGGACGAATGCCACCTGGCTGGTGAAGGTCAAAGACGGCGTACCGAGCAAGTTCCTCCGTGCCAGTGAGATTGGATTGACGACTGTCGTTGAAGAGACCGATGCCGAAGGGAAGAAGACGAAAGCGTATGTGACGGCTGATGGCACGCGCTTCAGCTTCGATCCTTTCGTCGCGCTGGTCAACGGCGTACCGACACCCATCGATCCGAACGATCCCGAAGCCGCACCGGTGATGGGTGATCTCCTCGTCGATACTGAACTGAATGACATCGCGGTGAAGAGTGGCTTGCAGGTGATCTACGAGGCAGCCAGCACACATACCATTGAGGAATGGGCGGCGATTGCCGATGTGAAAGCGGAAGACATCATCGAGATCGCTTACGAATTTACCAGCCACGGAACACGTGCGGTGGCCGACATTCACCGTGGCCCATCGCAACACACCAACGGCTTCTACACCAATTTCGTCTTCTACACCCTCAATGCCCTGATCGGCAACTTCGACCACCGTGGCGGGTTGATCAAGGCTTCAACCTACGACCGACTGGGTACGAAGGCAAAGGGGCCGTTTGAGGTTGATAAGATGACGAATGGCGCCAACGTCCCATTTGGCATCGACCTGCTGCGCACCAATACCGCCTACGAAAAATCAACGCTATTCAACGGCTATCCGGCGCGCCGACCATGGTTCCCGCTGGCGACCGATGTTTACCAGGAAGACATCCCCTCGATGGGTGATGCCTATCCGTACCAGATCAAAGTCGCCATGTTCTACATGTCGGCCATCAATTACGCCTTGCCGGCGGCGCAGACGACCATCGAGATACTGGCCGACCCGAAGAAAATCCCGCTGATCATCACCAGCGACATCATGGTTGGCGAAACCAGCACCTATGCCGACTACATCTTCCCTGACCTGAGCTTCCTTGAGCGCTGGGAATTCCACGGCTCACACCCCAACGTCCCGTGGAAGGTGGAAAACATTCGCCAGCCTGCGATCAGCTTACCAAACTGGCCAACCGTCAAGGTCTTCGGCGAAGAGATTCCGCTCAGCTTCGAGGCGCTGGTACTCGCGATTGCCGAGCGGCTCGAACTACCCGGCTTCGGTCCGAACGGTTTTGGCGAAGGCATCCCCTTCACCCGGCCCGAACACCTCTACCTGAAACTGACGGCCAACATCGCCTTCGGCGAGAAGGAAGACGGCAGCGATGGCGTACCTCCAGCCGACGATGCCGAATTAGAGGTCTTCCGCCGGGCACGGCGCTTCCTGCCGCCGAGCGTGTTTGATGAAGCCAAATGGCGTGCCGCCATCGGCAACGACGAACAGCTTTGGCGACAAACGGTCTACGTTCTCAACCGTGGTGGCCGCTACCAGGCTTACGAGAAGGGCTGGAAGGGTGATCTAGCCGGCAACCCATACGCCAAACAGATCAACCTGTATCAAGAGAAGACGGCAACCACCATCAACTCCATGACCGGCGATCACCTGATCGGCTACCCGACCTACATCCCGGCTGGTTTGGCTGCCGACGGCACGCCAATCGTTGATGAAGGTTACGATCTGCACCTGGTCACCTACAAAGAGGTAATGATGGCGAAGGCGCGTGGCATTGCCGACTACTGGCTCCTCGCCCTAATGCCCGAAAACGCCATCCTGATCAACCGCCTCGATGCCGAGCGTCTCGGTCTACGCAACGGTGATCGGGTACGCATCAGCTCGGCCAGCAACCCCGACGAAGTCTGGGATTTGCAGAACGGTACGCGCAAACCGATGATCGGCAAAGTGAAGGTGATCGAGGGTATCCGCCCTGGTGTCATCTCCTTCCCGCTCGGTTGGGGCCACTTCGCCAGCGGCGCCAGCGACATCGTTATTGACGGCGTCACCATCCCCGCCGACCCCCGCCGGGCTGCCGGCATTCACGCCAATGCTGCCATGCGCGTTGATCCGGTGCTGGGCAATGTAACCCTGAGTGATCTGGTTGGCGGCAGTGCTGTCTTCTACGACACCAGGGTGAAACTGGAGCGAGTTGGTTAACACACAGAGGTGGCACTCTTTAACCGTGACACGATACAGGAAGGCAGGGATAAGCGGGTGCGACACACCACGAACGTGTGTCGCATCTTCATTTCAGATAAATCTGGTATCATACATCTATTCTTGAAAACCCAAAACGGTTTGTGAATGCTACGTGCTATGGTACTGGTAAGAGCGCATTGTCCTGTGCCGGGTATGGAACGTAATCGCAGAGATCACTGCGCACGTAAACGAAACCGGCCAGCGCAATGAATCATCTATGCCCGTTCTGCATCATCAGTGTGTGCAACTGGCATAGGATCGCAACGTATACAGCACACCTGGGAGGTTATCATGAGTCAACTGCCCGAAGCGTACCGTACCTTTTTGCAAGACTACCCAACGGTAGCCGGCGTATACGAACAACTGGGTGCAGCAGCAGCCGAGGCCGGCCCACTCGACGCCAAAACCCGCGAACTGGTCAAACTGGCAATGGCAGCCGCACTCGGCTCAGAGGGTGCCGTCCATTCCCATGTGCATCGTGCGCTGGCAGCAGGCGCAACTGCGGCAGAGATTGAACACACCCTGATCATGGGTATAACCACACTTGGCTTCCCAACAATGATGATGGCACTGCATTGGGCACGTACTGCACTACACCAGGCAATATCACCGCAAAGCTAGAGGAGGAACGACCGTGTCGGTTGATGAACTGATCGATACCACATCGCTGGAACTGCTCGTTGCCCCTGCCCCATTAGCCGACTTTCTCCGCCAGTCATCGGCAATGCACCGTCATCTCTGCCCACGCCAGGTGCTTGGCGCCCGCATGGGCATGTACGCTGGTGAACTGCTGGGACTAAACCTCCCCCAAAAGAACAAACGCCTCTACACCTTTGTCGAAACCGACGGCTGCTTTGCCGACGGTGTAAGCGTAACGACTGGTTGCTGGTTGGGGCGCCGCACGATGCGCCTGATGGACGAAGGCAAAGTCGCGGCAACCTTCGTAGACACCCAAACCGGGCAGGCATTCCGCATTGCGTCGCGACCCAACGTGCGTAATCTGGCCCGACAGTACGCACCCAACGCCCGCAGCCGCTGGCATGCGTATCTAATCGCCTATCAATTGATGCCACTAACCGATCTCCTCATCGCCCAACCGGTAACCCTGACCGTTGACCTCAAGGCAATCATCAGCCGCAACGGTTTACGGACTACCTGCGACCACTGCGGCGAAGAGATCATCAATGCTCGAGAAGTGGTTCGTGACGGCCAAACCCTGTGTCGGACGTGTGGGGGGGAGGGGTATTACACGATTACCGGGTAAAGAGGTCAATCGTTGTAAACACAGGAAGGCCGACTTCGAGTAGAGATCAGATACAAGAGCACGAATGTGAACAAATAACGATTTTGTTCAGGGTAAAACTATTGCTGCTACGCATATTCGCGGTACAGCACAGAGGACTGCACTGTGGAACGGCATGCCATATATGTCGAGCACACTACACCATCCAAACATACGACATGCACGTTCCCGGTGAACAACAGCATGGTCAACTAATCGCAATACCCAGACAGATGAAAGGGGCGGCTGAAGAACCCGCCCCTTCATGTCCTGCCAGAGATTACCCGGTTTAATGAAACACAAAATCTCCTCATCTTTATGAAGATGAGGAGATTTAAGTAAAGAATTTAGACTGCCAGATGCTGCGCCTACGCCCCACACGCACTGCATCCACCGACCGGCGCATCCTCATCGTCTTCGCTGTAGTCGGTATCGCGGGCACGGAATGAGTGGCCACAACCGCAAGAGGAAACTGCATTCGGGTTGTCAATCTTGAAGCCGCCACCCATCAGCGTATCGACAAAATCAATTGATGCACCAAACAGATATTGTGCGCTGATTGGGTCAACCAAGACCCGCAGATTGCCAGCATAAAACTCGTTGTCGCCTTCGCGTACCTCGTCGTCGAAAGTCATACCGTACTGGAGACCCGAACAACCGCCACCAGCAACAAACACGCGCAAGGCATAGCCTTCCAGTTCTTTTTCCTGCATCATCTTGAGCAGACGGCTACTCGCCGCTTCGCTGATGGTCAGCAGCGGTTGTGGGATGGTCAGTTGGGATGTGATCTGATTGAGATCAACCGTTGTCATGGACTACTCCTTGACCGTAATATACAGGCGCTGAAGAGCTTGCATCCTTCAATATGTGCAGTATACACGATGTTGGCAGAAAATGCTAGTACTATCTTTCAAAAGTAGGCACCAGGTCAGGCTAGCCGATGATCAGGCGGTCGGCCACCATCACGGCAAACAAGAGTGCCAAGTAGAGCAACGAGTATTTGTACAGACCCCAGATCGCTGTCTGGTCACCCACACGCCACACGGCCCAGGCATCGCGCATAAAGCGTAGACCCAGCACAACTGCCCCGATGAGATAGATCCAGCTCATGGCCCCAATCGCTACCGGTAACAACGATACCGCCATCATGATTGCCGAGTAGACCAGAATTTGCCAGCGCGTTTCGGCTTCACCGGCCACAACCGGCAACATTGGTACTCCGGCTCGAGCATAATCCTTCTGCTTCACCAGGGCTAACGCCCAGAAATGGGGTGGAGTCCAGTAGAAGATGATCGCAAACAGCACGACTGCCATCAGGCTGACCGAACCGGTTACTGCCGTCCAGCCTACGAGTGGCGGAATGGCGCCGGCACCACCACCAATGATGATGTTTTGCCAGGTTGATCGTTTGAGCCAGCCCGTATAGAACCAGGCGTAGTAGATGATGCCCAGCAAGGCGAAGAAGGCTGCCAGCGGTGTGGTGAAGACCCAGAGCACAATGATCGATAGCACGCTCAACAGCAAACCGAAAACGAACGCCGCCCGCCGCGAGATGCGACCACTCGGTACCGGACGCCGGCTGGTGCGCCCCATGTTGATGTCAATATCGCTGTCGAAGGCACAATTGATCGCCCCCGCACCACCGGCAGCCAGATACCCACCGATCATTGTCCAGATCACTAGCCACCACGATGGAAGACCGGCTTCGGTGATGAACATGGTGGTCAGGGTGGTAACCAGGAGCAGCGAAATAACTTTGGGCTTGGTCAGGCTGATATAGTCGGCTACAACTGTTCTCCAGGCCGGCTGCGAACGCACACCTGCGGTAGCGGTTGCATATGAGAATGGTACCCGTTGCAGGATCACGGCAGCTATGATCGTACCGGCCCAAAGGAGCGCCATGGCCGTCAGACTGATCAGATGACCAGCCACTGGGATGAAGATACCAAAGAGGGCAAGCAAAGCCAGTACCGGCAGGAACAGGCTATAGCGCGGCAAGGCCAGCGCCGATGCCGGGGTCTCAGCGACGGGTCGTAGCCGACGTCGTGCTTCCAGTGCCATCCACACCGACAGCAAAGCGGCAAAGCCTACAGCACTAACGCTATTCGTCGGCACCGCCGTCATCATCCCGAAGCTGGGAACAACGCTACGTGCACCGATAGCCAGGGCCGCAACCCCGGCAGCGGCTGCTGACCACCACGCCAGACTGCGCAGACGACGCTGCATCTGTGCCGCTCGCCCGGCCAGTCGCTCTGGTGTGGCCGGCGTTGGCACGGCGATGAGGGCAATGGTGAGGCTTTGCGCCCCGAACGCCAGTAACGCGCCACTCAAGTGCCAGACATCGGCTACCATCGCCGGAACGCCCCAGACCAGCAACGCGCCTGCCAGAGCCTGTAAGAGAAAGAATGCGGCGGCGACACCTGCCGTTATGCGCGGTAACCCGGCAGTGTCCGATGACCGCCAGACAGCTACCAGACCGGCGAACACAGCCAGCAGTGCCAGTGCAACGAACAGTCGGTGGAAGAGGGCAATCCAGACCAATGGATTCTGGCTCTGTACCAGTTCTTCCAGACACAAAGGCCACGACGAACAGACGGTTGCACTGGCCGAGATAGTGACCAATGCACCTGAGATGATTGTGGCCAGCGTTAAGCTTACGCCAACAAGCAAGATTCGTATGAGAGAACGCGCTGCCATACACTCCTCACGCTCATCCCGTTCACGGCAAAGCCAGATACGCAGCACCAAACAGCGCCAGCGTCGCCAGCGCAGTGAGAATCGTCCACCCCAAATCTGCCCGGCCATCGCTGCGCGGTACGTTGGCCGGTGCCTGCTGGAATGGTTGCCGATACAGACGCCACGCGGCAAAAATCAACGGAATTTGACCACCGATAGCTACAATCGCTGCAAGCCAGAAAATAAACCAGGCAATCATTGCAGTAACCTAATATTCGTGGATTCTTTCACGATAATAACGCCGGTGGAATTATACCATGCCCTGATTTGCGACAACAATGAACATTTCAACAACGGATCGCCTTCTATCGCACCAGAAAGCGCTCAATCCGGTTGAGATCTGTTAACTATTGATGTGAGGATGCACTGTTCATAAACTCTGGTAGTGCAATAGTGGAGACGTCATTGCCGTGATAGCAGGATAATCCCGAACACGCAATACAGGAGACATCGACTTGTGACTTTCTGTCCACACATGGAGTCGGCACTGAAGATTGGCTGTGTGGATAGATTACCCGCCAAGTTACACAGCACAAGGAGCACAGGCTGATGCCCGTGCTGCCCCTGGAGAGACCATCAATTAGCGCAGGCGCACATGATCAATGATGACTGCACTGGTACCAAAGACCTTGGCCGCGTGTTTCATGGCTGCTGCTTCCCGTGACAATTCATCAACGGTCGCATCCAGGCGGCTCGAAACCCCACCAACTGCCATCGTAGCCAGTGGAATATGGCGCAAATTACCGGCTCGATCATACCCGACCAGGTAGCCGCGTTGGCGATCTTCCTCATCGTAGAGCGATAATGCTGCCTGTTCAAATTGATCAACCAGCCACCGCGCCAGGTCAGCAGCAACTGTACTCGGACAGAGCAATACAAAATCATCACCGCCTATGTGGCCGACAAAGATAGCATGAGGGGTAAAGAATTGTTGTGCCTGCTCGCAAAGTTGGGCTACCAGGCGAATTACCTGATCACCGCGGGCAAAGCCATACTTGTCGTTAAACGCCTTGAATTCGTTGATGTCTGTGTAAAGTAAGGTAAATGGTTCACCACGCTGAAGGCGGTAGCGAACTTCCTCACCAATGAGCACATTACCGGGCAAACCGGTCAATGGGTTACGAACTGGCCGCTTCGTTACACGCCGCAGTAACGAACGAATACGTGCCACAAGCTCTGCATCGTTGAACGGTTTGGTTATGTAATCATCGGCACCGGTATCAAAACCGATAACAACATCAGATGGATTGGTACGTGCAGTCACAATAATGATCGGCAGATGGGCAGTACGGGTATCATTACGCAGTTGCCGAATGGCCTCGTAACCATCGACGCCTGGGAGCATCAGATCAATGAGAATAATGTCGGGTAACTGCTCTTGGGCAATTTGAATCAACGACAACCCATCTTCAGCAGCCAGTACAGCGAAACCGGCTTGCGTCAATGTATCACTGAGCAAGGTACGAATATGGGGGTCGTCGTCGGCGAAAAGAACTATTGGCAGATGAACTTCTTCAGACACTGAGCAAAACCTTGAGTTGGCCGGAAGCTGCGGCAAACGCTTGTAAACCTCGAGCAAGTGGATAACGGGCACTGATCAAGGGAGTTGTGATAATCAATCCCCGTTCTAGTAAGCGTAGTGCGGGCGCAAATGGCCCACAGCGCGAGCCAATCAATTGTATCTCATCAACTACCACCATACTAAGGTTAAGCTGAGTCTCGGCAGCAAAGGTGCTCTTCAAGATTAATCGCCCACGTGGACGAATGATTTGTCGTGCGATATTCAATCCGGATGGATTACCAGTACAATCGACGACAACATCAAATGGGGTGCTGGGAAGTTCTGTACTGCGCATACAGGTTATTCCCTGCTGACGGTAAACATTCCACCGTTCGGGATGCCGACCGATCAGTGTGAGTTCACAACCGGTGAGACGGAGAACCTGAACAATCATCGCACCGAGTTTGCCGTCACCTATGACAGCAACCCGCTCGGTTGGACGGATATGGCTCTGTTCGACGATTTCGAGGGCGGCTGCCAGCGGTTCGGTGAAGACCGCAGCTTCATCATTCACCGAGGCCGGCACTTCGTGCAAGCAGGACTCGGGTAGCGTAAACAGGTCGGCCATCGCTCCATCACGCCGGTAGATACCAAGTGTTGTGCGTTGTGGACAATGGCTGACATCGCCGCGCAAACAGGTGGGGCAGCGGCGACAGGCCGCATTAATCTCACCTACAACACGCTTCCCTTGCCAGGACGGATCGTCACAAGCAACAACGGTACCGACAAACTCATGACCGAGTACGCCGTGAAAATTCATGTAGCCACGAGTGATCTCCAAATCGGTGTTGCAGATACCGACCAGGTGCGGGCGAATTAAGGCCTCGCCAGGCTGACGAACGGGGTCAGGATAATCGGTAGTATATTGCAGGTCACCATTGAAAAAAATTGCTTGCATAACAATGTTGTCTTTACATTTAATGACATCGTGCGCTATTATACCATATGCTACTCCTCGCGATGTTATGAAATCAAGGCGAGGAGAATGACCCTATCCATACCACGATGCAGATCGCTCGGCGATACCTGCGTTGTGTTATCAGACGTTTGAAAGCAAGGATTGCAAGCTAGCCGTTCAACAATTGTTGCGAAGTCAACAGGCAGAGCTACTGTCTGATACATTGAAAGGTCAGAGATGACTGCCCGAACAGCAGTACGCTAGAGACCACCCTACAGGTAAGACAGTACATTCAGACTTAGCAATAGCAGATATAAAGCTGCTTAATTTATTGTGTTCACCTCTGTTATTCTGTAGCGATTTCTAGCTGAAAAGGATTGACATGCGTGTTTTATTTTTGGGAAGTCCATCATTCGCCGTCCACGCCCTAGAGGCAGTGGTTATCGCCGGATATGAGGTTGTCGGCGTTGTGACGCAACCAGACCGACCGGCCGGTCGTGAACGCCGGCTAACACCGCCACCGGTGAAGATTGCGGCACTGGCCCATAATCTGCCGGTGCTCCAACCAGAGACACTGCGCGATCCGACAGTGGTTGAGACGTTAAGCGCTCTGCAACCAGACGTTGGGATCGTCGCTGCATACGGTGAAATTCTGCGCCGGGCTGTGTTGAGTATTCCGCCATTGGGGTATCTCAATATCCATCCATCTCTGCTGCCGCTGTACCGTGGCCCTACCCCGGTAGCCGGTGCTATCCTGGCCGGAGAGACAGTAACCGGTGTGACGATTATGTTGCTCGATCCCGGTATGGATAGCGGACCGATCCTGGCCCAGGCAGTCGTCGATCTGCCACCAACCGCACGCACCGGTCAATTGACCGATGAACTCTTTCGGATTGGCGCCGATTTGCTGGTGCAGGTATTACCACGCTATGCTCGTGGCGAGATTGAGCCTCGTCCACAAGATCACAGTCGGGCGACCGTTACTAAAATGCTAAAAAAAGCAGACGGTCGTATCGATTGGTCGTTACCGGCGATTGTGATTGAACGGATGACGAGGGCTTACGATCCGTGGCCCGGTGCTTATACCTTTTGGCGTGGTCAACCACTGCGTATCATCAGAGCAGCGGTAGTTGCTGCTGAAGGTGTCACGGCACCGGGTACCATTAGCGGGCGTAGTAGCGGCGGCCATCCACTGGTGCAAACCGGCAATGATGCACTTGAGCTGATCGAAGTCCAGCCGGCCAGTCGTCGCCCCATGAGTGGCTCGGCTTGGCTGGCCGGCGTGCACGCTGACGACATCCGGCTAGGGGAGTAGCACTAGCCTGTTCGCCTTAGAACTTATCCCGTAATCCATTTAGCTGATGGGTAGAAGCTATTTCATCCATACCATGGAGACATTACGCACCGGATGAGACATCTTTTACGCTCCGTGATGCCCGTGTCGCGCGGCGTGCGGAAGGCATGCTGCTACCCTCTCTGTATCCTCCGTGTCTCTGTGGTGTGATATGCAACCACCAAGGCACCGGCCTACACAGCGTTCGGAGAGGTCATCCGCACTCAACCGGCGATGCATCAGGTTCAGGACAGGCAGTGCATAACAGACTCAGTAACTATTCCCCATTCGAATATTTTAACGCAATGCGTTATACCCTCTTGCGTTCTCCTGCTGAACCTCGTATAATCGTTTGCACAGGATTTTCCTACAGTACAGCACCGTCATTTACGGACGGCAAAGGGAGATGAACAATGCCATTTTTCAAAGACGAGGTAGAACTGCGTCAAATCTTAGGTGAACTGTATGACCGGGTGAAATGTGATCCCCAGATTGCACCCCGCATCTGTGAAGGACGCATCGTCATTCAGTTCCGCTACGAAGAACCACATGGTGTTGCCACCATCGATGCTGCTCACCCGCCAACTCAGCCTGGCGCGTTTTGCGATGTGTTTTGGGGTGAAGTAGACCTGAAGCCAGATGTAGAAATGAGTATGAAGGCGGATATTGCTCATCAATTCTGGCATGGTAAAATTAATTTGATGACCGCTCTGGCTCGACGCCAGATTATTGCAAAAGGACCGATTCCTAAGATTCTCAAATTGCTACCTGCTGTTGAACCAATGTACACCCTATACCCGCGGATGCTGCGCGAGATGGGACGCGAAGACCTGGTATTAACCCGGTAGTACTCAACATGGATTTATGCCAACCACGAGTGAGATGTATGAACGTGGTGCTGCTGATGCTGAGCGTGGTGAATTTAATCCGTTCTATTATCAGCACTACTACTACTACCGACAAGGGTACGACTCGGTACGGCGCCGCAATCGGCCAAGTATAAACCGGGTCGGCATATTACTCATAAGTAGCATTGGTGTGGTCGTACTGGTTGCACTGGTGTGGCTGATTGGACGTATTGGTCCGGCTGTAGTGGCGCAGCCAGTAGCATCACCAACAACAGTGGCTACAATCTTGCACCCTTCACCAATCCCTCCGACGCTGACACCACTCCCTTCTCCCACACCAATTCCAACCGCTCGTCCACCAACCCTACAAGTTGGTGAACGAGCGGTTGTTGTGAATGTCGGTGAAGCTGCACTGCGTTTACGTGCCTCACCAGGACTAACAGCCCGGGTGATTGCACGCATCCCTGCCGGACGTGAAGTGGTACTGCTTGAAGGGCCGGTTGAAGTTGATAAATACACGTGGTGGCGTGTTGAGGTAGGATCACAAAGCGGCTGGTGCGCTGTCGCAACACCTGACGGGCTGACCTTTCTGGAACCGGTTGCCCCCTGATACGCCAACGCACCCGTTGTGGATCAAACCGGGTGTTGTGGCGCACGCAGGAGAGGCGGGTGATCAATCTGCTTCTCGTGGTCGGTGTGGATGCTGCTTTGGCCGACGTTCAACACTCTCTGTGATGGACGGGCCGGGGTGAAGAGGCGCCGGCCCGTAGAGCGACGGGTTGCCGGAACCTGATTAAATCTGTTCTTTCACAAGCATATCAGTTCCCTCCACGATGATCCGTGAGTTTAGTAGGGGCGGGTTTGGAACCTACCGGGGCGGGTTTAGAACCCGCCCCTACAGATGGTGCATGCGCACGTTCACTTTATCACACAAGGGACACGGCGAACAGAGGGGTATGTCCTGAATCGTCTGATTTGATGTCACCTGTGGACGGGCCAGGGTAAGGGGGCTGGCCCATAGTGTGACAGGCTACCGAAACCTGAACAAAAACACCTTGCGCCAGCGGTTCAGCACTCTCACCTGTGGACGGGCCGGGGTGAAGAGGTGCCGGACCGTAGAGCGACGGCTTGCCGGAACCTGATCACATCTGTTCCTTCACAAAAGCGGCTTCCAGCAATGCTGCATACGGCCCACGCTGAGCCGGGGGGAGCATGGCGGCAATTTTGAGCATCATCTCGTTAGTCAACTGCTCCATCACATCGGCAGGAATCTTGTTGTCGGGAAGCGGTTCAACACGATACGGCTCGCCGATGGTAATATGCACCGGTTTACGGAGCAGCGTACCACGAAAACCGTGCTCGGTACCGGTAATGGCCATCGGCACAATCGGCACACCGGCTTGCATCGCCAGTCGCACTGCACCGCCACGTCCGGGTTGCAGGATGCCATTCCGACTGCGGTGGCCTTCGGGAAAGATGAGCAACACGGCACCATTGCGCAGTGCTTCCACTGCCGCATCGAGCGCAGCCAGATCACGTTTGCCGCGCCGGATTGGAATAACGTTCATGTTGCGGAAAAACCAGCCGGCCAGCGGGTGGGAGAAAATCTCGATCTTAGCCAGCCACGAGAGGCGATAGCGAAACGGGAGCATGGCGCCAACGGCAGGGATATCCACCCAGTTGATATGGTTCATAACCAGGATCATGCCCCCCTGATCGCGTGACGGCAGGCGCTCGACACCGGTGATTGACCAGCGCCACCAGCCGATGAGGCGAAAGAAGTTAATGATGAGGTAGAGAAAACCGTACACCACATAGGTAAACATAAGACCCTCACAAGCGGCCAAGGTTAAACTCGAAGACGAGACGACCACCCAGCCAGCCCCCAAGTACCAACAGGATGACTCCGGCTACATGCCAGCCAAGATAGGCATTGCGTTGAGTCGAATCGGCCAGCAAACCTGGTCGGCGACGGCGCATGAGCCAGATGCGACCGTAACACAGGGTTGCCGCTAAACTGGCCGCAGCATGACCGTTGATCCACATAATGACCGGATCATCAGGTGCGATTTGCGGGCCGGTCACCTGGCGGGCTGCATCAATGAGTCCGCTGACCATCGCGATCGCAGCCCCAAGTAAGCCGAAGATCAGGCAGTGGAACGAACTCTGTTCCCACTGCATACGACCAGTACGCAGGGCGATGAACGTAAAGAAACTGCTGGCCAGCAGCAGCCCAATCGGAATATGCACAGTAGCCGGATGCAGTGCGTACATCGTTATTATTATACCATAGTCGCTGTCTCAAGCCACACGCGACCAGCACCGATCTCACCGATCTGGTGTTTGACAGCGGTCACGTGATCGGTTGGCAGATCGACCGTAATGACAACATCGACAGCAAATGCTTCTGCCACAATGACAGCCGCGTGAGCTTCAAGTAAGCGGCGAATAGCCGTGTAATCGGAATACTGCAAGTGTACGATGATTCGCTGATAGATAACCCGTTGTGTGCGCGGTACGATTTCTAACACGGCCCGAGTCGCATCACTGTACGCTCGCACCAGGCCACCAATGCCCAGCAAGGTTCCGCCAAAATAGCGGGTTACCACAACCGTAACATCACCCAGATCAGCCCCTCGCAAGACTGCCATCATCGGGCGACCGGCACTCCCGGCTGGCTCGCCATCATCACTCATACCAGCGATGATGCTCGGCCCATAGCCAACCAGATACGCATAGCAGTGATGTGTTGCGTCAGACATTGCTGCGCGCACCATCGCAATTGCTTCCCGTGCCGCAGCGACGGTTGGCGTAGGGAAGACCTGAGCAATAAAGCGCGAACCACGCACAATCAGTTCGGTACGAGCCGAGCCGGCGGGAACAGGATAGTGGGGTGAAGTCATCGCAATTATTCCTGCCACAATGGATGAACGATCTCATCAATGGCCGCTTCAAGCGCAGCAATTTCAGCCGTCAGTGTGTAGTAGTGGGCACGACCCTCGGTATGGCGGGCCAGCCAGAAGGGTTGGAACGGTTCCGGGATTGGGTTACGGAGCGCACGGGCAACTTCAGCCAGCAGATCACGAAATTCCAGTTCCCACCAGCGTTCAAGCAGCGGGCTAAGCGTGCTGCCCGGCGGCCCGAAATCGGCCAGTAGCCGGCGGGCAAATTCACGGCTTAGTGCATGTCGTTCGTGGGCCATCGTTACGGCCTGAGCTGCCAGCTCTGCCAGTCGTCCGCCAATGGCAGTGGGTACTGACGGTAGGGTAAATGTATCGTGAGTATGGCGGAGCATCTGCTTTCCTTTAGTCGAAGCAAGCAGAGCCAGGGTAAGGTGATCGGCAGGTGCCACCATCCGAACCGGCGCCAAAACGACTACCTGACCAGCATCCCAACTCAGACACACTTGATCACCATCGCCGATACATATCCGCGAGATTGGTGCTGTCAGCACTGCAGTCGCCGCAGCCGGCAATTCCCACCAGTACGGTTCCGGATCATCGGCATACTCACGCAGATGCCGTTGCAAGCCAGGGTGGTACCTGACCAGATCGGCAAACGAATTGATACCCAGACGCTGCGAATATCCGTGTGGTAGCGTCAACAGCCAGCGTTCACCGGTTGGTGTATACCAGGGCTGCAATGATTCGCGATCAACAACCGGACGCAGAAGGGGAGCGCAGGCCGGATCGAAAATGACAGCCTGATCGCGTGCTGTGCGCGAGAAGAAGAGTGCCGGTTTAGGCGTTGGAATACCAGAAATAAATGTGCGCATTCTTAGTGGGTCATGCTACAATAAAGATCATGATATAGTATACAACTGTATCATACATGAAAATACAATCAACCGTTTAATGTGTAGTGGCAGCTAGACAGTTATTGTCACGTGTTGTTTATCGTTCACGGCGCTCTCTGATAGTCGCAAGGAGCCATCCATGACCGAACTGGCCGAACAGGTGCCATCGGTTGCGGTAAGCGCCTCCCTATTACCTCTGAAAATCACGCCGCCACCGGTGCGGTCTGATGAGATGCTGCGTCCCGATTTGCAGGCGCTGTTGGCTGAAGTTCGTCTGCTGCCGGCAACAGTGGTTGTCGCGCCGGCCGGCTATGGCAAGACAACACTCCTCGCCCAATGGGCCGATCAACTAATCCAGACCGGGGCACAGGTCGCCTGGCTCGGTTTAGAGACTACCGATCAAGAACCGGCGTTGCTGCTGGCATATCTCATTGGAGCAATACGGCGGGTCATACCTTCACTAGGCGATCAGGCATCACGAATCTTGCAGAGTATCTCAAGCCTGGATCGGAACTGGCCGCTGGTAGCAGGTGCATTGCTCAGCGATATTCAACGCGAATTACAATCACTGACCGTCCTGATCCTCGATGATGTACATCTGGTGGCTGATGGGCCGATCACTGCCGATTTGCTGGGCTATCTGCTCAGAGCTGCACCACCACATCTTCACATTGTGATGGCTTCACGCCGCCCCCTCACCTTTGCTCCCCTACCTCGCCTTCGCGCTGAGGGGACATTGCTTGAAGTTGGGGCAAATGATCTCTTGCTGCGGCGTCACGAAGTTGTTGAATTATTACAGCGAGCCGGGGTAACGCTTCCTGATGAAGATATTGATCTCCTGCTCGAACGGACTGGTGGGTGGATGCTTAGTGTGCAGCTCGCCGTCCGCACACTTACCCGCCACGCACCATCCCAGCGCCGCAGCTATTTACAGGGATTGGTGACGAATCAGCACGATCTGTTCGAGTATCTGGCATCCGAGGTCTTGTCCGAGTTACCTGAACCATTAGTTGATCGTCTGATTTGTGCAGCACTGCTGAGGCAGGTCAATCCGGCATTGCTCGATGAGGCCCTGAATGTCAGAGATAGCGCCCAATTAATCGAGCAGGCGATTGCTTTCGGGTTACCGATTACTGTTGACTCCGGCAGCACCAATGGCGAGCGTGTTTTCCGTTTTCATCCGCTCTGGCAGCGGTTGCTCGCCAACCGGGCATTGACCCGTTTCAATCGTGTCTTTGTGCGCGAACTTCACGAACGATTCGGTGAAGTGCTGGCCCGCCATGATCAGATCGAAGCCGCATTGCGTCATCTGGCAATGGCCGAGAATCCGACCGCGATTGCCCGTGCATTGCGTGAACATGCTTGGCCGTTGATCGATACACTGCAGCGCGAGAGTCTGCGGAACTGGATCGAACGTTTGCCGCCAGAAGTACGTGATCGAGACCCCGAACTACTCCATATGTACGGCTGGAGTCTCTTTAACACCGATCGGGAGCGGGCGTTGCAATTGATCGGTGAAGCGGCTGAAACTTACCGCCGCAGCGGCCTACCGGCTCAGGAGTTGCGAGCGCTGCGCGACATGACGGTGCTCCTCTTCTGGGCTAATACACCAGATCGCTTTAATCTGGTGTGTCGGCAGGTCATCGATGCAGCGGGGCGTGCCAATGACACCTGGTCACGAGGTGCAGCCCTGATCGGCCTGATGGCGCTGCTTTACAGTCGTGGTCGCTTCCGGGCAGCGCTGCGCGTGGCACGTTGGGCTGATCGCCGACCGTTGAGTGTGTTGTGGCAATGGCTACTGGCCATCTTACGTGCATCCATCTACATCCAGCAAGGGTACCCTACTGAAGCACTCTCAGCGATTCGTGCAGCGCTGGAATTACCACGTATTGACCGTAACGATCTGCTACGCCAGTCACTACTGCTCTTGCAGACGATGGCATTGTATCAACAGGGAAAGCGTGATGATGCGCTTAGTCTCGCGCAAGAGAGTTATACCCGCTTGAATGATTATGCACCCGGCAGTGTGCTGGTCGGTAATGCAGCCTTGATACTCACCCTGCTGTTGATTGAACACGAACAGTTTGAGGTAGCCGCGACCTATCTCCAGCGAGTACGCCAGATAGCCGGGCATCTCGATGATCATTCTCTAACGACGTGCGCCCGTATTGTTGAAATCTATGCCCAGTTCCGCAGTACCCGCTTAGTATCTGCCACAGCCCAGGCGCTGACATTACTACGCCAGCTCCAGGCGAAGGGAGAGCATGGTGAACGAGCAGTAGCCGGCAATAACACCGTTCTCGGCTTGCAAGAGCTTTGGATGCAGAGTCTGCTGCTGATCGTGCTAGGGGAAGGTGGTGAGCCACAACGTGCGCTCGAACTAGCCAATGAGCTTGTTAAGCAGATGGCGCAACGCAATGATGGTCTGTTCCGAGCGCTTGTTCATATATATCGCGCCTACCTCATTGTCCAGCAGCGACCTGATGATCCTGCAATTGCCACCGATCTGGCGACGGCATGTGCCATTTGTGATCGCACCGGGGTTGAGTTACTGCCGTTCCTCCCTCAGACGGTAATGAACTGGGCCATCAATACAGCTCTTCGGCTCGGCTTGTCGAGTCGGGCAATGATCGCTGCTCTTCGTCAATTCGACACAGCCACGCTGAGTGTCATCTTGATGCCACTGCTGGAAGAGACATTTCCATTAGCGGTTCGCCTGCGGAGTATCAACCTGATCGGGGAACTGGGCCTGGTCAATACGTATGGTACCCTTCGTGGTTTACTGAAAGAACGTTCACCACAGATACGCGCAGCCGCGAGTGAGGCCCTGGAACGTCTGGTCTATCGTCCCCCTTATCGCCTGGTTATCCGGGCATTAGGCTATTTTCAAGTATTGCGCGGTGACCAGGAGATTCGTGATCGTGACTGGCGCAGTGTGAAAGCTCGCCATCTGCTACAATTGTTGCTCATCGAACGGGGGCGAATGCTACCCCGTGAGCAGATTATGGATATGCTCTGGCCGGGCCTCGACGGCGAGTCGGCGTCGAACAATCTGCGGGTAACAGTGAGTCGGCTGATTAAGGCCTTGGAACCGGATCGACCAGAAGGTGCGCCAACGTACTACCTGCTCCAACAAGGCGATACGTATGGATTCAACGTTGAGAGCGATCATTTATACGATGTGGCCAGATTTGTGCAAGTTGTCGAACAGGGCCGACGTGACCTGCAACTCAAACGCATTAATGAGGCACGCGAGGCATTTCAAGAGGCGGTCAACCTGTACAATGGCCCATTCTTACCGGATAGTTTGTACGAAGACTGGTCAGTTGTGGAACGTGAACGGCTGGAATTGCTGTTTATCGAAGCGGCACTCGGCCTGGGTCACATTTTCTTTGATGAAGGTCAGTTTCACGAGGCGATTAAGCTGGGCTGGCGGGTGCTGGAATACGACAAGGCGCAAGAAGAGGCGTATCAGTTACTGATCAAAGCGTACCATACCATCGGAGAGCGCAGTACGGCGATTCGCCTTTATCAACGCTGCATCACCGCACTGCGCGAAGAATTGGGGGTTGAGCCATTACCAGAAACAGTTGCTCTGTTTGAGTTGGTGCGAGGCAAGCGTGCTTCATAATCCATCAGCACATTTCCGTTGCACACTGACCGCAAACAGAAGATGGGAATCATCTGGGCTGACATCATGGCAATGTAGCGGCTGCTGGCGTTGCAGGCTACTCGGAAGAATTGGTTGACTGACCGGTTACAGATGCAGGTTCGGCAGGACTGAGATACATCGTGATAAATGCCAGCAGTTCATCGAGCTGATCAATCCGGCTCTCCAAGCCGGTACCAATGTGTTGAATGCGCCCATGACACCGTGGCGACGTAGAATCGCCATTGTCAGCCACTACAATCCGCACCAGAAATGATTCGACTCGCCGAGTCGCCATACATTTTTCCTCGTGTTACCATCTATGACAGGCGTTCGCACACTTAGTAGTATCATACAGGCGTGTCCTTACCGTTTTATAACCATTTTTGAATGGGTTGCGAGGTTTACTGTGCAAGCTGTGATTGCTGTCCTTCCCGGCGATGGAATCGGGCCAGAGGTTGTGGCTGAGGGCGTGAAGGTACTACAGGCAATTGCCAGGCGGTTCGGTCATCAATTCACCTTTCACGAGGGGCTAATCGGCGGGTGCGCGATTGATGCGACAGGAGAGCCATTACCGGCAGCCACGATTGCATTATGTCAATCCGCCAATGCGGTGCTGCTCGGTGCAGTAGGCGGGCCGAAATGGGACGATCCGCAAGCCCGTGTGCGACCAGAACAGGGATTGTTGGGTATTCGGAAAGCACTCGGTCTGTTTGCCAACCTTCGTCCGGTACGCATCTATCCGCAGTTGATCAACGCCTCGCCAATCCGACCTGAACGGTTGCAGGGAGTTGATCTGCTTGTCGTCCGTGAACTGACCGGTGGTATCTACTTCGGCGAGAAACGTCGCGAACGTACTGCCGATGGCGAATGGGCCAGCGACCTCTGCATCTACACCGAGGAAGAGATTGTGCGCGTTGTGCGCGTTGCAGCACGACTGGCCCGTCAACGACGCGGTAAAGTTACTCTGGTTGATAAGGCCAACGTTCTGGAGACGAGCCGGCTATGGCGGAGTATCACCACACGCCTGATGCAAACCGAGTTCCCCGATCTGCAACTTGAGACCATGCTGGTTGATGCGTGTGCTATGCACCTCATCCGTCGTCCGGCTGATTTCGATGTGATCGTCACCGAGAATATGTTTGGCGACATTCTGACCGACGAAGCCTCGATGCTAGCCGGTTCGATGGGTATGCTCCCATCAGCGTCACTGGCCGATGGTCGGCTGGGGTTGTACGAACCGATCCACGGCTCGGCACCGGACATCGCCGGTCAGAGCAAGGCGAATCCCCTGGCAACGATCCTGAGTGTGGCGATGCTCTTGCGCTACTCGCTCGATCTACCCGCCGAAGCCGATTGTGTCGAAGCGGCAGTTGCCTCGGTGATCGAACGGGGAATTATGACCGCCGATATTGCTGTGCCAGGACAGACTGCGTACAGTACCGCAGCCGTCGGTGATGCGGTAGTTGCTGCGATTGCCGCTTGACTGGCCGGCTATGCTATACTGAAGGCCACGCTACCGAACCAGAATCGTGAACAGCGGAAGGAGCGCTCGATGGAGCGAAAGATTCGTGTGTTGGTCGCCAAACCTGGTCTCGACGGTCATGATCGTGGCGCGAAGGTGATAGCCCGGGCCTTACGTGATGCCGGAATGGAAGTGATCTACACTGGTCTTCAGCAAACGCCGCAGATGATCGTTGAAGCGGCATTGCAAGAAGACGTTGACGTAATCGGTCTCTCGATCCTTTCCGGTGCCCACATGACTCTGCTACCCAAAGTGATGCAGTTGCTGCACGAACAAGGGATGACCGACGTGCTGGTCGTTGCCGGTGGCATCATCTCTGATGAAGACGCCGAGATTCTCAAGCGTGAGCACGGCATTGCCGAGGTGTTCGGCCCCGGTTCGTCAACACAAGCGATCATCGATTTCATTCGTTCTCACGTCGAGTTAACGCGGGGTTGAACCATGAATGAACATGAATTGGTTACGCGCCTGCGCAATGGTGAGCGTCGGGCACTGGCGCGTGCCATTTCCCTGGTCGAGCATGGGGGGCCAACAGCGCGCGCGTTACTGGCCGCCGCGTACCCTTACGGCTCCGCCCATCGCGTCGGTATTACCGGCCCGCCAGGCGCTGGCAAATCGACCCTGGTCACCGCACTGGCCCAGGAATGGCGCAAACGTGGGGTGCCGGTCGGGATTGTCGCCGTTGATCCCTCTTCACCATTCAGTGGTGGCGCCGTGCTGGGCGACCGCATCCGAATGCAGGCCCTCGGTGGCGATCCGGGCGTCTTCATCCGCAGTATGGCCAGTCGTGGTCGGATGGGGGGACTGGCACGGGCCACGGCTGATGCAGTCACGCTGATTGCCGCAGCCGGGTTCCCGGTGATATTGATTGAAACCGTCGGCGCCGGTCAGGATGAAGTCGATATTGCGCAAGCCGCTGATACTACCATTGTTGTTGAAGTGCCCGGCATGGGTGATGATGTACAGAGCATCAAGGCCGGGATGCTCGAAATCGCCGATGTCTTCGTGGTTAACAAGGCAGATCGCCCCGGCGTTGACCAGATAGTGCGTCAGCTCCGCACGATGTTGAACCTCGGTGCACCACCAGCCGATGGCTGGATGCCGCCGGTGCTGACGGCAATTGCTACCACCGGTGAAGGGTGTGCTCAGATCGTTGATGCAGTAGAACAGCACCGTCAACACCTCATCGCGTCGAACAGCCAGTCGCAACGAGCACTGAGTGCGGCTGAACGAGAACTGACTGCCGCTGTGCAAGAACTCGTTCTCGAACGATTACACGGTTCACGCTGGAGTGAGCTGGTGCAGCAGATTGCTGCCCGTCAGCGCGATCCATACGCTGCGGCGAGCGAGTTGCTCATGGCCGATGTGATCATGCGTGATGGGAAGGAGTAGACGACATGTTCCCGTGTCCTGGAGAGATGCACCACAACGGCGCAGAAGGGCATAGCGGGATGAAGGGAAGATGCACCACAGAGGCACGGAGGGCACAGAGGAGTTGGTAGTATTTGGGGGTGAGGCCAATTCATCATTCACCATCGCTGTGTACTCGGTGTCTCGGTGGTGACACAACCTTCTCAGTAAGGAGGAATATTGTGCAGGTTAATCCAACCATTTTCAAAGCCTACGACATTCGTGGCATTTATCCGACCGAACTTAACGAAGAGGTCGCTTATTTGATTGGTCGTGCGTTCGTCACCTTTCTCAGTGCCGAAACGGTGATAGTTGGGCGGGATATGCGCACATCGGGGCTGGCCCTGTTCGACGCCGTTACGCGCGGGATCATGGATCAGGGTGCCGATGTTGCCGATATTGGCATGGTCAGCACCGATCAGTACTACTTTGCCTGTACGCAACTTGGCTTCCCCGGTATGATGGTGACGGCATCACACAACCCCAAACAGTACAATGGCTTCAAGATGGTGCGCCGGATGCCATACCTCTTGTCGGGTGATGAGGGTATTCAGGATTTGCGCCGGTTAGTCGAGAGTGAAGCCTTTCCGACTCCAACCCGCCGTGGTCAGCGCCGGGAATACGACTTCAAAGAGCAATTCGTGCAGAAGGTGCTCTCGTTGATCGATGTAGACGCTATCAAGCCGCTGAAAGTCATTGTTGACACCGGTAACGGGATGGTAGGGCCGATTTTGCAGGAGGTGTATGCCCGCTTACCGATCCAATTGACCGGGATGTACCTCGATCCCGATGGTACGCTGCCCAATCACGGGCTTGATCCGCTGATGCCGGAAAACCGCGCCGAATTGCAACAGCGTGTGAAAGATGAGGGGGCCGACATCGGCTTCGCATTCGACGGCGACGGTGATCGTTTCTTCGCGATTGATGATCGCGGTGAGTTTATTTCCGGTGATTTTCTCACGGCAATTCTGGGGCGTTACCTGCTTGAGAAAGAACCAGGCGCAAAGATTCTCTACGACGTGCGGGCATCGTGGGCGGTACCTGATGAGGTGCGTGCTGCCGGTGGTGTTCCGCTGGTCGAACGGGTCGGTCACGCCTTCATCAAGCGCCGTATGGCCAATGAAGACGCAATCTTTGCCGGTGAAGTCTCTGGACACTACTACTTTAAAGCCTTCGCATTCGCCGATTCAGGCATCATTCCATCACTCTACCTGCTCGAAATGCTCTCGAAGCGCGGGGTCAAGATGAGCGAACTGCTCGGTCGGCTGGAGTCGCGCTACTTCATTTCGGGTGAAATCAACTCACGTGTCAGCGATGTGGCCGCCAAGCTCAACGAGATTGCCGAACGCTACAGTGATGGCAAAATCGAACGAATTGACGGTGTTTCGGTAAGTTACGATACCTGGCACTTTAATGTGCGCGGGTCGAATACCGAACCACTGATCCGGCTTAACCTCGAATCGATTGCCTCACGCGAAGAGATGGAAATGCGACGTGATGAAGTGCTGGCTGTGATTCGTTCGTGATGTCCGATTTACCTTTACCGTATCGAATATCACGGTCTGCCAACGAGATTTGCACCTCGTGATCACACGTTGGCACTGACTCGATCAGGCAGGGTCTATCTGAAACGTTCGTCCCTGTATGTACCGTCCAGGCAATATTCTATCTGAAGGGCACATCGGGCACCTCAGGGGGGCAATGTGCTGTCATCGCCCTCCCCCATCTTCATTTTGCACCTGCACAACCTTATGCTACAATCAGCCCCGTCAGATCGATAATTCCATACTCTTTGCCATATCAGGAGGTTCATTGTGAGTGTAAAAAAGATCGGCATTCTCGTCGGTCGTGAGTGGTCGTGGCCACCGGCTTACATCGAAGAGGTCAATCGACGTAACGCCGGGGTATGGGCTGAGTTCATAAAGTTGGGTGGAACTCGCATGGCTGAACTCTGCGATTACGACGTGATCATCGACCGCATCAGCCATGAAATTCCCTACTATCGCACCTTTCTCAAGACAGCAGCACTTAGCGGTACCCGGATTGTCAATAATCCGTTCTGGTGGAGTGCCGACGACAAGTTTTTCGGCGCCTCACTTGCTACTGCCCTCGGCATTCCCCATCCACGGACAGTGGCCTTACCGTCGCACTCCTACATCGAAGGCGTCGTCGAAGAATCGCTGCGCAATCTGCAATACCCCATTCCGTGGAAAGAGCATGTCGACTATGTTGGCGGCTTTCCGGTGATTCTCAAACCAGCCTGGGGTGGTGGGTTCAAAAAGGTATACAAAGTTCATTCGTATGAAGAGCTGTGGCGGGCGTACAATGAGACCGGCATCGAGTGCATGATGCTGCAAGAGTACATCGCCTGGGAGAAGTATGTGCGCTGCATTGTGATCGGTCGCCGCCATATCATGACCATCAAGTTCGACGCCAACGCACCCTGGCCACACCGCTATTTCCGTGACGACAACTACCTCACGCCTGAGGAAGGTCGGCAGGTAGTCGAAGGTGCTCTCAAGTTGAACCAGGCTCTCGGCTACGACATGAACACGGTTGAGTTCGCCATCCGTAATGGTGTAGCTTATGCTATCGACTTCACAAATCCAGCGCCCGATTTTGATGTCAACTCATTAACGCCCCACTACTTCGACTGGGTAGTGCGCACGATGGCCGATTTCACTATCGAGCTGGCCTTACAGGGACGGACCAGGCCAGAAGAGTTTGCCTGGCATCGCCTGCTCAACGGCCCGATGGCACCGGCCATTAGCCCATCGATATCGGCAACAACCGACTCGGTCAACAACGACCCACTGGCTGCTGAAGCACCAGCTACGCCCAAACGACGGCGCACGACGCGGAAGAAGGCAGCCGAAGAGACCTCATAATCGCAGCGTGCATGAATGTGTTATGCCAGAACGATCATCGTAAAGGTGTGAAATTATGACCCTCGCCCAGGCAATTGCCGACTATCACGCTTTACTTGAACCGGCGCTGGCAGTTGAGTCGTGGCAGCGACTAACCGCAGAGATGCGTGCTCGCCGGCTGTATTTTGGTGAACGGCCATTGGCAACCGTCCTCCGGCCACGCCTGATCACCGCCTCGCAATACGAACTTCTCCGTCGGGGAACGCAGCAGGTTGCCGAAGCGGCACGTACTCTTGTGGCGGCTGCCCTTGACGCTTCTGAAGCTGGCCGGGCCGTGCGTGAGGTATTGATGTTGACCCCTCTTGAAGAACGTCTGATCGAGATGCATCCGGGCTATCTCGAACCGAGCGCCCATTCGCGGATGGACACCTTCTTGACCGTGGATGGGTCATCGTTGCAATTTGTCGAGTACAACGCCGAGAGCCCGGCGGCAATTGCCTATGAAGATCTGCTGGCGCAGGCATTTCTGGCGATGCCGGTGATGCAAGAATTTACCAAACGCTATCCAATTCTGCCCTTACCAGCTCGCCAGCATCTATTGCGCACATTGCTCGATTGCTGGCGAGCGGCGGGAAGTCCTGGTCACGAGCCACACGTGGCTATTGTTGACTGGCACGGTGTGCCAACAGCGACTGAGTTCGAGATGCTTCGCCAGTATTTTGTTGAGCACGGCCTGCCAACCGTCATATGCGCACCCCAAGACCTCAGATTCCGTGATGGTCAATTGCTGGCCTCCACCCCTGATGAGGGGGAAATACCGGTCACCATTGTTTTCAAGCGGGTGCTTACCAGTGAGTTCCTTACCCACTACGGTGATGAAGCGCTATCCCATCCGCTGGTACAGGCGTATGCTGCCGGTACCTGTGTGATTGTCAACTCGTTCCGGGCCAAACTGCTACACAAAAAATCGCTCTTTGCGCTCCTGTCCGACGAACGCTTCCACGATCCGTTGAGCACAGATCAGCGGGCAGCAGTGGCTGCCCACGTGCCCTGGACGCGCATTGTGCAACCGGGAACAACCACGTACCAGGGCGAACAGATCGATCTCCTATCTTTCGTGCGTGCCAATCGCGAACGGTTATTGTTGAAGCCGAACGATGAATATGGTGGCAAAGGGATTACGATTGGCTGGGAGGTAAGTTCCGACGAATGGGACGCCGCCCTGCAAGCGGCCCTCAGCTCACCGTTTGTGGTACAAGAGCGGGTGACAATCGCTTACGAGCCGTACCCCGCCTTGATCGACGGTCAGGTGGTGATCGGCGATCGTCTGGTAGATAGTGATCCCTTCCTGTTTGGAACGGAGGTGAATGGCTGTTTGTGCCGCCTCTCAACCGTGACATTGCTGAATGTGACTGCCGGCGGCGGCAGTACCGTTCCAGTCTTCATCATTGACAAGTAAACGCAACGCAGGAGTCGGCGATGCTGGTGTACGACGCACTTGGGCGGGAGATCGAGCTGGCGGGAACACCACAACGGATCGTGTCACTCGTGCCGAGTGTAACTGAGTGGTTATTCAGCGTTGGTGCCGGCGAGCGCGTTGTCGGTATCACCGACTACTGTATCGAACCGGCAGCAGCACTCCAGCAGCTACCCCGGCTCCGCGGCACCAAAAATCCCGATCGAGCGGCAATTATTGCGCTTAAGCCCGATCTGATCATCGCCGAACAGGAAGAAAACCGGGAACGGGATGTACGCGCACTAACGGCAGCCGGCCTGGCAGTGTATGTCACAGCAATTCGGAGCGTCGCCGACGCAATGACGCAACTGGCGACTCTGGCCCAGGTGTTGGCCGTAACCGATGGTGCTGCGCCGATCACTCAGGCTATCGAACAAGCAGCGACTGCTCCACCACACCCCACCCGACGAGTCCTGGCCCTGATCTGGCGCGATCCGTGGATGGCTATCGGGCGCGACACCTACGCCGGTGACCTGCTACGCCTGAGCGGTGGGGTCAATGTCGCGGCCACGTTACCCGGACGCTATCCACGGGCAGCGCTGGCCGACTTTCTGGCCCTCGATCCTGACATTGTCTTGTTGCCCAATGAACCATACCCGTTCAGCGAACGCGACCTGTCGACATTCAATACCGTAGAAGATCGTTGCCGGATTGTCCTGTGTGATGGGATGGCGTTGACCTGGCCCGGCCCGCGCACGGCATCTGCCATCGCGATGTTTCGGCGGATCTTGGAGCAGACCACATGAACCTATTCATCCGTTTACGCGAGGCGGTGATCGATACTGTGTTGAGCATAAACGAGCAGCAGGTACTCAATACCGGTACAGAAACCGCACCTGCACCTACCGACGACGGTGTAGCCTTGGCAGTCGCTCTCAAGCAGGCGATGCAGCAATTCAAAGCCCAGGCTATGGATGAACAAGGGAAGCTAGTGGCATATCAGGGCCTGCGCAACGATCCGGCGTACCTTGCCTACCGCTCGGAACTAACCCCACAACTGCAACGGTTTGATCCGGCGTCACTTCCCGACCACGCCACTCGTCTCGCCTTCTGGATCAACCTGTACAACGCCCTGGTGATTGATGCAGTGATCGCCTTTGGTATCACGACCAGCGTCGCCGATCAATGGTCGGGCTTACGCTTCTTTCGAGCGGCTGCCTACCAGATCGGTGGTCTACGCTGTTCGCTCGACGACATCGAACACGGTATTCTGCGCACCAATCGCGGCCATCCCTTCATTCCCGGCCCACAATTTGCCGCCGGCGATCCACGGCTACGCTGGATCATCGATCCGCCAGATCCGCGCATTCATTTTGCCCTCAATTGTGCCAGCCTCTCATGTCCGCCGATTGGAGTATATCGCGCCGAACAGATTGATCAGCAACTTGACCTGGCACTCCGCGCTTTCGTAGCCACCGATGTAGCGATTGACCCGACACGCGCCGAGATTCATCTGTCACGCATATTTGACTGGTACCGGGAAGACTTTGGTGGAACGGATGGAATTATTCAACTCTTACGACAGGCACTCCCCGCCGATGAACGACGCGCCTGGCTCTTGCAGGCACGACAGGTCCGCCTCATCTATCGCCCTTACGACTGGCGATTGAACCTGGCCTGAAGGAGCGACTACGACCGGCGACTGGCGCAAGCATGCGCACAAAGAATTAATTGTACCGCCTAACCGAACAAATCTTCTCGCAGATACCGACACTGGCCCGCCTATGGGGCAGCGCGTACCGAGCACTCAACTTCGACGAAATCCTGTTCACGCCATTCCACAAACCCCTACATACGTCGCGGCTGGCCCTGATCACGACCGGCGGGGTACATCTGCGGGATTAGCCACCGTTCGACATGGTTGATACCTGTGCCGACCCAACCTACCGCCGTATTCCGGCTACAACCCCGCTAAGCGAGCTAACCATCACCCACGACTATTACGATCACAGCGACGCCGAGTGCGATCTCACCATCCTCTTCCCGCTCGACCTGGTGCGCACACTGGTACAGCGCGGCATCATCGGCAGCCTCGTCGATTGCTACGGCTTCATGGGGCATATCGAATCACCCCACCTGACGACACTGCTGCAACAGACGGCGCCGGAAGGAGCAACGTTCCTCAAACAAGAACAGGTTGACATCGTGCTCCTCACCCTGGCTTGAGGGTTATGCAATCAGTCCGTGGGACTGATCGCACGCATTATCGAAGCAGTCGGCATCAGCACGGTCTGCATCGTCAGCCTGAAACCAATTGCCGAACAGGTACGACCGCCGCGCACCCTACACCTGGCTTGGTCATTCGGGCATCCGCTGGAAGAACCGGGCAACCGCACACAGCAGCTCTCTGTCCTCCATGCCGCACTCCAAGCCCTGACAACCGCCGAACCGGGCTGACGTTGGCGACGAGAAACCTACACGCCACCACTTGACTGGCTGGGTGAGGGGGAAGAGAGTCTATAAATCATTGCACCCACATTGTGTCAAACAATAACGTAGGCTATCCTGAAATCACACAATAATCCTGTAGTAAGTATCGGCGATCCCGGCCAAGTCGGGGAGTGCTCCCTGTCGTACCTCTATCCCGGCGTAGGCGGCATGGGCTTCGGCGATCATCCGCGCAGACGGCTCCAGTCCAATTGCCTGGTAGCCGTGTTGGTTCAGCCAGGCCACGTCGCGCCCACTGCCACTGCCAATGTCGATCGTGGGCCGACCAGGGTGAAAGAAGGTCTCCACCAGCCGATAAATGGCCGTTGGCTGGAGATGCCGTTGAAACGCTGCCTGTTCACGGGCCAGTTGATCGTAGCTGCGAATGGTTTCTGCATCGGCCATAGCAACCTGAATTTGTGATTACGACCTGTGATGCTTTTCGCCAAAAAGACGGTAATTCAGCACTGAAAAGATGGAGTCGTGGCTCTCGATCTGCTCCAATGCAAAGAGGTCCGTCGCACTGAGCGATTCCTGGCGGGCAAGGAGCAGGATGTGATCAAAGCGATCAAGGTACCGCTGCCAGCCGGGATCGCAGTCTATCAGCCAATCACTCATTTCGGCCAGCAACAGTTCACGCGCCGCCTGGGTTAGGGCACGTTCGCGCAAGCCTTCAGCAGCCGGGTAGTAGGTCACCAGTTCGGCAAAACGACGTTCGGCCTCATGCAATGCCCGCCGGTAATGGTCAGTGAATGGCGATTGCCAGGCGGTCGCGGATGCGTCTGCCTGCGCTGTAGCCTGTAGGACAACCGTATCATTGCTGGAGAGATGGTGCAGTAGACTACCCGGCTGGGTCAGACGCAGGCGGAGATCGGTGGCACAGCGGGTAAGTACCGCCTGTAACCAGGTAGGCCCCTCAAACCAGTTCCTGCTCCAGAGCCGTGCATCTATCGGTACTACCAGCGTTGTCTCTGATGGAAGCTGGCTCAATCGGAAAAGCAATTGATCGACGAAGTGATTGGCATGTTCCTGGGCACGTCGTAGCGCATCATACGGATCGTATGGTTGCGGGGCACCAGCACCGTTGGCGGTATAACCGGTTGGATCAGCAGGATTGCGGTAGAGCGGATCGCCAGGGTAACCCAGTTCCACCGACCAAATGTGGCGAGCGAGATCAGCCTCTACCCCAATCGCAGCCAGACGGCGTGGTACGAGCCAGCCGGGTAGGTGACCGTGTTGGAGCTGGACATTGGAAGGATCGACGATCACATATCGTAGATCGAGTTCTAGAATGATGCGCTCTAACCCATCACGCCAAGCACTACCAGGCAGCCAGAGGCCTTCCGGTCGCTTGAGGTAGCGCGAGATGTAGAGCAGGCCGTGCTCAAGTTGGGCACGAACCATACTCTCGTGCCCAAGGAAAGGCAGGATGGCATAGCTGGCCGGTACGCAGAGCGGGGTAATCAGTCCGGCTGCTACCAGCTCCTGGAGCCGACCAAGCGGATTGCGCTGATAGCGGATGGTAAAACTGCGTAGCAGTTGGCGATCCCAATCAAGGTAAAAACGAGCCAGATATGCCCCATGCTGGTTGCCTTCGTGCTCGAAACGAGTGAGTTCGTCTTGGTGGTGGATTATCCTTCCTTCCAGCCACTGCACAAAATGCTTGTGTACCACCGGATCACGCCATTGTTCCAGCGCAATCGGTGAGCACGCCAGCGCAATGGACAGAGGGAGCGAGTGACGCTGCAATTCTCCAATGAGATCGAGCAGTGGAATAAGTGTGTGAGCCGTGAATGCGTGCAGTCGCTCCTCACCAATCGGTTGCCGTCCAGGATGACGGAGATATGGAACGTGCACTTCTATCACAAATGCGATTGGCATTGCTTTCTCGCTTGTTGGTGAATGCCGATCTGTAACTAATTCCTACGGATATACCGGTGTCACGATAATTGGTGTCGGGAAGGGTGTCTCGGTTGGCGTCGGCGAGACGGTCGGTGTCGCTGTCTATGTTGGCGTCGGTGTCGCCGTTTCCGTCGGCGTCGCCGTTTCCGTCGGCTTCTCCGTTTCCGTCGGTGTCGCCGTTTCCGTCGGCCTCTCCGTTTCCGTCGGTGTCGCCGTTTCCGTCGGTGTCGCCGTTTCCGTTGGCGTCGCCGTTTCCGTTGGCGTCGCCGTCGCTGTCGCTGTAACGGTTGGAGTCGGTGACGGCGGGGGCGGCGGTGGTGGAGATGGCGGTGGTGAAGTTGGCGGTACGGGTGTTGGTGGTACCGGTGTCGGCGTTGGCTCGACCGATGGTGTCAGGGTCGGCGTTAGTGTTGGTACGACAGTTGCAGTAGCTGTCGGTAATGGCAGGGCGAGCGTCGGTGATGGCCCAGCTGGAACGATGGGGGTCGGTAGAGGATCTGCACCGCTAACAAAGCCGCGCATGACCAGAACCGCTAACGTACCAACCATGATTAAGAGTAAGCCACCGATGATGAAAAAAGACAACTGTTCCGAGTGATCATTATTGCGTAATTTTGGTTCGGCGACCCCAGGTTCCGGCTCATGGCGTCGTGGTACCGCTGATGCCGGTGGCTCCGGTGTTGCCGGATG
>NZ_DAOUBI010000107.1:0-8041 GCF_034432675.1 Chloroflexus sp. | reverse complement strand
ACGCTGCGTAGTATACTCGAAGGTCGTCAGCTTGTCAAGTGGCAGAGCAATCACAGGCAACGTACCCGCTAGATCACTTCAGGAATCGGTAAAGCACTGATCCACCTCTCACACCATCAGCACTACGTACCCAGTAGTTCAAGCGCAGTTTCGGCTCGTTGTCGCCAGATACTGGCCGGTGCCTGATCGGCAACCGCTTCAAGAGCAGCACGTCCGCGACTCAGATCGCCTTGAGCGCAGAGGATTAACCCGTAGTAGAAACGTGCTTCGACGCCACCACCTGCGGTCAGGGCTGCATCGGCTGCGGCTAACGCACCTCTCAGATCGCCGCAATAGTAGCGGGTACCGGCCAGGATGGTTAAGGCTTCGGGATCGGTAGGCAAGTTATTGACTGCCGCTTGCGCTGCGAGAATGCCACTACTGCAACGCTCGAAGCCGCTATCAAGATGAAAACGAGCGGCTAATGTCAGATAACGGCCGCGCTCATCTGGTGAAGCAGTAATGACTGCCTGTTCGTAGGCATCGGCAGCGGCTACAAAGTCACGTTGAGTAAAAGCTAATCCCGCCTGTGCCAAGGCAATGGCCGGTCCGGTATGATGCTGAGACTGAATCTGTTGCAGGCGAGCGGCCGCTGCCGAGAGGTCGCCGGTACGAATATAGGCGACTGCGAGCAATGCCCCGATCCGGACATCGTCAGGATGCGCCGCAGCAAGCTGTTCGAGTTGTACTATCCCCTGTTGCTGGTTCCCCAGACGCAAGTGAGCGTAGGCCTGATAGATGGTTGCACTCAACCCATGGGCACCTGCTGGATCGACCTGCGCGAAGAATGCGAGGGCCAGATGATCGTATCCCAATTCCAGTGCCAGTTGGCCGAGTAGTTGTGGTCGTGCAGCCGGATCGGCTATAAGTGCAGTCGAAAGCGTTTCGGAGCTTGCCTGAGGTGGCAGGAGTGGATGCAAGAAGGGATCGGCAGGGACAACAGACGCTCGTAGCTTCACCGGCGTTTCGTGGTTTGGATTGTGTAGAGCATTGAGTAGTGTTAGCCGTTCCCCTACCATTGCAGCCCAGTCTGCCGGTAATTGATCCGTCGCCACCGATTGATACACGGCAAAGGCTGCGTCAAATCGGCCTGACCGCAGATCATCGTCGGCCAGCAATAGATCACGGATGGCACAACGATTGGGAAGACAGGTGGTTAATGTCTGCCAGGTGCGACGTGCTGTTGCAGGGTCACCCTCCAGCAAGGCTATCTGCCCCAGGTAGAGTACAGCAAGCTGATATTCTGCCGGCCGCAGACCGGTCTGAATAGCAGCAGCGAATGCCCGCCGGGCCAGATCGGTTTCACCGCGTACCGTGAGTACAATACCACGTCGCAGATCTGCTTCACTCAACACATTTGCCAGGGCTGCATACTGATTAAGTGCGGCACGGTAGTGACCAGCAGCGAAGAGGGTATCTCCCTGACGTAGCGCATCGTAGGGATCGGGGCGAAGTGCAAGCCATCCCGCAATGCCTGCGATCAGGATGCTAATTGACCAGGCAGCGAGTTGTCGCCGGTGGGAGGAGATCACGACTCATCATCTTCAGCAGGCGGTTCAAGACGACGACGCTGATTTTCGCGGCGATTACGACACTTTGGGCAGCGTGTCGGCTCGTTGAGAAAGCCTTTATCAGCGTAGAATTCCTGTTCGCCGGCAGTGAAGATAAACGTTGCTCCACAACTACGGCAGTTCAATTCCATATCACGATAAAAGATTATTGCCATAGACGCCTACCGCAACCGCATCAGTGTAGATTAATCATTGCTCTCTATTGTACCACGCTGATTTACGTTTTGTCGGTATACTACTACCTGTGCCGGCAGTCAGTCGGGTCGTCCGACAACAATCCGATTTTTGCCGGCGGCTTTCGCCTGCGAAAGCGCTGCGGCAGCAATGTGCAGCGCAATTCCAGCAGTATGGCCGTGTTGAGGGATGGATGCAATCCCAATTGAGATGGTAATCGGCAACGGCCAGAGCTGTGATCTCTCGATGACACGTTGGCGTAATCGTTCGGCCAATGCAGCCGCCCCACTCACACCGGTGTTGGGTAACACGGCCAGAAACTGGTCACCCGTCTGCCAGCGAGCGAGAAAATCACTCGGTCGTAATTGTTCACGGAGGATAGTAGCCAGATCGCGGATCATCTGATCGCCGGCAGCGTAACTCATTTCGTTGTAGCGACGAAGGTCATCACCATTCATCAGCAACACACTACACGCCTGACTTTGTCTTTGCGCTGTCAGAATCAGTTCCTCAAGGCGTTGCCGGGCAGCAAAGCTATTTGGCAAACCGGTAACCGGGTCGAGATCGAATTGATGCTGATTATTGAGCGTAGACCCTAACGCTGCGAGTTGGGCAATCAATCGGTTGAGCAGTGTCCCCGAATCGGCAGTATCAGGGATCAGAAACTGCAGAATCGTCGCCGGATCACTTTCAGCGGGAATGTGATGGTAGCGAATAACCGGTATTGTGTTCAGATCGAGACGCTGTGCCTGCCGGTGCAAGAGTGTCTGTAACCGTTCAATCTGCGCAACCTGTGTTGCCGGAGCGCCTGGTGGAACCACGATCACAAATTGGGTGTTCCCCGGTTGGTAGATTGTTCCGGCCAGCTCTTCACGCAACAAGAGGGCCAGCCAGCGTAACGTTGCTGCAGTCGGTGGATGAGGTAACTGGATATCGATGATACCACACGACGTAGTCGGTTGCGCCAGCCATTCGGCGAAAGCGAGTAAGTTGGCGGTACCGGTGTTGGGATCACGGCGCAGGATGGTTGTTGTGTCTGGCATAGGTTGCTCTCAGTTTTTTTCAATCGGACCAACCCGGTATGATGCTGGTCTGATTGTTGTTTGATGGGATGCTATCTCATTATACGAGTCATGTTGGTGAATTTGCAGCTATCGGTTGCACGAATCTGTAAATCTCAGGATCATGTCATAGATGACCGGCATCTCTAATACGTGCGTGGCACAGTCGCCCAGAAAACGTTTCCTGTAAACACAAAAGCTGCTGATAGGCGCCAGCGAGGCCGTCAGGGTTTTTCAATTAGTGTAGTACACTTCAACGCAACCCATCCTGCTGGCTTGGGCATTATCAGTCCGGTGTAACGGCTGATCTTGAGTATGTTGGCAGGGTGTATCAGATGTCGGCGACAGACATGGGAGATGGCGGACAGACGCCGTCTCGTACTGTCGATGAGGTGATCCGTCAGACCTTAATAACGTAAACCCGATCACGCAAGGAATGTAGCACAGGTTACAGCCTGTGCTACATGTATGGCTATGCGTCCTGTCTCGCCCCGCGTTATCAAAAGCGACATTTTTGCGGCGAGTGCCAGGTCCGTAACGGTGCACTTACCGGTGATCGACTATCCGCAATTGGCTAATCTGCCCAAGTGACGGGCGATCACGCAGATCGATGGGGAGACGAGCACCGCGGTAGTTGAAGCGGTAGATGCGACCACTTACCGGGCCGATGACGATCAGCGCCGCATGACCGGTGTATTCGCAGAAAGCGGTGAAACGCTGATCACCTGTTGTTTGCGCAGGGCTGGTCGTTGTGCCGGTTGTGAACGGTGTCCAGGCTCGATTCTTGCCGCAGCATGTCATCATAACCTCCCTGAGATGGTATCTCATAGACAATTGGTTTTGGAGCGCTAACTCGCTCGATAACGATAGCGCCACCAGAAAATGCCAGCCAGTACAATCCTGCTTCAAACCATGTTGGCGCGTAGTACAGGGCGACCGGGAGTGCGAACCAGAGGCTCAGACAATAGAAACAAGCGAGTGCCTGACCCAAAAAACTCCCGCTTGCCCACTGTCGCAAGCGCAAGAATATCGCCCACGGGCCATCTTCAGCATGAAAGAGATGGGTGATGCGCCAGACGGCACCTATCGCAATGATCAGGCTAAGCCATGACATAACAGCAATCCCTGATATTCAGCGGTAGCGAGTGGTGTTAGCCGATTCGGTAGAGAATGCCGTACCGGCTAACACGCACTCACCGCTCTCCTAGACGGCAACCGTCAGGCTGTAGAAACTGAGCTTCCGCGGGTGATAATCGTAGTTGCAATTGACGATGGTACGCTTGTAGACTCGCAACTCGATTTGATAGCAGCATGTGATCGGAAAGGCGCAGCGCAGGTCAGGAATGGTTAAGCGCAATCCCCCACCACGCCAGTGTGGTGCGGTTGCACCCTGGCTACGTGCTGCTCCGTAATCGGAACCAACCTGATCGGCAGCGGGAGCAGTTGGCGGCAGGGAGATAGGCGTTAGCGTGGCTCCCGGACACGTCAGCAGATTGACGCGACCGTTCTTGCCGTAGGTCGCTTCGAGGGTGTAGAACGCCAGATGCCCATCGACATCGTAGGCGATAAAATCAATCTCAAGTGTGCCGCCACTGTTGGCGATAATATTGGCACAAGGACTAGCCGGATTGTCATTAATGCGTACTTCGACAATATCGGCTGCCGGCTCAAGATTGCTGGTACTGTTGTCAATGGTAAGCACTAGGTAGTTCTCGTGATCGGTATTGCAGATAGGCAGGATTTGTGGATTACCCAATTGCGGATTGGCTCCTGTCCCAGTGTTTTGATAACCGACCAGGCGCAAATAGTACGTACCATCGGCAAAGGTATTGGTAGTAAGCCACTGGAGTAGCAGATTGGGATTACTCACCCAGAAACGGCTCAGTCCCCAGCTCCCAGGACCATTGTTTGCCTCAAAGAATGTCCGTGAAGGAGCAACCAGTCGTCCGCTGATCGGGGTGAAAGTGACCGGGATCGTATGGAAGTCAACCGGCCCCGCAGGCAGTGCCGGCCCCCAGAAGGTGCGCGTAAAATTCCCAACTGCTGCGGGTGGCATAGGTTGCCACGGCCCACCTGGACTGGTCGCCCATTCAAATTCGTAGAAATCAACCATCGCCGCACTGCCAAACTGCCCGCCAATTGATACCGTACCGGCAAAGGGGCGATCACCGTGCAGGGCTGCGACATTCGGATTCACATAACCAGCCGGCGCTGCGATGGCTCCTATATTCCCACCGATATTGTTGCTCAGGCTATTGCAAACATTCCCTACCACAACGCAGTTGCCTTCAGGTGGAGGTGGATTGTCAATGCAACACGCTGTCTCGTTAGCGACCAGCGTCACACTCATATTCGTGGGAATATTCCAGCGCGTGTCGGCGATAGTCTCGTCAACGATGACTTTGAGTTGACCTTCGCATTGCTGGGTGACTTGAAAGATAATATCCGGTGTACAATCCCACCATGGTTGCCAGGGTGCCCAGGGCCAGATGCGCAATTGTTCAAGTTCGGGGATATGTGGCAGACGTGTGCGTAGCTTCTCACGCAGTGCTGGCAACACGGCTGTATCGAATGGTTGACTCACCAGGGCCATTGCCTGACCATCGCGTTCCAGCAATGGCGCAAAGACAGTGGGTGAGGGCCGCGGATCGGGGATGGGAATAGGAAAATCGGGTACCTGCTCGACAATCGGGCGTAACAGATCGACGAGCCAGGGTTCAAGTTGCCAGTAGCGAATCCGCCACCACCACCATGGCCACCAGCCACAACACCAGCGAAACTTAATGGTGAACGCACCATTGGCATCGGTCGTATCACACCCCACCTGTTGGCGACTGGACCACCACCACCAGCGGTCGATATCGAAGGCACACACCCGTGCCCCAGGGACCGGCTTTCCATCAGGACAGACAACCCGACCGGTGATCACAAAATAGCGACACCAGCGTCGCCACCAATGCCAGTAGTAAGTTGAGATCGAGATCGGTTCCAGCTTAAACTGGCGCTCCTGCAACGTCCGCGCTGATATAGTGCGGCTAATGGTTTGGAGACGGGGCAAATCCTCGTCCTCAGCATCGGCTGGACCAACGATGATGTTCAGGGTATCAGGAGCACCACTCAGTTCAACGCGGACTATCGCTCTGCCCGTTTTATCAAAACGAGCCACTGAAGAGTGCAAAATGTTACCGGTACCCTCAACCACGACTTTGACCGGCGTCTCAGGAGAGAAATCATCAACGCTGCTTGCATCGAGGGGAATCTCGAAACTCAGTTGCCGTGATTGCTTTTGGTCTGCCATTACGAACCTCCTTCTAATGTTGAACCCTTCTCTAATCCCGACATACGTACTGCGACCAGAACAGTGCCCTGCCCCGTGGTCGTGGATGAAATTAGTTGCAAATTTCACAACAACACCGTAAACCATTGCTGAACAGCAAATGGTTTGTAGGTTTGTTTGTGAAAATCAGCGTTTTCAGGTTATTTGTTCTAAACCATGTATTTACCTTTCGCGCCATTATTCGTATTCGATGTCTTCATGAACGATGAAGGATATAATTTTTACGAATTTTATTGACTTTAATGATATTTTAACTATTTTGCAACTTCAATTAACATAAAGTCGCTGATATTGCACAATTAATTATACGACACTTTTATAAAATAACCAGTAAAAATATTATTTAATCTAAATAAAAAGTTGGCAAAAAGTATAATCTAGTCACCCGTCTTTTATCTCTTCAGCACGAGGAACATCCTGTATCTCTTGGGTTAGCAGAGGTAATCCGGTAAGCGCAGGAGATGAAGACGAGGAGGTAGTCCGGTGTTGTCGAATAGCCGCTATCAGATGCTGGCGGGAGACATACAGTGCGCTGGACACAGCCGCGTCTTTGTACTACCGATGACGCGATCTGGTCTTCCGTGAACGCAGCGTAGTCCTGGTCTCCGCAAGATAGGGTCACCCCTGAACCAATGCGCCAGGAGCATCGGTTCAGGGGTGACTGTCGTGGTATGACGCCGGGTTATATCAAATCTTGACTGACACGGTATATCATGCAGGTTTCAGACCCGTGTTAACCCACCAGTGAGCCACTGGCGGGTAACACGGGTGCATGAGCCAGTTCATGGGCAGTCGTGTGAGGGGCAGCACCAGTATGATGCGTGGTTAGCGTGTCGTTCTTGCACTGCTTCCAGCAGTGCTCTGCAACACGCTTCTACACTAACCCGCTCACGCTGGATGTCAACAGAGCATGAGAGCGCGTACGGGGAATAGTGTTTGGGTATGCGCTGAACGCCATCAGCCTGACCCTTCTCTTGCACTACGAGAGAGGGGAGTGCAGCAGTCTGATCCAGGTTCTCCTGATGAGGTGATGAGGAGGCATTGTGTTAGCTTAATCTAAGTTGCCACCTTACGTCACCACAGCGGTGCGAGTCGTTGAGCGCTACGGGGGAGGGATGGAACACGGATGGACGCGGGTGAAGCGGATGAACGCGGATAGATCGTCACCCGAGTCGCCACCTTATATCACCACAGAGACACGGAGGATGGGCAACAACAGATGTGCGTGACGTAGTGGGTCTACGGAACTGGCTGCGACCCAGACGATGCATACCGTTCAGGTACGTTGCACGATGCTGTGCGCAGCGTCGCGCTGTTTATCATAGCAGGTAGTCTTTCGTGGCCTACTCACAGCGTAGGTAGCAACTTGGGTTAGCTTATATTTTCTAGCCGTCCTTGAACCCACTACCAGCCGGAGTCACCGTTACAGAGTGCCTCCGCTGTTGTGCGCTGGTTCAGGAGTGAGCTACCCCACCAGGAAAGAACTACGGTGAGTGCAGAAGCCTGGCTTCCGCACTCCAAACCATGCGGCACGTGACATTTTGAGCATGAACGGTATTCGCGCTGATCCGTGATGTTTGCGTGGATCGATGACAGATGAATCTTCTCCTGCCGCAACCCCACCGCTTGTACAACCTATGCATTACCCATAAGTCGAATACTGCATTGCCCGCGTGCCGGAGCGGGTCGGGGTCGTGATGACGGGCGTGCTCCCCAGCCGGGAGCTGGGAGTGTGCGCCTCCGGTGCGCATGGTGCCGGTACTAGTGCTGAAGGGAGAAGCCAGGCGCAAGCTCCCGCCCCTGGCGGCATTCACGGACGGCCAGGACAGATGATCGAACCCAACCTCTACCCTATCAGG
>NZ_DAOUBI010000106.1:0-15674 GCF_034432675.1 Chloroflexus sp. | reverse complement strand
TGAATGGATTGCCTTACCCGCTCGTCATGCGCGTGGCGCAAGGTTTGGAGTGCGGCAGCCATGCTGCCGCGCCAGCCGTGCTCACCATCCGGCGCGTGGCATACCGTTCCCCATCCTGGTCACGGGGGTGCTGAATGTGCTCGTGCCAATCATCGAGTCAGTCGGGCATACATGCGATACCTGGGCGTAGCGGTGTTGTTGCACCTGGTTTGTGCCTGCGTACCAGCGGCCACGGCCAGCACCTGACGGCGGTGGCGAGGATGCTTGCACGCGGGCTGGAAGTCCGCGCCACGGGGAGCGCGTGCGGCCTGTCATAACGCAGCGTGACATGTGGGTAATGTATAGATCACGTATATCAGAGAGTGTCAATCGTACCGCCCACCATGCAGCGCGAACGCGCTGTCCTGGTGGAGGCGGTACTTCTGGCCGCTAACCGGCAACGTCAGGTGGCTATCCGGTCTGTCACAGCATCGTTGCGGAATGCGCAATCTATCCGTCGCTCATTCGGCTTCTGATCGCTCAGCGCTCGTTGAAGACGGCAATCGCTGCCAGTAACTGGGTATCCTCGATGGTTGCCAGTTCGTTCGCACTCAGGCTACGAATACTGGAAGGCGACAGGATAGGTGCTTCCAGAGGTTGAGGAACAACACGATCAGGCGTAATTCCAACCCCACGGATCTGTCGTCCGGCCGGTGTACGCCACTCCTGGGTGCCGAGCAAGAGTTGGGCACCATCTTTGAGTCGGAAAGGCGTCAACACCGTACCGGTACCAACCGTTGTCTCACCCACCAAGATTGCCCGACCGGCATCTTGCAATGCCCCGGCCAGAATCTCGGCGGCACTGGCCGAGCCACCATTGATCAAGACGACCATTGGCATATCCTGGGCAATCCCGGCAGTGCGCGTGGCATTGATTCGCTGACTACCATCACGACTCCGTTCGATTAACACCGGTGTTTCGGCTGGCAAGAATTCACCGGCAATGGTGAGTAAGGCGCTCAGCAGTCCGCCGGGGTTGTTGCGGAGATCGAGAATGATCCGCTCGGCGCCGGCGGCTTGTGCTTCAGTGAGTGCGTTACGCAAGCCGCGTGCTGCCTGCTCGTCAAACGACGTTATCTGGATCAAAGCAATCCGGTCGGGAAGGAGCGCCCAGCTCACGCTCGGCACCGTAATTCTGGCCCGCGTAATCGTAAACCGCAGCGTGTCAACATCACGACGACTTACCTCTAGCGTGACCGCTGTGCCTGCCGGTCCACGCACCCGTGCTACCAGTTCATCAATCGACCAGCCTGCAACCGAGGCTCCATCAACAGCCAGAATTCGGTCTCCCGGTTGTAAACCGGCAGCGGCTGCAGGCGACCCTTCAATCAGGGCCAGCACGAGCAATGACCCATCACGTTCACCCACGTAAATGCCGATCCCTTCAAATGCGCCACTCAGCGATTCCTGCCACAGTGCGGCTTCGGCAGCCGTCAAAAAGCGCGTATGCCCCTCATCGCCGAGTGTCGCTACCATTCCGTCAATTGCACCTTCCAGCATCCGTTCCGGATCGGCAGCCGTCGGATCTACGTACCGTTCACGCGCCAGTTGCCATACTTCCCAGAAGACGGCAAAGTCGGCGCAGATGGCATCAGTTTCGGGACAGATGGCCGTATACCGGCTTTGTGATGAACTCAACCATATCCCGACCCAGATACCGCTGCTCGTACCGCCGATAAGCGTTATAAATAGCAACGGTATTGTCAGCCAGAGTGGTAGACGGACCTGAAGGAGTCGAATCACGCTATTCATATATGGTTACTTACGCCGCGTATTGCAATCGTTGAACTGTCTTGTCATCCAGGCGTCGGATCAGGGCCAGGAGTAACTGCACCGTCTGTTCTACATCACGCCGATGCACAATAGCCGCAGCCGAGTGGATGTAGCGTACCGGTGGCCCAAGCACGACTGTAGGTACACCACTGCCGAAGAGATGCATCCGGCCACCATCAGTGCCGCCGCCAGGCATCAGATCAAATTGCAGAGGAATCCCCCCCTCGGCCGCAACATCAATCACGAGATGGCGCAAGGCCGAGTGGGCAATGAGTGAGCCATCGATCAAGAGCATTGCCGGCCCCTGACCGAGTCGACTCATAGCGTCGTCAGCGCCGACGCCAGGGGTGTCACCGGCAATGGCTGTATCAATCGCAAGGCCAATGTCAGGTTTGACAATGTAGGTCGTTGTTGCCGCGCCGCGCAGCCCTACCTCTTCCTGGACATTGCCGATCCCGAAGACGATGTTGGGATGGTGTTCGGTGGCTAAGCGACGTAATGTCTCAACCACAATCGCACAACCAACGCGATTATCTAACGCCTTAGCCATCAGCAGATCGGGATTGCGCATTGGTGTGAGCGGGCCAAATGGCACTACGGTATCTCCTGGCCTTATCCCCCACGCGATAGCCTCGTCACGCGACGTAGCGCCAATGTCAATGTACATCGCCTTCTTGTCAACGAGCCGACTCCGTTCATCGTTGCCGAGGATATGAGGTGGCTTAGCGCCGATCATGCCGGGAATGACTCCCTGGCGGGTAATCACATCCACCCGCATCCCTAAGAGCACATGATCCCACCAGCCCCCAAGTGGTTGAAACTTGAGAAAGCCATCATCGGTGATCCGGGTCACCAGCAAGCCAATTTCGTCGAGATGAGCAGCCAGTGCAATCCGTGGGCCATCACTGATCCCGGTTCGACGGGCAACAATGCCACCTAGACGGTCGAACTCAATCTCGCTAACCGGTTCTAGATACCGCCGCATAACTTCGCGAACCGGTTCCTCGTACCCAGAAGCGCCGGAAGCGTCGGTCAGATCTTTCAAGAGTTGCAGCATTTCATCCACAGATTTTTCCTCTTTTCTATCCGGAATCGGCCAGATGCCGGCGAACCCATTGTTCGGCAGTTGTGCGATCTGTGATCAGGCCATCGAGTGTGGCTGTGCGCAGCCGGCGCAGAAGTTGCCCAATTTGCGGGCCGGTTGGTACCCCTAAATGGCGCAGATCATCGCCGTTGAGTGGGGGGCGCAATGGTCGCCATTCGTGTAAATAGCGTGATACCACTTGTTGAATTGAAGTTTCTGTCGCGTAGTGTAGCACAGCAAGCGCGGCTATGCTATAGGGTTGCAGCAACGTATCGATAGCACTCGGACTGGTAGCGGCAGCAATGGTAGCGATGTGTGGGCGTAGTGCGATCAGGTCCTGGATCAGGTTCCTTGCCGGCGCAGGCAGATGGTAGCGATGTAGAACGTGTGTCAGTTCATCATCGCTCAGGTCGTAGAGCACGAGACCAGCGATAACCAATCCGTCCGTTACCAACCTGGCTATGCCATTGGTGTCCTGGCGATAGCGGCTCAGCCGCTCAGCCAGCGCCGGCGTCCAGTGCAGGCCAGGGATGACGTGAGGGGTGAGACTCCATTCATCGGCCAGCGCAATCACAGCAGCCGGATCGGGTTCCTCCAGGGTCAGGCAGAGTTCAGTCTGTATCCGTTCAGGCGAGAGCAGGGCCAGGTATCCTGCTTCCAGTGCGTCGGCGATCTGGGCGGCTGTCGCAGCATCAGGCGTCAGTTGCAGGCGTGCGGCTAACCGTACCCCGCGCAAGAGGCGAGTTGGATCATCGCGCAAGCTCTGATCGTGCAAGAGACGCAGGCGGCGGGCTGCCAGATCGGCAACTCCACCCAGGGGGTCAATAAGCGGTGACGGTAAGAGCTGATCGCCATCGGCAATGATCTGGACGGCCATGGCGTTGATACTGAAATCTCGTCGGTAAAGGTCTTGCGTTAGGGGTGCCGGCTGCACTTCGGGTAGTGCTGCGGGTTTGGGGTAACGTTCGGTGCGCGTCTGTGCCAGATCAATCACCCACTGCCCGACAGTGATCGTTGCCGTCCCAAACGCCGGGTGGCGCGCCGTGATAGTACCATCCCAGGCATCCGCTAAAGGAGCAATAAGTTGATTGATGTCTCCCTCAGCAGCCAGATCAATGTCACGGCCAATCGGCAGCTCAAGCCAGAGATCGCGTACCACACCGCCAACCAGCCATAATGTTGTGTCAACATCTGCGGCCAGGGTGGCAGCACGAGCCAGCAGATGTTGTAGTTCAGGATCGAGGCGCGTTATCAGATCTTTCATGTGCGCTTGACAGAGCAGGCATTCAATGATACGATATTGACCGTTGGGCGATTAGCTCAGTTGGTTAGAGCGCCACGTTGACATCGTGGAGGTCAGTGGTTCGAATCCACTATCGCCCACCACATTTATTGTAACACGCCCCATGCATAAGCAGCGTTCCTACCCAATTACTCTCCTTGTAGCGATACTGGTTGCGGCCAGCTCTATCCATTTTCTCGATTATCGCCTCTACGCTCAACCAGCAGCTCTGTCGTGTCCACGGCAGCAAACCGTTGTCCTTAGTGGTAATAATGCGCCACCATTGCAAGGCCTGATTGTCCTGTTTGCCGGGCAAGTTGTTGGTGGTGGGTTTAGCGATCCTGTCGGTAACTGGCGTATCCCACTACGGGTTAACGAACCTCTCGGTATCTATCCGGTAGAGGTAAGGCTGCGGAGTAACCAGCAACTTCTTGCCAGTATGCTCTGCTATGTCGATGTCCCACTTCCCGCAACCGCAATCTCTCTCCCAACTGCAACCGCTATCGTACGCCCAACCACCGCTTTGCCGGCTATACCGACGGCTACGGCATCCGTGCCATCACCAACCAGGCCAACTGCTACACCAACTACGCCGTTGATCGACACACCGACGGCAACCGGTCAGACAAATGGCACGCCTACAGCAACTGCCACAGCTTCGCCGAGGACACCAACTCCTACATCGGTTAGAACTCCGACGACAACCACCACCCCCGAACCTGCCGGTCTGGCAATCACTATCGAGATTTTGCCGTATGATCCAAATGCATCCGCTTCGCTGAATGATGAATTTGTGAAGCTGTACTCTGAAGAAGATAGCGATATTAGTATTGCTGGCTGGCGAATTGTCAATATCTCGCGTCCTGAACGTCCGACTTTTGTCTTTCCTCCCTTTATTCTTTCACCAGAAGTTGATATTTACGTCTTCACCGGTCCTGGTACCAACAATCCAAACACTGGTGATTTCTATTGGGGACGTAGCCAGGCGGTCTGGCGCACCGGTGACATTGCACAATTGCTTGATGCGCAGGGGCGCCTAGTCAGTGCGTATCAGGTACCATAATGTAGTTTGTGTTTAAGCCTAGGGGAACGTGATACTGTCTGTCTCACACACCGGTGATGGTGGTGATATGCACGACCGCACAATCGGCCTCAACTTGCGTAGTAGCAAGCGGAGCTGGTTGTAATTTGAAGATGTCGGTTGAGCACGCTTCGTGGCTTACTGACTTCGTGAATAGTAAATGCAGCCCAAGCTTCAGTTTGGGCTACGTACCTGATACTCTAGCCTATCGAACCAGCTCTTGCCATTAAGGGTTTCGATGAGACATGCTGCTGGTGGTACCGATTATCAGACCGGTTGTTAATTGTTACAGATGTTCGGTGAGCACTACCATCATGACCAGCACGAAATTGTAAGTTCCATGCACAAGCGCTGCGGTCGTCGTGTTTGTGTATTTGCGTATCAAACCCAAGATCATGCCGATGACAAACACTACGAGCAGACCATCCCAGTGGTACTGAAAAGCGTGCAGGCTGACGAAGAAGAGATTGGAGAGCAAGATGCCCAGGCGTGGTTGCAAGACACCGCGTATTGCCAGCTCTTCGCCTAACCCGGCAGTAATCCCGATAATCAGAGCACCAATCGGACTAATCGCAAATGACATTAGTTCAAGGAAGGCTTCTTCGTCGGTCATCGGCCAGCCAAGACTCTGCCAAATCCACTCTTGTAATGGATCAATCAGAAATATCATTGCGCTAGCTAGTCCAATCCCAAGGCCAATACCAATCCAAAACTGTCGGGCCGTTGGCATTACCAAACCAAGGCGTGACAGGGTAGTGGGTAGGTCGCGACGAATACTGAAGCCAACCGCAAGAAATGCTGCCGGAATTGTCCAGATCAGTCCGTAAATCTGATTACGCAATTCGGCGTCAGGATTGGTATTATTAAGTCCCTCGCCGCTGAGAGAGCGCACCAGAGCCAAAAGGGGTGGTTCACCGGTGAGCAGGAGAGGGACAAACAACATCAGGGTAATGGAGACAATCGCGGCCAGGGCGATAGTATGCACAAATGATGCTGGTTCAATCGGAATGAAGCGTGCCAATCTCCGCCGCACTGGTGGTAGCAGGGTGAGAAATCCGATCCCAATCGCCCCACAAATACCCAGTATGAGCATCAGGATACCCAACAGGGCAGATTGGGTCAGCGCTGGTGGATTCGCCGGATCGATATCGCCAAGAGGTATACCAATGATGTTCACAGCACCAAAACCGAAAGCCAGCAGAGCAGTTATAGCGATAAGGATCATCAACCATAAGCCGGTTGCGATCCATGCCCAGTTGAACGATGTACCGGCAAAGTAGGCCAGAATTGCCAGGATAGCGAACGGAAGCACATTAAAACTTGCCGCAGTAAAGCTCTCGAACTCGCCACCGATACTGATTCCGATGCTCACTAAGAAGATATAGACTCCCACACCAGCGAGCCAGACCCTTGGCCGGTAGGGTGTTGGTGGTTGTTCGGTTGAGAGAACGATTGGTTCTGACATGGCTGTAATTCCTCCACCAGCGTAACGTGATACTTCTGAAAAGCATTATTACATGGTTCGTATACGAACAGTGTGACCGATCCGTTTCGTTTGCGCAAGACCACGACAAGGGAATATAGCTCCACCTTTTGAAGGAAGTGGGTTTAGAAGAGAATGGGCTTCCTTTACCGGTCGGCGAGCCGGTGGGAGAGCGCGGATCGGCAGGTGGCAGAACCAGTGGGTTGCAACCTCGCCTCACGTCGCGAAAGCCCTTGTGATATCAAATCTGGTAGAGTAGAAATCACGACACACCGACCAGGGATTACCCTGATCCTGCACCTGAACGATGTACCGCTGGACGCCAGCGCTGGTATGACGGCATCGTAGGGCCACGGCATGCCGTGCCCCTCCTGCCACGCTGACGACAACCCACCGACTCGCCGGTGGCACACCTGAACGATGCACATTGTTGCGCAAGATTTGGTATGAGGTTGTCCTGATGATGGCGTGTGGTCGCTGAACGTACTTCTGTCTGGCCCCGAAAGGACTTACACGCTATCAGAAAGGATTCCAGCCCACCAGGTCTGGCAGGCTGGAAACAGGCTTCAAAGCACAACATCCTCTGTGGAGCCGGTGTGTGCTAAACAGGTGTTTGAGACCAGAACTCAGGCCGCTGTATAGTGCAGTAGTCGCTGACGCAGATCACCCAACCGTGCCTCCGCCAGACTCGGAAGCACGACGTGTGCGCACCCTACCCGTTCCTGTGGCCCAATTCCGACCACGTAAAATCCTCCGGCCAGGGCAGCTTCTACGCCGGCCTCAGCATCTTCAACAACCACACACGCAAATGGTGGCAGGTTGAGTAATGCTGCGGCATGAAGGAAGAGATCGGGAGCTGGTTTCTGACGGGTGACACTATATCCATCGGCAACGGCATCGAACAATCCGGCGATGCCCAGCCGCTCTATCACCTCACGCGCATTTTTGCTCGCCGAGCCGAGTGCTGTCTTCAACCCGGCAGCCCGAATCTCTTGCAGTAGTTCGCGTGCGCCTGGTAATACATCGCGTGGTGATAGTTCGCGAATAAACTCAAGATAGTAGCCGTTCTTGCGATCCATAAGTTCGCTGAGTACTGCTTCTGGGTAAGTGCGCCCCTTGAGCAGAAGGAGCAGCGACTCGCGACGGGGGATGCCACGCAGCGCTTCGTTCTCCTCGCGAGTGAACGGTATGCCGAGTTCGTCGGCCAGGCGCTTCCAAGCCCGATAATGGTATTCAGCGGTATCGGTGAGTACACCATCGAGATCGAAGATGAACCCTTGAATTATCATAAAACTATTCCTTAGTTCACATTTGTGAAATAATTATGAACAAGCAGAAGAGCAATCCCCACAATTGCACTTCTGCTGTTGGTTATGCAGCGGTGTAACGACCGTCGGGATAGCAGGTTACGGTATATGTTTTGCCCCGCAGGGTAAAGCGGAAGGTCAGGCGCTGCCAGTGCTGAGGAAGTCGTGGTCGAACATTCCAGCTCCCGTCTGGATGCACTCGCAAGCCGCCAAAACCAAAGACCACCGCTTGCCAGGTACCGCCCGCTGATGCGGCGTGGATACCGTCGCCCGCGTTGCCACGGACATCACGCAGATCGGCGCGTGCGGCCCGGATGAAGTGTTCGTAGGCTTCGGCAACATCACCCATCTGGCAGGCAACAATGGCCTGGATTGGTGGACCAAGCGATGAACCGTAGGTATGATCGGTGCGCGGTGTGTAGTAATCGTAGTTGACCCGAATCTGGCTATCGCTGTAGTGTTCGCGCAGCAGGTATTGCAACATCAGCACATCCGGTTGCTTGATGGCCTGATATTCGTTGGCACCCTCAATGCCGAAGATTTCGTGCATTGATTTGGTGCGTGGTTCGTAGTCGGCCAGATTAACATCCTTGAGCTTGAAGAAACCGTCGAATTGCTCAATCAAGCCGTCGGGTGAAACGTTTACACACATCTTCTCGGCTACCGTTTGCCAGTGCTGTAAACGTTCAGGCGTAAGATCGAGGCGCTGGCGTAGATCGGCAACCTTCTGCGGTGCGTGTTGGTCAAGCCAGGCCAGTGTCTCCAGGGCAGTGCGCAGGTTCCATTGCGCCAGCAGGTTCGTATAGGCGTTGTTGTTGACGTGATCGTGATATTCGTCAGGGCCGATCACATCGGTGTAGCCATAGCAGCCGCGGTCGTTCAGCCATTCAGCACGAGCAGCGCAGAATTTGGCCGTGTCGAGAACGATTTCGGCACCGCGCTCGATGTACCACGCATCGTCTCCGGTGGCCTGCCAGTATTGTTGAATCGCGTAGGCAACGTCTGAAGAGATGTGAATCGCCAGATCGCCAGTCCATACGCGGGCCAGTTTCTTCTTGTCGTGAAAATCTGGTACCCAGGTTGGTGTTACCTCTTCGCCGCTGTCGGCACTCTCCCAGGCGTACCAGGCACCCTCGTAGCCGGCAGCGCGGGCTTTAGCGCGGGCAGCCGGTAGTGTCAGATAACGATAGTCCAGCAAATTACGGGCAATGTCTGGTGCAGTGTAGATGAAGAGCGGGAGCATGAAGATTTCGGTATCCCAGAAGGCATGACCACGATAACCAAACCCAGAGAGGGTTTTGGCGCCGATATTGACCCGTGGGTCGTGACGTGGCGCTGCAATCAGGAGCTGGAATATGCTGAAACGCACGGCCAGATCGGCCTCTTCATCGCCCTCGATTTCCACATTGCAGCGCTCCCATTCTTCGGCCCAGACCTGCTGCTGTGCCGCCAGCGCCTCGTCCCAGCCAGTTGCGGCCTGAAGGTGTCGATGCGCCAGCTCCAGGGGGTTGGCATCGTCGCGCGACGTGGCAACACCGACAAGCTTCGTCACTACGATGGGGACACCGGCCTGTGCCTGATAGACCTGTTGCAGGGTTGGTACATTCTCCACATCCCAGAAGGTAGTGGTAGCAGTGTCAGAACCGCTTACGCGCATGGTCAGCGCCAGCTCAATCCCGCTCTTGCGGGTGCGCGTGCGTAAGAAGACGGTGCCATCGGTGAGCTGACCCTGGGCAATTGGTCGCCAGTGCAGCAACCCTTCGTTGTCGGTTTGACCGTTGATTGCGCTCCGCAGCTCAACCTGCCCGTCAAATTCAGGAATGATCTCGCAGCGCAATGCCAGCAGGTGCTGGTCGGCCAGTGAGGCAAAGCGGGTAAAGATGATGGTGGCCACGCGACCCTGGGGCGATTGCCAGCGCACTTCACGGCGCAGCACCCCCGTCCGTAAGTCAAGTTCGCGCCGATAGGCCAGAACGGTACCGCTAGCCAGCGAGAACTTCTCGCCGTCAAGCACAATCTGGGTAGCCAGCCAGTCGGGGGCATTGGCGAGTTCAGTAACGACTATCGGCGCATCATCAAAGACCCCGTGGATGAAAGTGGCGCGACGGTCGTTAGGATAGCCCTCTTCAAAGGCACCTCGGGTCGAAAGATAACCGTTCCCGATGGTAAAGATGGTCTCTTTGTGATGTTGTTTGGTTGGCTCGAATGATGGTTCAGCAAGTATCCACATACCCGTTCTCGTGTGATATAAACTGCGAAAAGAAGGCGGGCAGCTCCGCGAAACAAGCGCATCCCGGCGCTGCCCGTTGGTACGACGTGACCAAACGACGATTGCGGACGATTAACCCTCCTTTGAACCGGTGGCAGCGATACTGCGCACAAAATATTGTTGGAAGACGAAGAAGATGATCAGGATCGGCAGTGTGTTGAAAATTGAGCCGGCCAGAATGACCGAGTAGAGCGTGTAATATTCGCCGCGGAACCACTGCAAGCCAATCGGCAGAGTGAATTGCTCTGGCGAGCGCAAGACCAGTAGCGGCCACATGAAGTTATTCCACGCTCCCTGAAATGTCAACAGTGCGAGTGTAATCAACTGAGTCTGGCTGATGGGCAATACGATGCGGAAGAATGTTCCCCAGCGTCCCGACCCGTCCATCATCGCGGCTTCTTCCAGCTCTTTAGGGAAAGATTTGTAGAACTGGGTCATCATGAAGACCCCAAACGCATCGGCAACGCCGGGTAGGATCACACCCCACGGATTATCGATCAGACCGAAGCCGGTGGGAATACGGAGATCGCTCAGCTCCAGACCACCACGGATCAGGCCCGGCCCGATGATCAGGAAGGATGGAATGAGGGTGACCACGCCGGGCATCATCATCGAAATCAAGAGCAGATTGAACCAGACGTTCTTGAGCGGGAACTCAATGCGGGCAAAGGCGTAACCGGCCATCGCACAGAAGAGCACCCGGAAGAACGTGACGATGACCGAGATGAAGAGGCTATTCCACACCCAGCGCGGGAAGAGCTCAAAGGTGCCGAGAATAGTCTGATAGTTTTCCAGCGTAAACGGTATCGGCAACCAGATGGGTGGCGTATAGGCATTAGCGACCGGCTTAAACGAGAAGACCAGCGTGAAGTAGAGCGGTGCGATAGAGAGCGCAGCCCAAAAGGCCAGCATCGCGAAGAAGAGATACTTGCGCAGCCGGTCAAAGAAGATGGTCTGCTCGTATGCCTGGGGTTGGGAACGGGTGGTTACTGCCATCGCTCTCACCTTTCTAACGTTCAGCACCGCTGCCGCTGCCCTCGATCACCCGTCGCTGCAAGATCGTGACGGCCAGGATAATCAGGGTCAAAATCACTGCTAGCGCCGAGGCTTGCCCCATCTGGATGCGCGTGTCGCGGAATGCCCACTTGTAGATCAGGTAGGTAATGGTGGTGGTGCTATCCAGTGGCCCACCGGCGGTCATAACATAAATCTGGTCGAAGACCTGGAAGCAACCGATAACCCCAACCGTCACCACGAAGAAGATCACCGGACGCAACATCGGGATCGTGATGTAGAAAAACTTCTGCAACCCATTGGCACCATCAATCTCGGCTGCCTCGTAGACTGCCAGCGGAATATCCTGTAGACCGGCCAAAAAGATCAGCATTAAGGTACCGCTAGTGGTAAAGATATTCATGCCCATAATCACGTAAAACGCGGTACGCGGATCGTCAAGCCAGTTGACCGTCAGGCCGGTGATTTGATTAAAGATACCCTGCGGCGCAAAAATCCAGATGAAGATGAGCGAAATGACTACTGACGAAGTGACTGATGGCAGATAAAAAATGGTGCGAAAGAAGCGCTGGAAGCGAAGGTTTTGATCCATCGCAAAGGCTAGCACTAGGCTGAGAAAGGTCTGGATCGGCACCACAATTAGCACGTATTTGAAAGTGTTGGGCAATGCTTTGGATAGAAAAAGTTCATCTTCCAGTACCCGCTGGTAGCCCTCTATCCCCCACCAGCGCGGCGGTCGGAGCAGATTGTATTCGGTGAACGAGAGGTAGACCGCATAACTGAGAGAGATGAGACTGAAGATGACGAAAATGATCAACCAGGGCGAAATGAAGAGGTATCCGTTTAGGGCTTCCACAATCTTGCGGCGGTCGATTCTCGCTCGCATAGTATCCTCCCGTCGTCAGGTGGGGCGCAGCGACCGGTCTCACCGGTCGCTGCGCGTCACGATTAGCGCAGTGCCTTCCGGATCGAGTCCGCCGCCTGTTTCATCGCGTCTGGAACGGGCTGATTTTCCTTGAAGATGCGCTCCAGCGCCTTCGACATCTGGTCGTTCACATCTGAACCAACCGCACCCCAGAAGAAGGGTCGTGCACCGAAGAACGAACCATTGAAGATCGCAGCCGAGTTGGGATTGTTCTTCAGGTAGTCGCTATTCTGCAACGATTGCCGTGACGGCAGCGCAAACCCGCTTTCGAGCACCGTCTTCTGGCTGGCCTCGCTGGTCAGGAAGTTCACCACCTTCCAGGCTGCATCCGGGTTCTTGGTGTTGGCCGAGACACCCCAGGCGACGGTGAAGATCAGGTTGCCTTCACCACCAGGGCCGGCGGGTGGCATGACCACGCCATACTTGGTGTTGGGGAACTGATCGCGCAGGTACGGGATCAGCCAGCCACCTTCGTAGACCATAGCGCACTGACCCTTACCGAAGAGTGTACCCTGCCAGCCTTCACCCAGATCCGAGGGTAGCGCACCAATGTTCTGCGTGCGGAACGAGGTGTAGAATTCGGCTGCCTTCACCGCTACCTCGCTGTCGAGCATGGTGTCGCTGTAGTCACTGTTCATTACCATGCCACCGTTCTGGAAGACGAAGACCGGGAACCGACCTGGATCGGGTGGCGTGCAGAAGCCATAAATCGGACGGTTCGGATCACTCAAATCGGTGAGTGCTGCCGCTGCCTCACGCAGATCATCCCATGTCCAGTCATCGGTCGGATAGGCAAGACCGGCTTTGTCGAAGAGGTCCTTGTTGTAGAACATACCGAGGGTGTTGAAGTCCTTTGGAATGCCGTAGGTCTTTCCCTCGTAGGTGAACGCATCGATCAGCGATGGGATGAAATCGTTGCGTGAGACACCACTACTTGCCATCAAGTCATCAAGCGGTAAGAGCGCATTGTTTGCTGCCAGCTCCAGCCACCAGAAGATATCGACATAGAAGATGTCTGGTTCAGTACCGGAAGCTATCGAGGTCAGCAACACCTGCTTGTAATCGCCGGTGATTGGCTCGTACTTCACAAGGATATCTGGATTTTCAACCGAGAAGCGATAGAGCAGCGACTCAAGCTGGGCAGTTTCAGCCGGGCTGGAAGCCCACCCCGACACACGCACGACCGTCTTTTCTGCCGGGACAACGACCGTTTCGCGCACTGTCACCGTCTCACGCACTGTCACCGTCTCGCGGACGGTTTGCGGTTCCGGTGTTGGTTGCTGGGTAGTGGTCTGACCACAGGCACTCAACCCCAATGCCAGCACGGTCAGAATGATGAGGAATTTGATCAGACGATGCATACGTACTCCTTTCACCAATGAATAAAGAATTCATCACTGATTAGATTGTGAAAAATGATGCGATTTCAGACCATTTTTTACCCTCCTCGCGTAGCACAATAACCCACTGCCCGATCATCGCCAGCCGATGATCAGGAACGAACATTATCGATTGTTGTCAGGCAGAAGCGCGGATGATCAGGGATGGTGATAGTAAGATGTGATGTTGCTCAATTGGGCGTCCTTCTACTAGTGATACCAGCAGCTCAACGCATTTATGACCGGCCTCGGCAATCGGCTGACGCACACTGGTGAGTGGAGGAAACAGATATTGCGCCATAGGTGCATCGTCAAAACCGATAATCGCCAGGTCGGTGCCAATCTCCAGACCGCATTCACGGGCTGCGGCCATCGCCCCAATTGCCATCGTGTCGTTAAGCGCCATAATTGCCGTTGGTCGTCGTTCGGGTGGCAACTCTAGCAGATGCAGGGTCATTGCCCGTCCAACCTCGAACGTTCCTTCCCCCCGTAACAGATAGCCTGGTTCGATATCAATATCTGCGGTATGCATGGCGTCAAGGTATCCCTGCAACCGGTCATTACCGACCCGTGAGTCTTCCGGCCAGGCCAGGATGGCAATTCGGCGATGACCACGCCCGATCAGATACTCGATAGCCTGTCGTGTCCCGGCAGCGCCGTCAATATCTACCCAGGCAAAATCCCAATCCGGGTTAGAGCGACCGAAGGCGACGAAGGGAAATTTTTGTTTCAGTAAATATTGAATACGCGGATCGTGATAATTTACACTCGAAAGAACAAATCCGTCTACATTGCCGCTTCGGATCAAATCGCGATACGAGTCAATCTGTGATGTACCTTCGGAAAATGGAAATGGCAAAACGTAATAGCCAACCGCACTCGCTTCGCGCACCATACTGCTCAGAAACTGGTCAAGAATGTGGTTGACTTGACCGGGTTCAGTTTGCGTCCACGAATACCCAATCATAAAGCTACGCCCGGCGCGCATGTTGCGCGCAATGCGGTTTGGCCGATAGCCTAATTCCTGGACTGCCGCTTGAATCCGCTCCATCGTTTCGGGCGCGACCTGCATATCGCCGTTCAGCACCTTAGACACGGTTTGATAACTGACACCGGCGCGCGCCGCTACATCTTTGAGCGTGACTTTCGAGGCTGTCATAGGCATCACAAGTTTCCTAGGAGAACGTTCGCCTTTATCATACACCCCACCTGATGACTTGTCAAGAGGAAAAAGCGAACGTTCGCCCGGGAATTATCTGGCGAACGAGGGTGTGACGATGGTTTGCATCCCGCTGGGTGATTGTTCCCGGTGGATGACGTGCGCCGTGTGGTTTCGCTTCAGCGCATTACAGTGATCATAGCACGCTATCCACCGATCACGCCGATATCGCTCCTGAACGTGGGTGCGCAGTATCAGTGTTGCTGTTGCACACGCCGTGGGACACACACCGGCGTGGGTCCTGGTTCCAGGCCGGGTTGCTTGATGCGCACGTCGTGGAATGCGGAAGTCACGCTGCCTTGCCGTTCATGCTCACGTGCAGGCGCGTGGTGGAGCGGTGATCCTGCTGGCGATGACCGTGCTCTACCGACGCCCGGCCAGAGGTCTATGCATTACCCACAACTGGAGTCAACCACGTGCGTATCAGCGGGTATGATCGCCATGGGTGCTGTTGTAGGTGACTGGCCCGGTGGCAGTGTGCTGCTCCAGCTGTGCCAGCACGTGCTGGATGAATTGCCTTACCCTCTCGTCATGCACATGTCGCAGGGTTTGGCGTGCGGCAGCCATGCTGCCGCGCCAGCCGTGCTCACGATCACGTGTAGGTCGCAGTGGTTACCCCGCAGCTCTGCGTCCAGTGGGATCATGTTTCATTGTCGATACCGTTGCCGACCACCATTACCCGTGGCGCGCAGTTTGGCGTGCGGCAGCCATGCTGCCGCGCCAGTCGTGCTCACGATCCGGCGTGGATTGCAGCGGACACCCGTGCCGGTACGTGCCCCTGATGATGGGGATGGCTGAGCGCAGGCCGGCAGCCTGCCC
>NZ_DAOUBI010000105.1:0-10092 GCF_034432675.1 Chloroflexus sp. | reverse complement strand
CAATCATACCCGCTAATAAGCGTGTGGCTGACACCAGTTATGAGTAATGGTCAGCGGGGGAAGGCCGGGAGGGGGCCGTTGCAAACGGTGAGTGAGCCTCCGGCTTGTGCTCTCAGGGGGCACTGGCTGTCAGGCGACGTATGGGTAATGAAAAAGTGACCGATGAGGAATCCGCTGTATCCCGCACTTAATCGTGAGCACGGCTGGCACGGCAGCTATGCTGCCGCACTCCAAACCTTGCGCCACGCGCATAACGAGCGGGTAAGGCAATCCATCCAGCACGTGATAACACTGCTGGAGCAGCGCACTGCCACCGGGCAGCCGCCCAAAACAGCACCTATGGCGCTTATACCCGCTGATACGCACGTGGTTGACACCAGTTGTGGGTAATGCATAGGAATCGTTAGGGAGACAGATACTGCCAAATCTTAATAGCTGGTGATTGTCAGTTCACGTGTCATGAACGCCATGCCACCAGACACAGGCACCATAAAGGCACCACGTTATGAGATAGACCCCATCAACACCTACGACCTTTGCGCATCGAGGTAGGCCAGCCCTTCCTGAGCGTAGGGATTATCAGGATCGAGCGCCAGCACATTTTCGAGTGCTACGCGCTGGTCTTCGGGATCATCAACAGCACCACTCAGCCAGAGCCAGGCTTCCGGGATATTTTCATTCAGTTCAACCAGCTCTAGCAGTAATGCCCGTGCACGCTCTTTATCCCCCCGTACCAGCGCCTGTGCACCCTCGTACAGCAGTTCAGCCTGATGACGATCAAGCGGGGTCATTGGTTGATCCTCCTCTCTGGCCGGTTGCGGCTGAGCCACGACGTGCCACCTGTACTACTTCGGCCAGAATGCTGAGCGCAATTTCTTCCGGGGTCTTTGCGCCAATCGGCAGCCCAATCGGGCCGTGAATACGCGCCAGATCGGCGGGAGTAAACCCTTCCGCGGCCAGGCGTTCGAGCCGGCGGGCATGCGTTTTCGGACTACCCAGAGCGCCGATGTAGCGCACCGGCGAGCGTAAGGCCACTCGTAATGCCGGATCATCGAGCTTGGGATCGTGGGTCAGCACCGCCACGCTGCTGCGGGCATCGAGCCTGCCCGCCAATGCTTCGTCTGGCCAGGCCAGAATCAGCTCATCAACATGGGCAAACCGCTCGCCGGTAGCAAATGCTTCCCGCGCATCAATCACAACCGTGCGGAAACCAACCACTTTCGCCAGCGCGGCCAGGGCAATACTGATATGCACTCCACCGACCATATACAACGTCGGTGGCGGCACAAAGCTCTCGACAAAGATAGTTACCTCTGGTGAGAGCGTAACTGTCTGCGTTTCCCCCGCCGCCAGCAAAGGCAAAGTCGCCTGCACAGCCTGCGCCGTCAGGCTGGCCTCACCCAAATCACCAATCGTCTGCCCATCGGGCTTGAGGGCCATCTTCGCCCCCACCGGACCACCCGCCAGGACGGTTATCGTTGCCAGCGGCGTTCCGTTGCGCACCGCTTCACGTACCAGCTCGTAGATTGTGCTCATAGCTATTCCTGTTCCGCGAATGATCCTCAACGCAATGGTTCGACCAGCACATCAATCGTACCACCGCAGGCCAATCCCACATCCCACGCCGTTTCATCGGCAACACCGAAATGGAGCAGGCGAGACTGGCCGGTTGCAATTGCCTCCTGGCAGGCATCAAAGACGGCACCTTCAATACAGCCACCACTGACCGAACCGACAATCCCGCCGCCGGATGATACCGCCATCTTGGCACCGACCTGGCGTGGCGAGGAACCCATTGTGCGCACAACGGTTGCTATTGCCACCTTTTCGCCACGTGCCAGCCAGCGATCTATTGCATCGATAATCTCGTGCATGACTCGCGCTCCTTTTAAACGTCTAGCACTCTACTAGCTGCCAGAGGTCTCTCCCGGGTCATTTGTTAATCAGACCAAAAGGCAAGATTGACCCACTCCATGGTAACAAGTGTCACACGGCGGCATCAACTGAAGATACTTGCGCCCGGCTCAGGAACTTCCCTTGCCGATCACAAGAGCAATCTCTCAAGATTGAGCCGGAGTAGCACAGGCTTCGGCCTGTGCTCTCCGTGGAGAAACCTCGTACAGTTACCACAACGATCAGGTGTAGCAAAGGTCTTCCCCGTCCCACAAGCCTGCCTGTATCATCGTGGCAACCGTGAGCCTAATCGGCCATACTCGACCGCACCTCTGCCTGGTGCTGTCGGCGCACATCGTACCATTGCCAGAGCCAGACACCGCCAACGATCAGCACGCCTATCGCATCCGTCAGCAGGCTGGGCCAGAAACAGAGGAACGTGCCAAACATGGCGATCACCCACTCCCACCACGTCGTCTTGCGCACCAGATAGAACATCGAAACTGCCGAGAAGGCAATCGTGCCGAGGGTCGCCGAGAACCACGACATTGCGACCTTACCCCATTCTACATCGACCAGTGGCCGACCGCTTTCGCCAATCATCAGAATCTCCGGCGTAAAGGCGAAGAGAAGCGGCATGACGTATAGCAATTTCGCAAATTTAAATGATGTCCACCCCGTCTTCCAGGGATCGGCCCCGGCAATCGCGGCACCCGCATAAGCAGCCACACAGACCGGCGGCGTGATATTGCTATCCTGGCTAAACCAGTAGACGATCATGTGTGCCGCCAGGATCGCAACCCCCAAATCATTCAGCGCTGGGACGGCAATCACAGCAGTGATCAGGTAAGCTGCGGTTACCGGTACCCCCATGCCCAAAATGAGTGACGCGATACCGATCAGCAGCACCGCAATCAGCAGATTACCACCGCTCAGGCTGACAATGATGTTGGCAAACCGTTGCCCCACTCCGGTCGCGTAAATGGTACCGACGATCATCCCGATCACGCCAACGGTGGCGCCGATCACCAGCGTATCACGTACACCCTTCTGGATCGCCTCGTTTATCGTCTTGATCACGCGAACTGTACTGCGCAGAAAGGCGTTCACCACTGTCCCGCCCTGTGCCGCCGGATTTTTGAAATCGGCCAGGTTTTCCGGCAACAGGTACATCAGGGGGATACACGAGAGAATCGACCAGAACGCGGCATAGCCGGGCGAAAACCCTTGTATAAGCATAAAGATGACGACCAGCAGCGGTAACGAGAGGTACCATTCGTTCCGAATGATCTGCCAGGCCGTCTGTTCGGTTTTGATCCCACTTAACCCGAACTTCTTGGCCTCAAAATGTACCATCGTCAGTACCGACAGAAAGTAGAGAATGGCCGGCACAATTGAGATCGCCACAATCACCGAGTAGGGTGTATTCGTCAGCTCCGACATCAAGAACGCACCGGCACCCATCACCGGCGGCATAAACGCACCGCCAATCGACGCCGACGGCTCAATCGCCCCGGCCACATGAGGGCGGAAACCGGCCCGTTTCATCAAGGGAATGGTGAACGTGCCGGTACTGACGGTGTTGGCAATTGCGCTCCCGGAAATCGAGCCAAACAGTGCCGACGACAAGACTGCCACCTTTGCCGGGCCACCGGTACTTCGTCCGGCCAGCGCCAGCGGCAGATCGATGAAGAAACGGCTGGCACCGGCCTTGTTGAGAAATGCGCCGAAAAAGATGAACAGAATAACGTAACTGACCAGTACATTGGCCATGACGCCGAATACGCCTTCCTGATCGAGGAAGAGCACCGTTGCCACCCGTTGCCAGGGCTGGCCACGATGGGCAAAGGTGTCAAGAATCGGAATGTCGTACAGCACAAAGCCGAAGCGCAGGTAGAGAATGAAAAAGAGGCCGATCAGCGTCATCGACCAGCCCAATACCCGGCGCGCAATCTCCAGCGAAATGATCAGACCGATAACACTCACTGTAAAATCGGTCGGATTATACGCGCCAGCCCGCCGCTGCAATGCCGGATAATTGATAATGAAGTAACCAACAACGATGACCGTGATGACGATCAGTGCCAGATCGAGAATTGTCGGTCCGCCGCGTGGAACAATCACTGTGCGCAGCGGTCCCGGCAATCGCTCGGCCAGACCGGACAGCCACGGTTGCAAGGGACTCTTCTTGCCAACAGCGGGGTACAGCAGCAACACCAGAATATAGGTCAACATCACGTAGATTCCGCGTTGCCACTGCACCGGTGCCGGCAGCGTACCGGCGGTGTAGATATAAAAGCCGGCCAGGCTGACCGCAATTAGGGCCACAACGACACCCCAAAAGCGATCCAACGACCGGGTTGGTTTCTCTTCCTGTTCGAGATACTTGCGAACCTTTTCCTGATCGATCTCGTCACTGGTTGGCATTGCACCGACACTATCAGGTTGTTTCAGATCAGACATAAGCGCCTCTTTACATGGTAGTACCAGAGGGAGCAAACTGCTCCCTCCGGTTCCAGCTCAGCCGCCCCGTTGCTGTTCAATGAAAGAGTCTACTTCAATTCGTCGGGAATCTGTACACCCTGCTCAGTCCAGAACTTTACCGCACCTGGGTGCAACTTATTCGCAATCCCGGTGATACCAACTTCCAGGCCCATCTCATTGGCGGATGGATGCGCCTCGCGGAGTCGATCCAGCCCACCATCGAGGTAGACAGCCTTCAGCGCCTGATACACAATGTCTTCCGGTACATCGGCATTGGCAACCCAAAGCGCTGTATCCTGGAAGCTCATCACATCATTCGGCACTCCATCGTATGCACCACCGGTCAACGCCCGTTGCGAATAGAACGGATACTGCTCGAAAAAGCCACCTTCAACGCCGGGGGTGTAGATGTCGATCAGCTTGATCTTGGTGGCGGCTGCGGCTTCACGTACCGATGCGTTCGGGAAACCGGCCAGCACCCAGAACCCATCGAGCTGTCCGTCGGCCATCGCTGCCGCCGCCTGCGAGTAACCAAGATACTCGATCTGAATCTTGTCGAACAGCCCCAGCGCCTTGAAGTAGCGCTCAGCGCTGAGCGCAGCACCCGAACCGGCATTCCCCAGCGCAATGCGCTTGCCAACCAGATCGGCCACCGAGTTAATGCCACTGGCTTCGGTAACAACCAGGTGGGCAACACCACCGTAGAGGGGAGCCACCGGCATCACTTTGTCGTAGACGGTGGGATCGTCAGGCAACTGCCCCAGCGCACCCAGAGCGACATCACCCGAATAGACAATCCCAAACTGCCGATCACCAGAATTAACCGAGCGCAAGTTCTCGGCGGAACCACCGGTACCTTCAGCCGTAATGTCCACGCCGGGAACCTTATCTTTGATGATCAACGAAAGCACATCGGCATACACCTGGAATACACCGCCAACCGGCCCACCACCAAAAGCGTAGCGAAGAGTCTGTGCGGGAGCAGGCGCAGGTGCTGATTCACCGGCAGGTGCAGCCGTCGGCGCCGTTGTCGTCGGCGTACTCCCACAGGCACTGACCAGTAATGCGACCAGTACCGGCATGATCACACGCATGCGAGAAACCACGTCGTTTCCTCCTTTGCAAGTAAACAACGGTTAAGCTGACTTCGGATAAAATTGATTATACCTGATCTATCACCACCATGTGATGTTTTTTTCAACAAAGTGAGGTGGGTCCTTGACAGTTCTTAACCAATGCACACCATTTCGCTGCGACGTGAACGGGGTAACGATTGCCGGCGCTATCGGTGGGAGCGGGCCACCGCTGCTCTTGCTGCACGGCTATCCACAAATGCACGCGATGTGGCACGCAGTTGCCCCGGCCCTCACCCAACAGTTCACGGTGATCGCTGCCGATCTGCGTGGCTACGGCGACAGTGCCAAACCTGTTGATGATCCCTCGCACATCACCTACAGTAAGCGGGCAATGGCTGCCGATATGGTGCAGGTGATGGAGCACTTCGGCTTCACCCGCTTTGCAGTGGTCGGTCACGACCGCGGTGCGCGGGTAACCCATCGCATGTGCCTCGACTACCCGGATCGCATTGAGCGGGCCGCTGTGCTCGATATCGCCCCCACCCACTACATGTACCTGACCGCCGACCGTGAATTTGCGACGGCCTACTACCACTGGTTCTTCTTGATTCAGCCGGCACCGCTGCCCGAGACCCTGATCGGCGCCGATCCAGAGTTCTGGTTGCGCAGTAAGCTGAAGCATTGGGGCCGAACCCCAACCGCCTTTCGCGACGAGGTCGTGGCTGAGTACCTGCGCTGTTTTTGCGATCCGGCCACGATTGCTGCCAGTTGTGCCGATTATCGCGCCGCTGCGACTATTGATCTCGAACACGATGAGGCCGACCGTCGTGCCGGACGGAAGGTGCAGTGTCCGTTGTTGGTCCTCTGGGGAGCCGAGGGCTTTGTCGGCAGAAAGTATGATGTGATCAACGTTTGGCGAGAATATGCGCTGTACGTTCAGGGCCACAGCGTGCCCGGCGGTCACTTTCTCCCCGAAGAGGCGCCCACCGAGACCCTGGCCGCATTGCTGGCGTTTTTGACCTGACACTACGGCGTTTGCGCTTCAGCCAGAATATCCAGGATGCGATGCACAAGAGCTGCATCAATCTCATCGAGACCATACGTGAGGCGCTGGCGCCGTCGCTCACCCTGCCAGATCTGATGCACTGCCTTGCGAATCCGCCAGCCCTTGCGTTCGAGGTCGTTTAATGCCTGCTCGACATCTGGCCGTTCCCGTTCATCACCACGGGCCACCGCAGCAATTGCCTGCAACAATGGCTCAAACTGCTGCACGGCCTGTCCTGCAGTATCATCGTCATCGGCCAGACTGATCAGCCCGATGGCCGCGAGGCGATCAATCACCATCTGCTGCTCATCGGGTGGCAAGGCATTTATCGCGAACTGGAGCGCCGCACCGTCTTGCTGTTCAATTGCCCGCCGCACTATCGGCGGCAGACTGGCAAGAAACTCTGGTGTCAGATCAGCAGCAATATCATCGGCTGCTGCCTGGTGGCGTTCGGCAAAATCGGTCAGCCCCAGATCGGCAAAAATCTCAGCCGCACGAGCCAGGTATGGCCGGGCCAGATCGGGTCGCCCCATGCGACGGAGTGCCCAACCATAATTACCGGTCTGTGCCGCGGCACTGTAATACTCGCCCACAGCCCAGTAGAGCTTAACCGCCTGATTGAGCAGATCGGTAGCCTGCGGTAAATCGGTGGCGATAAGGGATTTGCCACGTGCAATCAAGGCATCGGCTTCTGCCTTCAACTGTGCAGGATTACTCATAATAAGCCTCGCGTGATCGTCATGCGCTGGCGGCGAGCCGGGCGTTGCGGGCCGAGGGCAGCCAGTTTCGCACCGAGCTGCTCTAAACTGACCAGGTTGTGAACCGGCAAAAAATCATCGACAAACGGCAAGGCTGCCTGCATCCCCACCGTTAACGGCTCGTAGCCAGGTGTGCCAAGCAGCGGATTCAACCAGATCAGGCGGTGACACGAACGTTGCAGCCGATCCATTTCGCGGGCCAGCAATTCCGGATCGCCACGATCCCAGCCATCGCTGATCAACAACACCACTGGACTCCGTCCCAACACGCGCCGCCCCCAGCGAAAATTAAACTCTTTGATTGCCTCACCAATGCGGGTACCGCCGCTCCAATCCACCACATGCTTGCTCACCGCATCAATCGCATCATCAATATCTTTGTAGCGCAACTGCCGGGTAATCCGGGTCAGGCGCGTACCGAAGACAAAGGTCTCTACATCACCCAACCCCGCCGAGATGGCATGGGCAAACTGGAGCAGAATGCGCGAATAGCGCTCCATACTACCGGAAATATCGCAGATGAGCACCAGCGGACGCGGCTCGGTACGGATATGACGCCAAGACAACTCAACCGGTTCACCACCGAAACGCCAGCTCCGTCGCAGGGTACGCCGCATATCCAACAGCCGACCGGCCCGATCAGGACGCCGGCGTCGGGTACGCCGCGGTTGAATCCGCCATTCCATCCGCCGGATCAGCTCCTTGCACGCCTGGACCTCTTCCCAGGTACACTGGGCAAAATCCTTGGTGCGCAATGCCTCGTCACGGCTAAAGGTAAGTTGAATGTCGAACTCTTCCCGTTCTTGCCCTTCGGCGGCATCGGCATCATCGGCAGTGGGCTGGCGGCGCGGTAGACGCAACTGACGGCGCGGAATTTTGACCTGCGGGAGCAGCATCTGCATCATCTCGCGTTCCAGGTCAATACCGAGCGCCTTCTTCCAGAAAAACTCAAAGGCCACATCAAACAACAGCAGGTCTTCGCGGCGCAACACCAGCATACAGCGCATCGTCGCCCGCAAATCCTCGCGGCGCAGCAGACCAACGTGCTCAATCGCCTCGATCAGTTCGACAATTTGACCGGGGCTGACGGCGATTCCCATCTCGCGCAAGAGATAGCCAAAACTGACAATGTGGGTAAGAATATTTCCGCTCATGGAAGGTTTCAGGTTGGCACAGGTAGTGTCATCATCAGTCTACATTCTACCATCACCGCAGGGATGTGTACAGGTTGACAGCCACTCGCCGCCTGTTGCCTGCATCACCATCGCTGTCGGACGGATCATTCCTGCCGACGCTGCTCGCCCCACAGATTGGTGGCAATGCCGGACAGGATCAGGATCGAACCTAACGCCAGCGACCAAGTGACCGTTTCGCCGTAGAACAGCGCACCGATCAGGGCAATGAGCGGTAGCCGCAGAAAATCGAGCGGTACAACCACGGTCGCATCGGCCAGCCGCAGCGCTCGCGCCATACAGTAGTGCGCCGTCAACGCCGACACGCCAACCACAATCACCCACGGCCAGCGGGCAGGTGACGGAAGCGTCCAATCGGTCAGTGCCGGTATCAACCCAAGGGGCAACTGGATGAGCGTCATATAGAACAAAATAGCCAGCGGCGTCTCGGTACTGACCAGCTTCCTGGTCAGCGTATGGGCAGTGGCATAGCCAAATGCCGCCAGCAGCACGGCCAACGCAGCCGGATGAATCATACCGCTACCGGGGCGCAAGATAATAAACGTACCCGCGATACCAAAGATAACGGCCAGCAGGCGAATAGGTGTCAACCGTTCACCCAACACGACCACCGCCAGCAGCGCCGTCCACAACGGAACCGTAAACTCAATCGCGAAGACCTCGGCCAGCGAGATGAAGGCCAGACCGTAAAACCAGCCGTACTGCCCACCGAAATGGGCCAGGTTACGCAGTAGGTGCAGTGGCAACCGCCGGGTGCGCAATTGTTGCGGGCCACCGTAGCGCATCACCACCAGCCCGACCAGCGGCAACCCGATCAGGCTACGAAAGAAGAGAATCTGGAACGTCGATAACTCAGCCGCGAGTTCGCGACCACCAACCGCCATTGCACTAAACGAGAGCAGTGCGCCGGCCATCCACAACGCTGCCCGCCAGGCGGGGTGAACATGCTGAATGGAGGTAATGTTCATAGCAATGTCTGCATTTCTGCCTGACGAGCAGTGCAAACAGACGCAACGGTCGCCGGTGATAACCAAACGAGCACTCTCATATCGAGTCTGGTTTTGGAGAAATCACAGCCCATGATCTACCATCACTCCCCTGGGAGCGCACGCCTCTGGTGTGCATCCTGACCGACCTCACCCTAACTGAGCATCCTCCCGCCCCCAGCGGGGGCGGGCTAGGGTGGGGGCGTGTCGCATACCCGTGTCATTAGCCGAAACAGAGTGCCACACATCTGTCAGTCCGCCGTGCGCGGTACTCACACACTAGCCTCCCCTTGGGAGCGCACGCCTCCGGTGCGCATCCTGCGGCCTCACCCTGACTGAGCATCCTCCCGCCCCCAGCAGGCTATGCATTACCCACATGTCACGCTGCGTTAGGTCGGGCTGCAAGTGCTTCCCGTGGCGCAGGCTTCCAGCCTGCGTGCAAGCATCCTCGCCACCACCGTCAGGTGCTGGCCGTGGCCGCTGGTGCACAGACACGAACCTGGTGCAACCAAACGTCTACGCGCAGGGATCGCACGCATGCCTGACCGACTCGATGAGCGGCACGAGCACATTCAGCACCCTCGTGACCAGGATGGGTAACAGTATGCCACGCGCCGGATCGTGAGCACGGCTGCCGCACTCCAAACTACGCGACAC
>NZ_DAOUBI010000104.1:0-24347 GCF_034432675.1 Chloroflexus sp. | reverse complement strand
GGCAGCATGGCTGTCGCACTCCAAACGTCGCGACACGCGCATAATGAGCGGGCAAGGTAACTAATCCAGCGCATGGTGGCACCGGAGATGGTTGTTAGAGCGACAGTACAGCGTTTTATGAAATAAGTTCTACCGTTATGCGCACTGAGCAAAAGAACGATAGTCTTCGAGGTGATCATTATGTTATACGAAACGGCTACCAGAAGAAGTTGTTTATTTCATTGTTGAAAAGTTATGCAGTAGTAAAAAGATAACCATCTGATCGTTTGATGTTGTTAAAGGCAGGGTACCGACTTAAAGAGATCACAGTAGGGGTCGTGTGCGGAAGTGACTAATGGATTTGGTGTATGTCACCCGCACTCGCTGTGAAGCATGTATCGTATCAGCATCGTGGCTGGCCCTGGCTTCACCCGACCAGCCCGCTCTCGCCATATGGTGGGCGTTGGATTGATGACGGGCATATATAAGCGCAATCGTGCAGGAGACTGAGGTCAAACACTTTTTTCCAACAAATAACATAACAATGTGCTGGAATGGTCATGGACGGCTGATATAATCGCTAATGATTGATTATCCATGGAACTCGTGCTGTGCAATAATTAGAAGAAGAAGCATAGCGATGCTGGGGCAAAAAGTGGTCTGCCTCCAATAGCTGTTCAATGTTCCTGATACAGGTGATGATGTCAGGATAATCACTTATGAGTATCGAAGTACGGGTTGCCGTTTTGCTGCTCTGGGGCAGTACTGGGCTAACGGGGAGTATTGCGTATTACGCCTTTCGTCATCTCACCCGGCCTGGTGCGCTTACGTTAGCATTGCTGTTGACGGCAATGAGTGGGTGGTCACTGTTGTATGCGGCTGAGTTACAGGCACCTTCGTTGGTGGCGAAGGTGATCTTTGCCAAACTGCAATATCTGGCCATTACCACCATCCCACCATTGTGGCTGATCTTTGCTTTGCAGTACACCGGACGTAATGACTGGCTGACGCCATGGCGACGACGGCTCTTGTTTGTGCCGGCGATTGTGACCTGTTTGCTGGTGTTTACGAATGAATGGCACGGCCTGATCTGGCGTGGTGTGAGTCTTGATCCGATGGGACATCCAGAATTGTTGGTTATTGGGCGTGGGGTTGGGTTTTGGTTTCATACCACGATTGCCTACAGTCTGATCATTGGTGGCATTGTACTCTACATCGTGTTTGTGATGCAGGTAGCGCGTCTGTATCGCTATCAGGCGTTGATGATGGTGGGGAGTTCGCTGGTGCCGCTATTGGGCAATGCTGTCTATTTGTCAGGTGCATTACCGCTGGGTTGGGTTGATCCAACGCCGCTTATTTTCGCCGGTTCGGGTCTCTTGCTGGTGATAGGATTCTTTCGGTTTGGGTTGTTTAACATCACGCCCATTACTGCCTGCACCATCGTTACCCATCTGCAAGATGCGGTCATGGTGCTCGATCATTTGTACCGTGTCGTTGAGTTTAATCCTGCCGCACAACGTCTCCTGCAGATTGATGAACAGATTATTGGTTATCCGCTCAACAAACTGGTGCAGATACATCAATTCATTCCAGACAAAGAACCGGCAGAGGGTTCCTATGAGGTTGTGATCGGCACTGAAGCCAATCAGCGCGTCTTTCAGCTCAGCGTCGCGATGGTTCGCGAGCGGCAGCATGTGCCGGTGAGTTACATTCTGGTCTGGCGTGAGACGACTCGTGAGCACGTCTTGCTGACTACCGAGCGGCGGCGGGTAGAACGACAACGCCATCTGGTGCAGTCAATCGGTGAGTTGCTGGCTGCAACCGAAACCGCTGCTTTTTACAACATATTGATGGTTACGGCGCAAAAGGTGCTGGCTGCGGATAGGGCAGCGATATACCTCTATGACCGAGCAACCGACAGTCTGAGTTGCCCATATGCGAGTGGGCTTTCAGCGGAGTATGTTGCCACAATTAACCGGTTTTTTCATAATGTCCCTGGGGCAAAACTGCTTCAGAGTCCCCAACCCACTGTTATTACCGATGCCCAAACGCATCCCGGCTTAGCATCACTCCGCGAGGCAGTGGTGCGGGAAGGATTTCACTCCTATGCAGTCTTTCCGCTGTTTATGCCGGATGGCCTGAGTGGTGCGTTTGTGGTTTACCGGAATGTTGTCAAGCCATTTTCAGAAGATGAGATCAATGCCGGTCAGACGCTGGCGTATGTTGCCGCCGCGATGCTGGAGAATAAACGTCTTCTGATAGGTGCCCGTCGCCACGCTCGTCAGATGGCGTTACTGAATGAGATAACCCGTACAGCGCTTGGGATCGATAATCTGCACGAGATGTTGCGGCTGCTGGCAAACCGACTGGGCGAACTGTTTGAAGCGGATGGTGCGTATCTCACGTTGTGGGATGAACATTTGCAACGTCCGGTGCCAGTTGCAGCGAATGGAGAATTACACGAGAGGTATGTGAAAGTGAGGGTTGAGCCTGGTGAAACAACACTGACTGCGAGTGTATTGCTGGAGAGACGGGTCCTGGCGATTGAGGATGTCTTTAACACCCCATACCAGAGTCGGCGGATTGCGTCCCTCTTTCCGGCGCGCTCGATACTTGCCTTGCCGCTGATGGTTGATCAGCAGAAGCTCGGTGCAGCGTTGGTAGGTTTTAATCAACGACATCAGTTCACCGACGAGGAGATCACGCTTGGCGAGCAGGTTGCGGCCCAGCTTTCGTTGGCAATTGTGAAAATTCATTTGCTGTCCGCCGAGCGGGAACAGCGGCGGTTGGCCGAAGCGCTACGCCAGGCCGGGTTGGCACTGAGCGAAAGCCTTGATGTTAATACGATTCTGGACAGGTTGCTCGACGAGATAAAACTAGTGGTACCGTATGATTCGGCGAATGTGATGATCGTTGAGTATGACGAACAGTATGCGCGGCGGGCCAGGCTTACTCATCTGCGGGGATATGAACGCTTTGGTGAAGAGGTTGCCCGTGCGGCGGCGGCGGTGGTGTTCGAGGTTGCCAGCACGCCCAATTTGCAGCGGATGCTGACAACCGGTCGGCCTTTTATCATTCCAGACACTGCGCAGGATCCTGATTGGGTTGATATCGAAGCGGCTGCCCATGTTCGTTCGTGGGCCGGTGCACCGATCATCATTCACGGTCGGGTAATTGCATTTTTCTCGCTAGACAAAACTGAACCGAATTTTTACCGGCCAGAGCATGCCGATTACCTGGCTGCCTTTGCCGGACACGCTGCGCTGGCCATCGAGAATGCCCGTCTCTACGGCGAAGCCCAACGTCGTACCGAAGAACAACGTATCCTGTATGCCGCAACTCGTGATTTTAGTGCTGGTCTCGACGAAGCGACTATCCTGGATGCAATCGTACATCATCTGGTAGAAGCATTTCAGGCAGCGTGCTGTATCATCCTTCGTTGGGATACCCCGCAGGAGCAGATTGTGCTGGCGTTTGCCTGTACAGTGGCGACGACCATGGACGATATTGAGACAGGGAGGGTGTACCTGCTGCGCGAAGTGCCGATCTTGCAACAGGTATTGACGAGTGCTGAGCCGGTTTTCATCAATACCGACCAGGATGTCGATAGTACGTTTCTCGGCCAATTAAATTGCCCGAAGCTGTTGATCTTGCCGCTGGCAACCGGTCAGAAAACATCGGTGTATGGTCTGGTTGTGGTTGGGCGGACACGCGGTGATCCCGATTTCACTACTGCCGAACTCCAACTGGGCCAGAGTCTGGCGACGCAGGCGACGACCGCACTGGAAAATGCACGGCTGTACGCCGAAGTAGAAGCGCTGGCGGTTACCGATAGTCTGACCGGGATTGCCAATCGGCGTGCTTTTGATCGGGCGCTTGAACGTGAGTTTGTGCGGGCGCGTCACTACGGTTATCCACTGGCGCTGATTATGGTTGATATCGATTCATTCAAACACTACAACGATAGGTATGGTCATCTGGCCGGTGATGATAGATTGCGGGCAGTGGCACAGTTGCTGGCGCAATCGGTACGTGAAGTAGACTTTGTCGCCCGCTACGGTGGTGAGGAGTTTGCGATTATCCTGACCAATACCGACAAGCAGACGGCGATAGCTGTGGCCGAGCAGATACGACGTAAGGCTGAAATGTCGTGTCCTGAACCGCTGAATGGACTGCCGGTGCCCGGCTATACCCTCAGTCTCGGCGTGGCAGCTTTCCCGGACGACGCTCAGACACCCGTGGCGCTGTTGCTGGCTGCCGACAATGCCGAGCTGGCGGCCAAGCGGGCCGGGAAGAACCGGATGTGGGTGGTGGGGTATGAGATGGAGAAAGAAGGGTAAGATTGGTTGCTGGCATGAGGATAATCATACTATCAAATCTTGAGAATACGTGCATTACTGCCTATCCCGGATATGCGGCGAACCATGACAATCCGTGGGGATCATCTGCATGGTACGCAGGGTGGATACCGTAGGGGCGGGGCGGGTTGAGAACCCGCCCCTACGGACAGTGCATGAGATTCATATTGCTATACCAGGAAAGCGGCAAATACGGTTCACCCCGAATGTCAACCTCAATATTGGCATGCACCTCATCGTTGTTCCACTGCAACGTTACCTTATTGACGAAGCCGTGGGAGGTAGTGCCTCAGTCGGAGCCAACACCCACATTCACCTCGAAAACGATTGAAAACCGGTTGTTGAGGGTGGCGTTGTAGTTCTGGGCAACACCGCTGAGGATTGATTATCCGAAATTTTCATCAGCTTTATAAATTATAAACATTAACGTATAAAGTACATTTTTAAATGGTAAAAAATAACAATCTATTTTACCCCCACATTTGGTTTCGTCGTGAGCCAGCTCAACGCTCTACCGTGACATCGGCGTAACCGTGGTATCATGGGATAGTGAATGTACTGATGAACGTGCAATCGGTTTGCCCGGAAGAGCGAAGAACAATTGTACGCCCGATGTGATCCAGCATAGATGGCAGGTGTCGTTGTGCCAAACGAAGAACGTCGCGTAACCACAGTTCTCTTGATCCGCCACGGGATGAATGACTGGGTGCATGGCCGGTTAGCTGGCTGGCTACCGGGGGTGCATCTCAGTGAAGAGGGACGCCGACAGGCGGCAGCGCTGAGTGAACGATTGGGGGATTTACCAATCACCGCACTTTACACCAGTCCGCTGGATCGGTGTATAGAAACCGCCCGGGCAATTGCTGAGCCACGTGGTCTACCATTGCGGATCGTGGAGCAGATTGGCGAGGTGCGTTACGGCGACTGGGAAGGCGCTGAGTTAAAGGAGCTGTACAAGCACGAGCTTTGGCCGGGAGTACAGCACTATCCGAGTGGCACCCGCTTTCCGCGTGGCGAGACATTGGGTGAGGCGCAAATGCGCATAGTTAGCGCTATTGATCAGTTGCGTGCCCGTCATCAGGGTGAGCTGATTGCCGTGGTTTCACACGCCGACTTGATCCGGCTGGCACTGGCGTATTATATTGGTGTCCACATTGATCTGTTTCAGCGTCTGGTCATAAATCCTTGCTCGTTGAGTGCAATCGCATTTGAGCCGATGGGTCCTCGTTTACTGGCCTACAATGAGACCGGGTCGCTTGATCATCTGCGCCCCAAACCGTCTGCGCCGCCGGACCCGCCGGCGACAGCGTCCCCGTCATCAACGGAGGCAACGTAGATATGGCAGAGTTTACCTTTGATCTGGAATCGGTGCATCGCATTACTGCCGGGGCTGTTGGCCCACGGGGTCGGCGCGTGTTTTATTTGCAGGCCCGGCGGGGTAATCGTTTGGTCACCCTCCTGGCAGAAAAGGAGCAGATCCGCGAGCTGGCAAATGCGATTAATCGCCTGCTTGAAGTGATCGGCGAGCGGAACCCCCGGCTGGCAACCTCTGATGATTTGCTGGTGACCGACATGAGCCTTGAGGAGCCGCTCGAACCGGAGTTCCGCATTTATCAGATGGGGCTGGGCTACGATAGTGAGCGTGATCGGATTGTGTTACTGGCGCAGGGTATGCCGGAAGGCAACGATGAAGAGCCGCTATCGGCACGTTTTTCGGCGACCCGCGAACAGATGAAGGCGCTGAGTATTCACGCTGAACAAGTGGTGGCAGCCGGTCGTCCAATCTGTGGGAATTGCGGTCGCCCGATTGACCCCAGTGGTCATTTCTGCCCGCATCGCAACGGTCATGGCCCGGTGTATAGCTGATCACATCTGATCAGGAAAAGGTAGCGCGAACGACCAGGAAGCAGGAAACCCATACGCTATCGTGAAAGGCAGGGTATGGAAGGCGGTCATGCACGCGAGTTGAGTGTCGCACAGGTCCTTACGGCGCTGGCACAGGGTATGATGAACGTTGAAGCAGCCATGCCGTACAGCAGCAATTATACGTTGCTGGCCAGTATTGTTCACGATGATCTGCATCTGCTGGCAGTGTATAAGCCCCAGCGTGGCGAACGCCCGTTATGGGATTTTCCGCGTGGCACACTCTACCGGCGTGAGGCCGCTGCATATCTGGTGAGTGAGGCGTTGGGCTTTCATCTGGTGCCGCCAACCGTTGTGCGCGATGGGCCGTATGGGGTTGGCATGGTGCAGTTGTTCATCGATAATGATGAAGAGGTGCATCTGTTTACAATGTTGAAGCAGGGTGGGTACGAGCGCGAGATCAGACTGCTCTGTGCGTTTGATTGCCTGGTCAACAATGCTGATCGAAAGAGTGGTCACTGTCTGCAAGGGCGTGATGGCCGATTGTGGGCAATCGATCATGGGATTTGTTTTCATGTCGAACCCAAACTGCGAACGGTGCTCTGGGATTTTGTTGGCGAGCCGTTTCCAGATGAGGTGATCGCCGCGTTTACCGATTTCCGCCAGCAGCTTGATCAGGATGAGCGGTTAAATCAGGCCCTACATACCTTACTTGATCGGGCTGAGGTGCGAGCGTTACGGCGGCGATTGAACCGCTTGCTGGAACAGGGTTGCTATCCGCCCCCCGGCCCCGGCCCACATGTGCCCTGGCCACCGGTGTAAGCAATACTCCCAGAAGGTTCATACCAGGTTAACAGGTTTCCATCGCCCAAAGAGGGAGAAGCTCTTGCTGGCGATATAATCTGTCCGCGATGTGGGGAGTTTGTTCCCATTTCTTAACTACGCCAGCTTCATTTTGCATTGCTATCACCCAGTGTGAGTGCTATCATGCAGTTCGGGCGACGTGCCACCGTACTGACAATGGTGTAGATAAATTCTTTTCTTTCAGCGATATCCATTTCGTAATTTTCAGATCTCAGTAGGGCATATTGTTGTAGCATCCTGCCTATTCAAGATAGCGCACCAGGTTTCGTTCTACCATATATGGTAGCCATACTTATACGTGGATAGGCGTATGGAACTCCTCGCCATCATTTTCACCATTGTTATTCTCGTCGCCAGCATTGTGTATGTTTTGTTGCAAGATTACCGGTCAACGGCGAATCGCATTTTTACCCTCTTTACCACTGCTTCGTTGCTGTTAAGTTGCGCCGGGGCGGTACGGTTTGCCAGTCGGAACCAAACTGAGATATGGTTGTTGTCCGGGCTGCTGACCTCGCTGCAAGCAGCAACCTTCGGTCTGTTAATCTGGTTGATACTCATTCTCTTTATGCCGCATCGCTATAATCAACCGGTGATCCGCTGGGCTACGATTTCGCCATACATGGTGATGGCGATTGGTCTGGCAATTGACTGGTACGGTCGGCTTGAGTTTGTGGGTCGCGATGTCTTTCGCGAGGAGAGTGGTGTTCTGACATTCGTGCGTGGGCCGGCTTTTTGGCCGGTATTTGCACTCTACATCATCGGTTGTATCGTTATACCGGTGACGATGCTGGTGACGCTCGCGGTACGGCATGCCGCGGTGCGGATGCCGACCATCTGGCTTACAGCGGGGGCATTGCTTACCTTTTTGACCGGCTATGTGTCTCGAGAAGTTGGTTTGACCGCGCTCACCTATGCCAGTCTGCTGCCTATCCACCTCTCGTTTGGTTGGGTTACGATCCGGTATGGTCTTTTTCGGCCTTCACAGGTTGCCCTGCAAGCAGCCGTTGAACATTTGCCTGATGGGGTGTTGGTGCTCGATGCCAACCGTCAGGTACGGTTTGCCAATCGTGCTGCACAGCAATTGGTGGCGCTGGAGATAGGACGTGGTCTGGAAGAGGTGCTGCACGAGGCAGGCTTTGTCGAATAGAATACCGTTTCCAATCATAGGCCGGGTTATCGTCGTTTTGTGCGGGGAAATGAGCGGGTGCTTCTGCTTTCTGAAGTAGCAATTCGGGACGAGCGTGGCGGGTCGAGTGTCGTGCTGTTGCGTGATGTGACGATTGTTGAGCGGCAACAGGTCGAGCTGCTGGCGTCGCAGGCGATCCTGTCCGAACGGAGTGTAGCACTGGAACGATCGCTCGCAGAGCTTCGCCAGCGCGATGAATTATTGCGACGGTTAACGTTGCCGATCATCCCGCTCAGCGCAACGACGCTGGTGGTGCCTTTGATCGGCATGTTTGATGCTGAACGGTGTCAGACGCTGGTGCAGTTGATCCTAAACGAAACGGCAGCCCGTCAGGCGAGGGTGATTCTGATTGATGTGACTGGACTGACGGTGTTCGATCAGACACTTACCTACACGTTGAACCAGCTAACCAGGGTGCTCGGTTAATGGGAGCGCAGATTGTACTGTGCGGGATTCGTCCCGATCTGGCTGAAGTGATGATCCACACCGGCTCGATGTGGGATGGCATTCGTTCCTTCGCAACGCTTCAGGACGGTGTTTCAGCGTTGCTGGTTGCCAGGTAGTCATATCCTGCGGGAGTCATGGTAAACGCCATCCTAATCCACTGAGGGCCTGTGGTACGGTTAGCCAGCCCTGACCGGGAAACAGCTTGGCGATCTGCGAGGAAAAGATGAGACTGTTGCCGAGCAGATCGGCAGTCGATCCCTCCACTACAACCTCTCCCTCACTTAACAACACTACCCAATCGGCGCACGCGGCTACCAGTTCGACATCGTGGGTGGCCATGAGCACAGTCCGCCCATCACGGCATAGATTGCGCAGCGTGTCGATCAGGGCATGCTTGGCGTGGTAGTCGAGGCCGCGGGTTGGCTCGTCGAGCAAAATAAGCTGCGGATCACCGGCCAGGCTGGCGGCTAAAGCGGCCCGCTGCGCCTCACCGCCGCTCAGGCTGCGCGGGTAGCGGGCTATCAGGTGGTTGATACGGAAGCGCGTGAGGATGTCATGAATGGCAGATTGGGTGGGGGATAGCCTGCGCCCACGCAAACTGAAGGCAATCTCTTCCTCAAGCGTGTCGTGGAAGAGGATGCTGCGCGGCTGTTGCGGTACATATGCAACGTGTCGGGCCAGTTCTTCGACAGCCAGCGGGGCAATGTCGCGCCCTTCCAGTTCGACACGCCCTTCGCTGGGGCGAACGAGGCCGATCAGTGTCTTCAGGAGCGTACTCTTACCACTGCCGTTGCGCCCCATCAGGGCGATGAGTGCGCCACGCGGTAGGTCAAGCTGTACCCGGTAGAGTGCTTCGTGCTGTCCATAGCGTACCGTGACATTGCGCAACCGTGCAATCGGTGCGGTGGTGGTTGGTGGTGACGACGATGCAGGCGAGGTGACATCGGGTAGGTCGGATGGTACGAACTTTCGCCCTTCTTTGATCGTCAGTGGCAATGGCTGCCAGCCCAACACAGCACCGAGATGCTGAAGTGGTGGCCGGAGATCGATTCGACTCAGCACCTCGCGTGGTGGGCCGAGATCGCTCTCACCGTTTGGTGACAGGTAGAGGATGCGATCTGCGTACTGCACGACACGTTCCAGCCGATGTTCACACAGCACGATGGTGATGCCTAGGTCGGAATTGAGCTTCTGGAGCGCAGTTAAGACCTCTTCCGCGCCATGTGGGTCAAGCTGACTGGTTGGTTCGTCGAGCACCAGCACTCGCGGTTGGGCAGCCAGTGCTGCGGCAATCGCCACTCGCTGTTGCTCACCGCCGCTGAGGGTCGCCACGTGACGGTGGCGCAGGTGAGCTATCGCCAGTTGATCCAGTACCTCCTCGACTCGTCGCCGCATCATTGGTGGTGGTACACCCAGATTTTCCATCGCGAAGACAATCTCGTCTTCTACCCGCTCAACCACGAACTGGCTTTCCGGGTCTTGCACCACAAATCCAACCAGGTCGGCCAGATCACGGGGTTGATGCTGGAGTGTGTCGCGTCCCCACACACGCACCCGACCGCGAAAGTGTCCGCCGTAGAAATGGGGCACCAGGCCGTTGAACAGGCGTAGCAGCGTACTTTTGCCAACCCCACCGGGGCCACAAACCAGCAAGAATTCACCCGGTGCAATCTGAAGCTTCAGGTTGCGTAAGATCGGTTCGGTAGCGCCGGGATAGGTGTAGCTTACGTGGTCGATGTCTATCATGATGTGCTCAGTACAGCTTGCAGGCCGGTCAACAATCGCTCAACATCTGCCGGTGTATTGTAGACCTGGATGGAGACGCGGATCAACGGTCGTCCTTCCCAGGTGAAACATGGTACCTCAATTCGCCACTCGCGCCAGAGGCAGGACTGAACCAGTATCGGATCGCACGGTGGCAGTGGCAGTGACCGCATTTGCACCCACCAGCCTGGATCATCAGGGGTAAGCGGCGGTATATCGCTAAGTGCCAGGATGTGCTGCGAGGCGGTACGCAAAAGTTCGTGACACGCCAGCCGCATCACACTCCAGTTGTGGCGCCGTTGAAATTCGATGGCTGCGGGGACAGTGAGAAATGCCGAAGGGTCATCGGTGCCCATCCATTCGTAATACGCCTGTAGTGGCCGTCCCTCCGGGTAGGCGAGAAAACTGCCCTGGAGTGGGGTGGGTGGCTGCCATCCCCAACTTACCACCAGTGGTTCCAGTTTGGCCTGATGTTCAGAGCGAATGTAGAGAAAACCGGCCCCTTTAGGAGCGCACAACCATTTGTGACAGTTACCGGCGTAGAAATCGGGGGCTAACTCGTGCAGGTTCAGGTCGATCTGACCCGGCGCATGCGCACCGTCTATCACGGTGAGAATCCCTGCTGCCCGTGCCCGCCGGCATACCTCTGCCACCGGCATCACGATTGCCGTTGGTGAGGTGATATGGCTGAGCAACATAACCCGTGTGCGTGGAGTGACTCCCTGCCAGATCTGATCAATGATCTCATCAGGCGTCGTTACCGGCAGTTCAACCGGCTGGTTCCTGTAAGTTGCGCCTCGTTGCAGACACACGTAGCGCCAGGTACGCTCGATAGCGCCGTATTCATGCGTGATCCCCAAAACTTCATCGCCTGGTTGCAAATCCAGCGAACGGGCCACAATGTTGAGCGCGTAGGTAACGTTTGGGACAAAGACCACATCCTCTGCTGCTGCACCGACGAAGGCTGCCAGTTCAGAACGAGCGCGATACAGCAAATCTGATAAACGTCGCCCGAGAAACTCAACCGGTTGCGCTTCAAGCGTGCGCTGCCACTGCTGATAGACGGCAAAGACCGGCTGCGGACAGGCACCGAAGCTGCCGTGGTTGAGAAAGGTCATATCGCGGCGGAGCAGAAATTGTTCGGCCAGTTCTGGTATGGGCAGAGAGTAGGTTGTCGCTGTCATGGTCGATCCTTGATCGTGGTTGTAGAGTCAGCCTCTATTATCGCCGATAAATGGTGAGCAGATGATCAACCCCCTGATCATACAACCTCGCCCTAATTCCCCTCTTCTTTACCTGCACCCCACTACCCGCTCTCTCCTGTTTTCTCTCGTATTTTCTCTCTCCTCACCCCTATTCCCCCTTCCCTCCACCTGCTCACTCCTAATCTCCTACTTCCTATCTCCTATCTTCTACTTCCTATCTCCTTGACTCATACCGCAACCGCTTCTACCATGCGCATCTGATGCAAAGGAATAGTATCCGGTCAGGATGGATCATATGTGGCTCATTGTTGGTCTGGGAAATCCGGGGGATCGCTATGCAAGAACCCGCCACAATATCGGTTTTCGGAGTGTAGACATGTTAGCCGAACGGCATGGACTGACCTTTCGCCCGCAACGGGCGAACAGTCAGCTTGCCGAAGGGAACATTCACGGTCAGCGCGTGGTGCTGGCAAAACCACAAACTTACATGAATCTCAGCGGACAGGCGGTGGTTACACTGTGTAACTGGTACAAGATCGATCCGGTACGCGAGTTATTGGTCATCTACGATGATCTCGATCTACCGTTCGCTAAACTTCGCATCCGTGAGCGTGGCAGTGCCGGGACGCACAATGGCATGCGGTCGATAGTCGCCCAATTGGGAACGACCGAATTTCCCCGGTTACGGGTCGGGATCGGTCAACCCCCTGGCAAGATGGACGCTGCCGATTATGTATTGGGACGGTTCACGCCAGATGAAGAGGCTGCTCTTCCCGATCTGCTTGGGCGGATTGCCGATGCAGTTGAGGTGATCTTACGGGAAGGTTTAACAACAGCGATGAACCGCTACAATCCGCTCTAGTACTCTCTGCGCGAAAGCCTGCCATTCATCGCCAAACTGCGGTAGACTACAAAGAGGAAGCGATTACGTGAACAAGGAGATTCGGTATGCCTCTGGAGACAGCTACGCTGGCTGGTGGATGTTTCTGGTGTCTGGAAGCGGTGTACGATCAGGTGAGCGGCGTGAAAGACGTGGTGTCGGGATACACCGGGGGGCATGTGCCCAACCCGACGTATCGCCGGGTGTGTGATGGCAATACCGGCCACGCGGAAGCGGTACAAATCCAGTTTGATCCCGAACAGATCAGCTATCGCGAATTGCTGGAAATTTTCTTCAGTATTCACGATCCGACGACGCTGAACCGACAGGGAGCTGATGTCGGCACACAATACCGTTCAGCCATCTTCTACCACTCTGAGGAGCAGCGTCAGGTGGCCGAGCAACTTGTGCGTGAGCTGACCGAACAACAGGTGTTTCGCGATCCGATAGTGACGCAGATCGTCCCGGCTACCACCTTTTATCCGGCTGAGGAGTATCACCAGGAGTATTTTGCCCGCAATCCCTATCAGCCCTACTGTCAGTTTGTGGTGGCCCCGAAAGTGGCGAAGTTTCAGAAACTCTTTGCCCATCGGGTTGCCCGTGAGAAGAGCTGATCGAGGGGGGCGAACACTATCGCTCGCCCCCTACCGGGTGATTACCACACCTCTTCGAGCATAGCAAGTAACTCTTCTGGCGTTGCCGGACGGGGATTGTTGAAAATGGCCGGTTCAACTGCCGCCAGTTCAGCCAGCTCCGGCAGCGCTTCACGGGGAACACCGACTTCACGGAGCGTAGTGGGTAATCCGCAGTCGGCAGTCAGGGTACGCACCGCCGCAATACCATCAGCAATCACCTCGGCATTGCTCCGGCCACCAACATTGACACCCATTGCCCGGGCGATGCGGACATACCGCTCCGGCACTACCTCACTGTTGAAACGCATACCCGGTGGCAAGAAGATCGCGTTCGCCGTGCCGTGATGAACGGGGAATTTGCCACCCAGTGCGTGTGACAGCGCATGCACAACCCCAAACAGGCTATTACCACAGGCAATACCGGCCATCGTCGCCGCAATCAACAACTGGCTGCGGGCCTCCATATTTTTGCCGTCGTGGACTGCATCGCGCAGATAGGTGGCAATCATGTCAATCGCTGCCAGCGCCAGACTATCGCTCAGGGGGTTGTTTTCGGTTGAAACATACGTCTCAATCGCGTGTGAGAGCGCATCCATGCCTGTTGCCGCTGTCAGACGTGGCGGTAAGGTGCGGGTCATAAGCGGATCGAGAATGGCCAGGGTAGGAGTCACATAACGGCTCACAATACTTATTTTACGTTGACCTTCTTCATCAAGAATCACAGCAATTGGTGTAACCTCACTACCGGTACCGGCGGTTGTTGGGATGGCTATCAGCGGTGTGAGCGGAGTTTCAATCACATTGTAGCCTTCGTAATCAGGGATTGATCCGCCCAGCGTAAGGACGATACGGATACCCTTGGCCGTATCGATGGGGCTACCGCCACCGACTGCAATCAACAGGTCGGCACCGGCTGCCCGTGCCAGTTCAGCGCCTTCTGCGACTTTTGCCACCGACGAATTGGCCGGTACATCGTCGAAAATACCGACCAGCTCTATAGGTGCCAGGCCGGCCCGGATTGGTTCGAGCAGGCCGGCCTGTACCACTCCCTTATCGGCCACAATAAAAGCGCGCCGTTGCGGCAACGCATTGCTGATGACCTGCCCTAATTCACCGGCCAGACCCATCTGGTATAACACTCTGGCACCAAGACTAAATTCAAAAAAGTCTTGCATTGGCTTACCCTTTTTTCTGCATAAAAGACCCCTACGCTCATTATACGACCGCGAGGCAAGAGGTTCAGGAAATGGTTGTCATGAATGCGTCTCAGCATGGGCTGCACAACAGGGGGCCGGCGATACGGAGTAGCGCAGGTTCCAGCCTGTGACCCAGAGCTGTCTTCCGATATCGAGCCTGATTTGCCTCCGCAGCCAGCAGCCGATAGCGGTACGATGTATCACAAGTATCCTTAATTGACTAAGATTGGACACAGGCGGTACGATACGCATCTGAGGAGGCACACGGTTTTGGTATAAGCAACATCACCTTTGGTGCAACAAAGCCTGATGTATTTTTGGGCAAATAGGGAGTAGTAAAAACCCAAAGAGGCACTGCATTGCAATGCCTCTTCGTTATCGTGTCGGCGATGAGTGCCGTGTGGTCTAACGGCGCTCGCGGATCCGGGCCGCCTTGCCGGTACGCCCACGCAGGTAGTAGAGTTTAGCCCGTCGCACTTTACCCTGACGAATAACCTTGATCGAGTCGATCCGTGGGGCGTGCAACAGGAAGGTACGCTCTACACCAATCCCGTGCGACGCAATGCGGCGGACGGTGAAATTCTCGTTGATCCCTTCGCCACGGCGGCGAATGACCACTCCCTCAAAATCCTGAACTCGCTCGCGATTTCCTTCGACCACTTTTACGCCGACGCGCACCGTGTCACCGACGCGAAATTCGGGAATATCGGTGCGGTACTGGCGCCGGCCCAACTCTTCTAACAGTTGCTGCGACACGGCGTCGCTCCTTTCGCATGATGCCGGCAGGCGCCCGCATGGCAGCGGGACTGCACAGCGCGCTGACACACAAATTTGGCAGGCGGATGGCTTGCCGCCTGCCAGATCGGCTCTGTTCCGCCAGCGATTATATCACAGTCATTGTATACCGGCAAGTAGCTTGACTGATGCGTCTGCTTGCCGTATGCTCACACATATTACCGGAGATTCCGGTCATCTGGTGCTGATACAGGATCTATGCAATCATTATCGGGCCAGCCTCAAACCTCTGTATATCTGTATGTGCGTCTGGCAGCCGAGCATGTTGCTCTGGTTGGCACGGCGGTGCGGGAGATTATGCGCTGGCGGACACCAACACCGGTTCCGGGTGCACCACCAACCATTCCCGGTTTAATCAATCAGCGCGGTCAGATTCTGCCGGTGATCGATGCGCGTCTGCTTCTAGGCCTGCCGGCGGCGCCTCCTGATCGGACAACTCGTCTGATCTGGGTTCATCACGAGCAGATAGATGCTGCGCTTCTGGTTGATGCGGTTGTGGATTTGATTACGATTGATTCGGGTCAGCTCGAACCACCCCCAATCAACCTTGTCGGAGCGGCTCAACGGGCGATACAGGCCGTCTATCGCTACCGTGATGATCTCTCCATCGCTATCCTCGATCCGGCAGCGCTGTTTGTGCTTGTGCAGGAGGTGCTGTGATCCTGCTCATCGAGACGATCTCCCGTCGCTATCTTTGCCAACAGAACGATGTTGATGCGGTTGGTTTTTCCTCGACTGCTGACCGTGATGATCGTGGGCGACCGATCATGCGGAGTCAGCTTGGCCCCTTACTCGATCCTTCCGATCCTCCAGCTTCTGGACGCTTACACGCGCTCACTATTCATCTGCGACGGCGGGTTGTAGAATTACTCGTGGTACGGGTTGATCTCCTTGCTGAACCACCATCAGTGGCGCCCCTCGCACCGTTTCTGACTGCGTGTTTGCAGTTGCCATGGGTGACCGGTGCAGCGTTACTGGATGAACAGCCGGTTTTAATGCTCGATCTGCGACGATTGGCTACCGATCTCGCGCTTGGTCTGCGCCTGAAACATGCTGAGGCTGCGCTATGAATTCGCGAACTACCACTTTTTCGTTCTCTGAACTGTCGGCTCTCCGTGAAAATCGTTTGCTTCTGCAATGGCTGGTTGTAGCTGGTGCGATTGTTCAGCTTCTGTTCTGGGTTATCGGTCTGGTTTTTTGGCTGACCGGTAATGCAAAGCTGGCTTCGTTCGTGGTCGCCAGCCTGATTGCGTTGATAGGACTGTCACTCTACGGGCTGGCAAGCTGGTCATTTGGGCAAGAACGAACGCTCTCTGGGCGACGCTGGCTGTTTCTGGCGATGACATTTGGATCAATACTGGTTCTGCTCCTGTTTGGAGGAATTGATGGCGCACGGGTCAGCGTTATGTTTGTCGCCATCGTCAGCGCTGGCCTACTTGGTAGTGGTCAGGATACATTTCTGGTCAGTTTTGTCAATCTGGTCGCTTACCTGTTGCTGTTGCTAGCCGAGCAATTCTGGGGGCTGCAACCCTTCCATGCCGGAAATCTCTTGATCGATAGTGGTTTTCTAGTGATTGCCGTCGTCTCGATCAGCACGCTGGCCTGGCTGAGTAGTCGTGATCTCAGCCGCGCCCTGATTGAGTCGCAATCACGGGCCGAAGAGCTGTTACGAAATACTGAGCAGTTGATGGAAAGGAATATCCAGCAGGTCGAGCTGGGGAGTGAACTGGCTGCAGCTGCCGCCGAATTGCAAGCCAATTCGCAACAGCAGGCCGGTGGTGCCAGCGAGCAGGCCAGTGCTGTCTCAGAGGTCTCGACAACGATTGAAGAGTTGGGGAGTACTGCCCGTCAAATCGCACAAGCGGCTGAACATGTATCCGAAGCGGCGCAACAGACGCTGGAACAACTGAGCAGTGGTCAAACTGCGGTTGATGAGAGTATTCAGGCGATGGAGCGGATTCGTCAGCGCGTACAAGATATTTCAACTCGTGTGCTCGGTTTGGGTGAGCGGTCGCAACAGATTGGCGAGATTATTGACCTGATTGATGACATTTCTGATGAGACCCATCTGCTTGCGCTCAATGCAGCCATTGAAGCTGCCGGTGCCGGTGAGTATGGGCGTCGCTTTGCAGTGGTCGCCGCTGAAGTGAAAAGTCTGGCCAATCGCACGCTCGCTGCAGCGAAAGAGGTCAAGGGGGTGATTGCCGAAATCCGCCAGGCTACCAGCGCTGCGGTGTTGGCTGCTGAAGAGGGGAGTAAAGAGGTTGAACGTGGTGTTGAACTGGCGCACCGTGCCGGGCAGGTGATGGATAACATCGTGATGGTTGCCGAACGTACAGCCCAAGCGGCTGCCGAAATCGGTCTGGCAACCGCGCAGCAGCAAAGCGCCAGCGAGCAGGTGGTTGAGACAATGCGTGAAATTGCTGAGGTGGCCCGCCAATCGGCGCTCAGTGCACGCCATATGGCCGAATCGGCAGCCAAGTTGAATGCGATTGCAGCTCGCTTGCATGGACTGGCTTCTTTTGAACATTAGCAGCCGTCTCGTGCTATGTTTGAAAAGCCAGCGTCTGTCATTCAGAGCTGCCGTTGAGTTTGGTTTGAGCGAATTGGAAGCCTTTGCTTCAAAACGGTGAAGTGCGGAAGGGTTGCTCCGGTGGGGTGCAATCTATATGGATGGGAGAGATATTTGCGGAGCGAACTACGCTGTCATTGAACAGGCCAGTATTGCCCAGACTCTCAGTGAGCGCGGTGTTGAGAACAGTTGTACCATATGGATTTGACCAGCTTCTACGATCAGTTTCGTGATGAGACAGCCGAAAATGTACGGGTGTTGAACGATGCCCTCTTAAACCTGGAGGCGCAGGTTGATGATGATCAGCGGCGGGCAGCTCTGGATCGGGCTTTTCGCGCAGTCCATACGATTAAGGGGTCGGCGCGCATGCTGGGTTTTGATCCGATTGCTCAATTGGCGCATGCACTGGAACATATTTTAGGTGATCTGCGAGAAGGCCGGCGTGTACCTGAACGAACATTGGTCGATCTGCTGCTGCAAAGTGGTGATCTGATTACCCGCCTTACCGCTGAGACTCCTCAGTTGTCCGCAGTAACTCTCGCCCAGCTACCTGATTTTTTGCAAGCGCTACAGGGAACGTCTCCGGCAACCCCCGCGGTGTCGCCACCATCGCCACAACTTGCCCCGCCAGAGTCATCTTCGTCAACCGACACGCCACTGCGTACCTCACGTCAGACGGTGCGGGTGCGTATTGATCGCCTTGATCAACTGTTCAATCTGGCCGGTGAACTCACTATTGGGCAACAATGGCTCACCGAACTTAGTACGGAATTAGAACAGTTATATGCATTAGTATCGCGCCAGCAACGGGCGCTGCTGGCACTTGAACAAGAGCTGTCCCGTCTCCGTTTCTCATCAATTCAGCGACAGACGCTTGATGCGCGTCTGTCGGCCTTGCGTGATGTGCAGGGGATTCTCGTTGATCGTGTCCAAAACCAGCGGGAGAACCTTGATCGTTACCTGTCGCGTCAGCATCTACTGGTCAAAGATTTGGAGCAAGAGGTCATGGCGGTGCGCCTGTTACCGATTGCTACCATCTTTAACTCACTCCCCCGTCTGGTGCGTGATCTGGCAACGGCGACCGGTAAACAGGCAGCGCTGGAGATCCGCGGTGAAACAACCGAGCTTGATCGTAAAGTGCTGGAGTTGATTAGCGATCCACTGGTTCATCTGATACGGAACGCGGTTGATCACGGTCTCGAACCTCCAAATGAACGAATTGCGCAGGGCAAACCACCAACAGGGTTGATTCAGATCAGTGCCGAGTCCGCCGGCAATGAGGTGCGGATCAAAATTCAGGATGACGGCCGGGGGATAGATCCGGCTCGCATCCGCACCCGGGCGATAGAACTCGGTCTGTTGACTGCCGGTCGAGCCGATCAGCTCGATACGCAAGAGACGCTCGATCTCATTTTCCAACCCGGCTTCTCGACGGCAACGAACGTTACCGAAATTTCCGGGCGCGGAGTCGGTATGGACATCGTGCGTGCCAATCTGCTTGAATTAGGCGGACAGGTGCGCATCGATTCGACTATCGGCCAGGGTACGACCATCACGCTCACGATCCCGCTCACTTTAATCACCAGTCGGGTTGTGGTTGTGCAGGTCGGCCAATACCAACTGGCGCTGCCGGCGATGACTATTCGGAGTATCTTATGGGTACAGTGCGATCAGATTCAATTCATTGATGGTCAGCCGACATTCGCGCATCAGCAACGCACGATCAGTCTACTCTCGTTGGCCGAACTACTGGCTATTCCCGCGGAGTCGTCACTCACGCGTTACCGTCGCGTACCGGCTGTATTACTCAAGACGCGACAGCATCGCGTTGCCTTGTTGGTTGACGATGTGATCGATGAGCGTGAGGCTGTGATTAAGCCACTCGGCCCTCTGTTTGCTCGCCGTTCGGCCTTGAGTGGCGCGGTACAATCGGGAGATGGTCGTCTCGTGTTGTTGATCAATCCGCTCTACCTGGTCGAGGGTAATGGTTATCGGCCAAAGCCTGCCGCTCCTGCGCTCAGGCAGGTAGCGGAACCAACCCGGACGGTACGTTTGCTGGTCGTTGATGATTCGTTTACGACACGCGAATTATTGCGCAGCATCCTCCAATCGGCTGGTTACGATGTTACGGTTGCTATTGATGGGGCAGATGCTCTTGACAGGCTCCGTTCGACGCCATACGATCTGGTAGTAAGCGATATCGAGATGCCTCGTGTCGATGGCTTTACCCTCACGACTCGCATCCGAAATGAACTGGCCCTCGTTGATCTGCCGGTCATTTTAATTACCAGCCTTGCTTCCGAAGAACATCGTCGTCGCGGATTGGAAGTGGGAGCACAGGCCTACATCGTGAAGAGTCAGTTTAATCAAGACAGTTTGCTGAACGTGATTCAGCAACTGCTCGGCCACGAGGAGTAGCTATGCCAACCATTCTGGTCGTTGATGATAGCCGTCTTGTTACCGACATCGTCAAGATGCGACTCGAGATGTATGGCTATACTGTTCGCCTTGCTCATAGTGGTGAAGAGGCACTGGCCGCCATTGCTGCCGAACCTCCTGATCTGCTAGTGCTCGATGTGCAGATGCCCGGTATCGATGGCTACGAGGTGTGCCGTCGTATTCGTCAAGATCCGACGCTCGATGATCTACGTATCATTATGCTAACCTCATCTGATGACAAGCGCACAGCGTTTGAAGCCGGGGTTGATGATTACCTAAACAAAGACATTGATCTTCTCAACCTCCCTAACCGAGTGCGACTAGTACTGGATATGGAATAACAGGTTACCTTCGCTTAGTGGCGCAATGATGGGGTAGGGGTGTATGACAAACCCTCTGCGCGTCCTCGTTGTCGATGACTCGGCGCTGATACGTCGGTTGTTGCGGCAAATGCTTGAAAGTGATCCGACAATCCGTGTGGTCGGTGAGGCCGGTGATGGCAAGACGGCTATCGCTCTTACTGCAGAACTGCGGCCTGATGTGATCACGCTCGATGTACGTATGCCGGTGCTCGATGGGGTCGAGACGACGCGCCAGATCATGGCCTACCATCCAACGCCGATTCTGGTTTTATCCGCAGCAGTCAGTGGTCAGGATGCCAACATCTCGTTTGAGGCATTGGCCGCCGGTGCTCTTGAGGTAATGGAAAAGCCAAGTCTGACCGATCCTGACTCGCTCGATCATCTACGACGGGTTCTCATCAGACGGGTGAAGCTTATTGCGCGTATCAAGGTTGTAACCCATCTGCGCGGTCGTCGCCGATCGCCATCCATAGAACGAGTCTCGCTCGGTGATACGCCGCACTATGTGCGTACCCCGCGCATTGCCCCTGGTCAATTTCCGGTACTGGTGATCGGCGCCTCGACCGGTGGGCCGAAAGTGGTTCGTCAGTTATTAGCCGGTCTGCCACGTACTTTCAAGGCAGCGGTCATCGTGGTGCAGCACATTGCGCAGGGATTTGGAGCCGGAATGGCCGAATGGCTGGCCAACGCAAGCGCACTTCCGCTGGAACTGGCTACCGAGGGAATGCTGCTGCGACCCGGTCATGCTATTCTGGCTCCTGATCGCGCCGATCTCCTCATCAAGCCTGATGGCACTGTTCATCTCAGCATGTCACCGTTGTTGCTCCAACGTCCTTCGATTGATATTACGATGACGGCGGTTGCCGAACTCTACGGAGCCAGTGCAGCAGGTGTATTATTGACCGGTATGGGGCGTGATGGGGCGGTTGGCATGCGGACGATTCGACGGGCCGGTGGGTTGACGATTGCCCAGGATGAAGCCAGTTGTACCATTTTTGGTATGCCTCGTGCGGCGATTGAGTTGGGTGCTGCTGAGCTGGTCTTGTCGCCCGAAGAGATGATAGTGATATTGAGTGAGCGCTTTGCCGGGCCGGTGAGTATGCCATGACGCTATCGACAGAAGCTCTTGTTCCGCTGCGCGATTTGCTGGCACACTATTGTGGCGTCTTGCTCGATGATGCGCGTCTGGTTACCCTCCGCAGTGCGATAGAACGACGGGCTGCTGCTGCTGCGCGCACACCGGCACGCTATCTAGCCGATCTGGTGTTAGACGCTGACCGGACTGAGTTACAACAACTGGCTGAGCTGCTCCTTAATCACGAGACAATCTTCTTTCGCAATCGTCCGCACATGGATGCATTGCGTAAAACGTTGTTGCCGTCATTGCATGCAACGCTGCCGCCAGGGATGCCGATCAAAATCTGGAGTGCCGGGTGTGCTACCGGTGAAGAACCCTATTCGATTGCAATAACCGCGCTGGAAGCTCTCGGCGATCCGCTCCCGCGTCCGGTTTCGATTCTGGCAACCGATCTCAGTGCGTCGGCACTGGCAAAGGCGCGGCAGGGGGTTTACCGTGGGCGAACGATCTCCAACCTGACCCCGGCCCAACGTGCTCGCTTCTTTACCACCACCGATGCTGGCCTGTCGATTCACGAACGGGTACGTCAACTGGTCACGTTTGTCCAACATAATCTGCTCGAACCCTTTCCAGCAGCAGCTTATGGCGCGCATATCCTCTTTTGTCAAAATGTAACGATCTACTTTTCGCTTGAAACCTGTCGTAGCCTTATGGCCCGCTTCTACGATACGCTGGCCGATGGCGGTATCCTGTGCCTTGGCTTCTCCGAAACGCTCTGGAACATTTTCGACCGCCTGACACCGGTTGCGGTTGATGGTGCATTTCTGTATCGCAAAGATCCGCTGCCGGCCCGGCGGATGCCGACGACTACCGGTCAACGGTTGCCGGCACCGGCTCTGCGTACTCGTGCACCGCGTCCGCTCGAACGAAAAGTGACATTATTTACCGAGGAAGCCGTCGTTCAGGAAGGTCGCCAGTTGATCGAAAATGGCCAAATCGATACAGCACTGGAATTATTCGCCCGTGCGCCATTGGCCGGTCGGCATGCGCCCATGGTGTTGGCTCTTGCCGCCCTGGCCCATGCCAATCGCGGCGATCTTGATCTGGCCTTGGCCGAAGCACGGCGTGCGCTGGAGCTGAATCCACTACTGACCGAGGCGTATCTCTTGCTGGGTTTGATCTATGAGCGACAACAACAAATGCCTCTTGCCATTCGGCACCTGGAGCGGGCACGGTATTTGAACCGTGACCATCCATTGGTGGCCTTCCATCTGGCCGAGTGCTACCGTCAGAACCGACAGATCACCGAGGCGATCCGCGAATATCGAAATGCTGAACGCTTATTAAACAATCTACCACCTGATCAGCTTCTGGAAGGGGTTGCAGTACAATGGCTGATTGAGAGTTGCCGGCGTTGGATCGGCCGGCTTGAGGGAGAGCGTTAAATGCCCGTCCGTCATGATCGTCTGCTGCCGGAATTGCCCCCACGGCGCCGGGTCTGGCCGAGTCTGTTAAGTCATCGCCAGCGCAGACGAATAGTCGTGCCAAAACGTCACTCGCCAGGAGAACCTGTTCTTCGTGAACCGGCAGTCGATGAGGCCGCCCAGCAGCGTGCCCGCGAGATTGAACAGGAGTTGCAGCTTGCCCGTGATATTCAGCAGGGCCTCTTGCTAGAGGTGGCGCCTCATCTCCCCGGCTGGGAAGTGACGGCGATCTCATTGCCGGCTCGTGATTTAGGTGGTGACCTCTACGATTTTCTCCCTCTGGCTAATGGCCTGCACGGCATCATGATCGGTGATGTCAGCGGCAAAGGTTTACCTGCGGCTCTACGGATGGCCGTGGCACGTACCGTCTTTCGCCACGAAGCCCGTCGGTATGCCGATCCGGCATCGACGATAGCTGCCGTAAATCGTGGTATCTTGAGCGAAATTCCGCATGGCATGGTCACGATGCTGTATCTGCACCTCGAACCGCATACGGGAGCGGTACGTTGTGCGAATGCCGGTCATACCTTTCCGTTGTTGATTACCGATACGATCCAGGAGCTAGAGATCAGCGGCTTACCATTAGGGGTTGATAGCGAGAGCGAATATACCGAATTGAATGCGGTCATTGCACCGGGTGAAAGCCTGCTGTTGTACACCGATGGTCTGATTGAAGCCACCCGTGCGGATGGTGCGATTTTGGGTTTCGAGCGTCTGGTCGAACTGATAATGGCTCAGCCACAGCGTAAGCCTCGTGCGCTAGCTGCGGCATTGGTGCAAGAGGTTCGTACCTGGACGAATGGTGTGCTCAGTGATGATGTGACCCTCGTGATCCTGCGGCGGCGGTTACTCGATTTGGCAGCCGAAATGCGCAGCGTGATTGCTGATGTGATTGGGAGCGAGGCTATGCACTCGCTTTGGGCAACGGCTTTTGCCGATGGGGTGCCGGCTACAGTTGAAGCATGGCGTGAACGCCTATCACCATTGCAATCACTGGCCCAGGCTCAGTTTGGACGTGGCCTGGCCCGCGAGCTATTGCAACAAATACGACTGACGCTCGATGACTATCGCGAGCATGTTTGAGCGAGTGAATGTTGGTGATCCATCAGGGTTAGAAGCCATTTCATCCATCCACACAGAGCACGACCGCTAGAAGCTGTGATATTAGAACCTGTTTCAAAAAACATTTACGAGCAGTTATCTCATTCATTCTTGACCGTCTCTAAGATCGTAGCAAGCA
>NZ_DAOUBI010000103.1:0-22235 GCF_034432675.1 Chloroflexus sp. | reverse complement strand
CCTTACGTCACTACCGCGGTGCGGGTCGTTGAGCGCGACGGGGGAGGGGTGGAACACGGATGGACGCGGGTGAGGCGGATGCACGCGGATAGATCGTCGCCCAAGGTGCCACCTTATACCACCACAGCGATACGGCGAATGGGCATACCAGATGGGCGTGACGTAGTGCGTTTACGGAACTGGCTGCGACCCAAATGATTCATACCGGTCAGGTACGCTGCACAATGTTGTACGCAGCGTCGTGCTGTTCATCATTGCAGGTAGTCTTTCGTGGCTTGCTCACAGCGTAGGTGGCAGCTTAGGTTATGTTATTATCCACGAGGCGTGTTAGGTAGCGGATCGTGGGGCGAGGTTCTATTCCCGTTCACCAGTAATTCCCGCCAGAGGTGTGCACGTATTACCCAAAACATGGGTCGGGTGTGATTGACCTGACGCAGGGGATCGTGGCTGTCGCCCCTGCCGATGCGTTCGTGGCACAGCTCACCCTCGCCAGTGCCGTCAATTCTGCTATGAATACTCACACCCTGGTCAGCCCGGCGTCATTGGGCTATAGGGTAGTTCAGAGCGGGTAGAGTACGGGAACAGCATATGCGCTACTCTCATCCGGACAGAACAGGGCATGACGTTATGGGTATAGCGAGATGATAGGAAACGATGATCAAGCGGCGTGATGAACCAATTTCCAAACAGTCTCCACAGTGAGTTACTGGTCTGCAATTGTGCCCCTCTTTACAAATTGCTGCTAACCTCATATAATTGTGGCAAGGTATGTGGTGGATTGCACCGCCTGCCTGACTTCAACTGAGAGATGTGCTCTCAGTTATTCTTTTTATATTGAGGGTTTTCCGACCGTCCGGTTGGGCGGTGCGGGCAGCGTAGAGGCAGTAGTGATGACAGAGAAGCCAACGTATCTGACTCGCGAAGGTCGCGCCCGTTTGGAGGCAGAGCTTGAGTATCTAACCACGGTTGAGCGTAAGCAGATTGCCGAACGGATCGCAGCGGCCAAAGAATTGGGCGATATTTCCGAGAGCGGTGAATATGAGGATGCCAAAAAGGCACAGGCGCTCCTTGAAGGTCGTATTCGCGAGCTGAAGCACTTGCTCTCACGCGCTGAAGTCATTGATGAGGATCAGGCCAGCAATGGCGAAGTACGAGTTGGTTCATCTGTGACCGTGCGTTTTGAAGACGATGGCTCAGAAGAGACCTGGACGATTGTTGGTAGTGCGGAAGCCAATCCGCGCCAGGGCCGTATCTCAAATGAGTCACCGCTCGGTGCTGCACTGCTCGGCAAGCGCGCACGTAATAAGGTGACCGTTCACACACCTTCCGGCGTCATGAAATTAACCATTCTCAAAGTGCGTTAGTAATTTAATGATTGTGGACGGGTGAACCACCTTTGTCAGCGACAACTGTCTGGTTGTTGCTGATTACCTGGTACTGATTGTTGCTTGGAGAGGGCGTCGGGAAACCGATGCCCTGTTGTCTTTTTTCCGGTATAATGGGAAGAGCTGTGCCGGTGCTTTCTATATCTCTGGCTTGATATTATTGTGAAAACATACTATGGAATTGAATGATTTACAGGCCCAACGTGCGGCAAAGCTGGCCGAATTGCGTGCTGCCGGTCTCGATCCATACCCACCTCGCTGTTACCGCAGCCATACCATTGCCGAAGCGCTGGCTGTGTTTGATAATCTGGCCGCCCAGTCCACCACACTGACTCTGACCGGACGCATCATCGGTGCGCGCCGCATTATGGGCAAGATTGCGTTTGCCCATATAGAAGATGGAACGGGTGAGATTCAGCTCTGGCTGAGTCGGGCCGATATAGGTGATGAATGGTTCGAGCGTTTTCGCGATCAGCTCGACACATTCGATATTGTCCAGGCGAGTGGTGTATTACGTTGCACCAAGACCGGTGAACGATCGCTCTTTGTGCGTGAGCTGGCAATACTGGCCAAGGCGATTAATCCGCCCCCTGAAAAATGGTCCGGTCTGCAAGATGTGGAAGAGCGCCATCGCCAGCGTTATCTCGACCTGATCGTTAATCGCGACCGCCGCGAGATTTTCCGGGCGCGGGCCCGTGTCATCAGCACGATGCGGCGCGTCCTGGATGAACGAGGCTTTCTTGAAGTTGAGACCCCGGTGTTGCAACCACTCTACGGTGGGGCCGCCGCACGTCCCTTTATCACTTATCACAATGCGCTGGGCCAGAATCTCTATTTGCGGATCGCCACCGAACTCTACCTCAAGCGCCTGATTGTTGGCGGCTTTCCCGGTGTGTACGAAATCGGGAAGAACTTTCGCAATGAAGGGGTTGATCGCTCACACAATCCAGAGTTCACCATGATGGAATGTTATCAGGCGTATGCCGATTATTACGCTATGATGACTCTGGTGGAAGAGATGCTGAGCGAGATTTGTCTGGCTGTCCACGGCACCACAACGATCACCTATCAGGGCCGTGAACTTGATTTTCGTCCACCCTGGCCGCGCATTGCGATGGCAACAGCGATTGCCGACCGCACCGGTATCGACATTACCCAGATCACCGATCTGGATGCCTTACAAGAAGCTATCAGCGCACGTGGATTGCGGGTTGAACGCAAGGCGTCGTGGGCCAAGCAGGTTGACGAACTCTTCTCGGAGTTTGTACAACCTCATCTGTTCCGACCAACCTTCATCATTGATTATCCGGTGGCGATGTCACCGCTGGCGAAGCGGATTCCCAATCGGCCTGATTTTACCGAGCGCTTCGAGGCCTTCATCGCCGGTATGGAGATTGGCAATGCTTTCACCGAGTTGAATGATCCATTCGACCAGGAAGAACGTTTCCGTGAACAGTTATACGCCTTCGCTGCCGGTGATGAAGAGGCGCACCAGATGGACGAAGATTTTATCAATGCGCTCCGTTACGGTATGCCACCAACCGGTGGTCTCGGTGTCGGTATCGACCGCCTGGTGATGGTCTTGACCGATCAGTCTAACATTCGCGAAGTGATTCTCTTCCCGCATTTGCGGGAACGGTCTGATGAGTAGCGAGCGGTGCAGGCAATCTATCGCCGGAAAGGAGGAGCGTATGCCCCGCTCATTTACGGTTGAGCGTGAGAGTTTGCCTGCGGTTGTGCAACGCTGGATTGAAGCGATTGGTCTCGGCGAAGAAGAGCTGGTTGAACTGGTCTTCACCGAACGAGAACTGCTCATTCGCCGGCCTATGAGTCCCCATCTGCGGGCATGGGCTGAAGCAATGTGTGATCAGTATGATCGAGCGTTTCGGCAGATTGTCGGGATATAGACGCGAGATGGTGTGATGTTTGACGAGGAAGCGACCGACATCGTCTATCTGTCACTGGATGATGTGCTTGATCTGCATACCCTGGTCATAGAGCGCTACGGCGGACTGCTCGGCATTAAAAGCCAGGATCGGTTGCAGATGGTCTTGCAGGCACCACGCCAAATTCTCTTTGAAACCGAGCTGTATCCCGATCTGTGCAGTAAAGCCGCTGTCTTCACCTTTTTGCTCGTGAAGCATCATCCCTTCAATTCGGCTAACGAGGCGACTGCATTTGCCTGCCTGCTCCGCTTTCTTGCGATCAATGGAGCCTGTTTACGACCGGAAGTTGGACCTGATGAGATTGCCTGGGTGTTTCGGGCATTGAGCCACGGTGATATGGATCGGGAAGAGCTTGAGCGCTGGTTGCGCGAAAATGTAGGAATATTGCCATGAAGCGGGTGCTTATCAACGGCGCAAAAGGAATGTTAAGTACGCAGGCCGCCCAGGTGTTGAGCCAGCATCACGAGGTTATCGTCCTGGGACAACAACCACCAACAGCTCCTATCGGCAAAGCCGACTGGCTGGTAGCCCGACTTGATCGTCATCAGTTGCTTGAGTTATTGCGCCATGAGCAGATAGACACCGTCGTTCATTGCGATCTGTTGGGGTTCGATGAACCACTGCCTGACCACGAAACGACGGTTCAGCACAATGTCATTGGCACGATGGAGTTGCTCGGTGCCTGTCGTGCTGCCGGCATACGCCATGTTGTGTTACGCAGTCATGGCTGGATCTATGGCGCCAGTCCGTTGAATCCGTTGTTGATCAGCGAAGAGCGTCCGATCAAGACGCAGCATAGCTGGGGCCTCCTGCATACTCTGGGTGAAGTGGAGCAGGTGGTGGCCGATTTCGCTTCCCGCCACCCTCAAATTACAGTGACGGTGTTGCGCTATGCACCGCTGCTTGACCAGGATAGCCCGCTGATGCGCTATCTGCGCGCACCAGCCCCCCAGATGTTGTTCGGCTTCGACCCAATGATCCAGTTACTCCACATCACCGATGCTGCTCAGGCAGTGTTGGCGGCGGTGCAGCAACCGATTGGCGGTGCGTTCAATCTCGCTCCAGCGCAATCGATGCCACTGAGCCAGGTCATTCGCCGGCTGGGACATCAGCCGGTACCGGTATTAGGCCCTCTCTTCGACAACCAGCCGCCGACAGGATGGCCCTTCGACGTTGATTTCTTGCGCTACCGTTGTACTATCGATCCTGAGCGTGCCTGTCGCTTGCTAGGATGGTCGGCCCACTACGATATGGCAACGGCTCTCGACTCACTGAAGCCGTTGTCGCCAGAAGAGGAGCGTGTTACGGCTGCCCGCGCCCTCGATGAATTTTTCAATCGCAGGAGAATGCACGATGAACGACGAGCCGGTTGATCCACTGACCAGTGATACAGAGGTTCAGCATCCCCGGCGGCGCCGGACAAAGGCGGTGAGCATTGAGACAACCTCAGAGACGCCGACAACCGCTGCTCCCAATCACGTTGATGGAGCTGTCGAGCCGACACCAGCTCTCGATTCGCCGCAACCTTCACCGTCGCTAACGAGCTGGGACGAGCCGTCAGCATTCGGTCGTTCGGCTGAACAGCTTTTCGAGGTGGAGATTGATATTCGTCAGCAGAGTGAGCAACAACCTGCCCCCCAGGCTGCGCTCGGTCAGTTCGCTGCTGGTGTCATTCGGCTCATTGGTGAAAATCTGCAACGCATGACCAACGAGCAGGTCGAGCGCATGAATAGCATGCTGCAAGGTGTTGATCTGCGTGACTATCTCGATCCTGATTTCTGGAAGGGGGTCGGGATGATCTTGCAGTATCAAATCAATGAACAGGCATCCTTTATTCAACGCCGCCTGCGTGGTGAATACAGTACCGATCCGTTTGGGATGGATCGGGAGATTATCGAGATTGCCCGTCCATTTCTCTCGTTTATGTATAGTACGTGGTGGCGGGTGACTGCCACCGGTCTCGAACACGTACCTGTCAGTGGGCGGGCTTTGCTGGTGGCAAATCACAGCGGCGTACTACCGTGGGACGGGGCGATGATTGCTACGGCAGTTTTCAATGAACACCCGGCCCAGAATGAACGAATTGTGCGCTCGCTGCATTTACACTGGTTCAGCACCTTACCGATCATCGCCCCAACCCTGGCTGCGCTAGGGCAGGTGCCCGGTATTCCGGAAAACGCGATCCGGTTACTTGAACAGGATGAGCTGGTATGTGTTTTTCCTGAAGGTTTGAAAGGGGTTGGCAAACTCTTCAAGGATCGCTACAAGCTGGCCCGTTTTGGACGCGGTGGGTTTGTCCAGGCTGCCTTACGGACACGTTCGCCAATTATACCGGTGGCTGTGGTAGGGGCGGAAGAGATTTATCCGATGCTGGCGAACGCTGAGGGTATCGCTAAATTGTTCGGTTTTCCCTATTTTCCGCTCACGCCCTTCTTTCCTTGGTTGGGTCTGCTCGGTGTCATTCCACTTCCGACACGCTGGAGTATTACGTTCTGTCCGCCGATTGCCACCGATGAGTACGACGCCGATGCGGCTGATGATCCGATCACGGTGCTGGCACTGTCCGAGCAAGTGCGTGAGACGATCCAGGAAGTTATTAACCAGAAGCTGGCCGAGCGCACGTCGGTGTTTTAGCGGTGCGGGTGCAAGGCGTGCGGCTTCTGTGGAAGCTATCTAATCACGTGCTGGATCGGGCACCTTCCCCACGAGTAGAGTGTGCATTGTGTCGTTTGGAGTGCGGAAGCCAAGTTTCCGCACTCATCGTTTTGCCTGCCGGTCAGGTGTTGCGCCGATCAATCTGCTGATCACAGATACGATGTGCGACCCTTCATCTGGTGATACCATCTCTTGCGCAACGATATGCATCGTTCCGACGTCATCACCGTGCTGGAGCATCGAAGACACGCCTTTTCCGGCTCGTTCTGTCGTCCCTTGCACATGAATGCTATGCATTCCCCACATGTCGCGCTGCGTCAGACCGGACTGCAAGCACTCCCCGTGGTGCGGGCTTCCAGCTCGCGTGCAGGCATCTCCACTACCGCCGTCAGGTGCTGGTCGTGACCGCTGGTGCGCAGGCACAAATCTATTGCAACATACCCGTCTACGCGCAGGGATCGCATGCATGCCTGACCGACTCGATGACCGTCACGAATACATCCACCATCCTCGTGACCAGCAGGGTCAACAGTATGCCACGCGCCGGATGGTGAGCACGGCTGGCGCGGCAGCATGGCTGCCGCACTCCAAACTACGCGACACGCACATGATGCGCATGTAAGGCAACCCATTCAGCACGTGATAGTACGGCTGGAGCGGCGCACTGCCACCAAGCCAGTCGCTCAAAACAACACCAATAGCGATCATCCCCGCTGATACGCACGTGGTTGATACCAGTTATGGGTAATGTATAGACGAAACTCGCCCCTACGGAACCCACCCCCACGGACGATGACGTGCCCGTTCACATTACCATTCGAGGAATGCGGCGAACGGGTACGTCTTGGATCGCGGGCTATGCATTGGACTGTATCAGGTTTGATATAACTCTGTCTCTCTCGGCAATGAATCTTGCTGAGAACGCATTCGACATTCATGACGCCAGGTGTGGTATGAATCCTGTAGGATAACGTTCTGTAACTAGATGGGAAATCGATGCCACGTATCTTGATGATCTTGATGAGTATTCTCTGGATGACGGCGTGTTCCAGTATCCCGGAACGTATCGCTAGCGATTCGCCCGCACCGCCTGCTGCGCCAATCGTGACGCCGGCTACCACCGCATCTCCTCTCCCGGAGCCATCAGCCACACCACCCGCCGCTACGCTACCGCCAATTCCTGCACCGACGCCTGCGCCAACCTCACCGGTGGTCGTGGTTGATCCCACTATGTTCAGCTATGCTCTGGAACAGGTTGCTGATGGTTTTTCACGACCGACCCATATCACGCATGCTGGCGATGGCAGTGGCCGCCTCTTTGTGGTCGAACAGGCCGGTCGCATCTGGGTCTTGCGAAACGGCGCGAAGGTGTCAACGCCGTTTCTCGATATTCGCGAACAGGTTGGCTCGCGTGGCAATGAACAGGGCTTGCTGAGTGTCGCGTTTCACCCTCAATTTGCCGGGAACGGACGTTTCTTTGTGAACTATACCAACACCAACGGTGACACGGTTGTTGCCGAGTATCGCGCCGATCCTAGCTCGGATCAGGCCGATCCGGCCAGTGCTCGTGAGCTGTTGCGGATTGAGCAGCCGGCAGCCAACCATAATGGCGGGTTATTACTATTTGGCAATGACGGCTATCTCTACATCGGTACCGGTGACGGCGGTGGTGCCGGCGATCCACTCGATGCCGGGCAACGGCTGGATACGTTACTCGGTAAGTTGTTGCGGATCGACATTGATAACGGGCAGCCGTATGCAATCCCAGCCGATAATCCCTTCGTGAATACAGCCGATGCATTGCCAGAGATTTGGGCTTACGGCTTACGCAATCCCTGGCGCTTCACCTTCGATCCGGTTACGAACCTGATCTTCATTGCGGATGTTGGTCAGAATGAACAGGAGGAGATCAATGTTGCCTCCGCAGCGACAGGCGGTCTCAACTATGGCTGGCGTCTGATGGAAGGCGACCAGTGTTACCGACCGGCAAGCTGTGATTCGACCGGACTGGTCTTACCGGTCGCGGTTTATCCACACGATAGCGCGAGTGGTGGTTGTTCAGTCACCGGTGGTGACGTGTATCGCGGGGTTCAGCAACTGGCATTACACGGTGTCTACTTCTACGCCGATTTCTGTACCGGCAATCTATGGGCGCTGTGGGCAAATGGTGAGACCTGGCAACACGCACTGATTGCCCGGCTACCGATCCAAACCACGTCGTTCGGTCTAGATGAGCAAGGGGAGGTGTATCTGCTGGATCGGGCAGGTGGGGTGTATCGGCTGGTGATGAGATGAGTCGATCCTGGATGGCAATAAGGCGCTTAAAGCATTACCAGGAGGCTCAGGTCGATCATACCTATCGCTACCGGAACAGCATATCAGCTTTGGTATGGTAAAGGGGTTGCCAGGCATTGTCTGAACTATCGGGCATACAAGAGGTGGGTGACAGGCCGGCCACCCCTTCGGCTTTGCCAATGAAGACATTCTCCTCAATAGGCGAGATGCCCGGTTTCTCTGTGTTCTGGCCTCTGAGCGGTCAGAAGCGAACAGGTCATCGTTGATGAACACATCACAACATCCCACCACTCCACTGTAACATTCTCACGTACAAAACTCTCTATAATGAATAGCAACAGCGGCACTGTGCCTGCTGTGCAGTATGTGATACACATTGTGGGCAGCGCAATGACGATTGAAGACCTGCGCGCTATTCCGTTATTTGCCACGCTCGATGAGGCAACTCTGGCCGATACTGCCCGTCGTGTGCAGATATGTCATTATCGCCCCGGTCAGCATATCATCTATGAAGACCAGCCGGCACACGCGATCTTCTTTGTGGTGCGCGGTCGGGTCAGACTCTCACGCACGGCACCTGATGGTCGCGAACAGGTGCTGGCAATGGTTGGGCCGGGAGAATATTTTAACGCGGTGCCGATCTTCGATGCCGGGTTAAGTCCGGCTACTGCCCGGGCGATGAGTCAGGTTACCTGTTTACTGCTGGTACGCGATGATTTGCTGGCGCTCATTCGGAAACACCCCGATCTGGCGCTGGCAGCGCTCGCTGATCTGGCCGGTCAGTTGCGCAAGCTGGTTACCCTGGTCGAGGATTTGGCCTTTCGTTCGGTACGTGCCCGTCTGGCTCGTCTATTGCTGGCCGAGGCAGCCGAAGGCACTGCTGAAGTCACACAGCAGGAATTGGCCGAACGTACCGGTACCGTGCGCGAGATTGCCGGACGAGCACTACGACGGATGGCCGAAGAACGTCTGGTCAAGTTAGAGCGTGGCCGGGTGGTTGTGCTGGATCGAGTGCGGCTGGCGAAGGTGGCCGAAGAGTAGGGAGAAGTTATCTCGGAGCAGTGAAGTGATGTGACAGGCATTACACCTCTCGCGAGTTTCGCGAGCGTTTGTACGATAATGGCATTCGGTCACGCTTCTATAGCAGTGTGGGAGCCGTCTGCCACAAGTTGCATAGACACGGACTACTCTTCCTCTATGATCGTGGTGATGAATGAGTCTGGTTCAGCGGCTGTAATTTCGCATTCCAGGTGTGGTATGCGGCATATGTGCGGGTGTGTATTCAGCAGAGCAGGCTAATGAGATACGTTCTAATCCGGTACCAGCCCGATGTTCTAAAAACACGGCACGCTGCCCACAATGGCGCAGCGTGCCGTCTTGCAGAGAGATTCAGACCAGATCAACGGATAATGACTACTGGAAGATCGCCGCAACGGTTTTGTACATGTCGGACAGTGAGCCGCCAATCGCACTGATTGCCAATACACAAACTAGAGCAATTAATGTAATAATTAACCCGTACTCGGCTAGCCCCTGTCCGCGCTCGCGGTGCAGCCGTAATGTGTGTACGAGACGCAGTAAGTATGTAACGACCATCTGCTTTCACCTCCTTTCTGAACAGATTGATGGTTCCACTGTATCCTGAATGTGAGCAACATGCAATCAGAATCAGGTACTATTACGCTATAGTACCTGGGCAATACAAGGTACATGCTGAATACCAATGACGGCTCTGCGCGTATCTTTATCGTTGTGAGCACAACCGGGTATGCAATATTAGCAAAGGAGCATATCTATGACAACGTCATGGCGGGTGCCGTTCGGCGATTTACGACGCAGTCATCAGGCACTCACCGCAGACCTGATCGCTGCTGCCGGTCGTGTGATTGAGAGCGGCTGGTATATTTTGGGTCATGAAGTTGCTACATTCGAGCAGGAGTTTGCCACTTTTTGTGGTGCTCGCCATTGTGTTAGTGTGGCCAGTGGTGCCGAAGCGTTGTACCTGGCACTGGCGGCTGCCGGGATCGGCCCTGGTGATGAAGTGATTACCGTCGCGAATGCGTGCATGTACGATGTTGCTGCTATTCTTCAGGCTGGTGCACGTCCGGTACTGGTTGATGTTGATGCCGCTACGCAGAATATTGATCCGGCGGCAGTGGCGGCGGCTATCACTCCGCGCACGAAAGCAGTGATTCCGGTACACCTGTTCGGGCGGCTGGCCGATATGGCGGCTATTACGGCATTGGCCGAACGGCACGGTCTCGTCGTCATTGAAGATGCAGCGCAGGCGCATGGTGCCTGGCGTACCGGTGCTGATGGACAACCACGGATGGCCGGGCAATGGGGTAATCTGGCAGCGTTTAGCTTCTACCCCAGCAAGAATCTGGGTGCGCTTGGTGATGGTGGTGCGGTAGTAACCAACGATGATCTGCTGGCGGCCAAACTTCGTCGGCTGCGCATGTATGGCTGGGAACGCAAATACTACACGAGCGAAGTGGGTGGGCGAAATTCGCGTCTCGACGAGCTACAGGCAGCTCTCCTGCGTGTCAAGCTCCCGCATCTTGCCGCCGCCAATGCGGCCCGTCGTGAACGGGCAGCCTGGTACGCGACTGCATTGGCCGACCTGCCGCTTGGGCTACCGGTTGACGAGCCGGGTCATGTGTATCATCTCTACGTGGCAACGTTGCCCGATCGGGCCAGCCGTGATCGGTTACGTGACCATCTCCTTGCCAACGGCATTGGTTGTGATATTCATTATCCGGTACCAACCCATCTACAACCGGCCTACACCGATCTTGGCTATCATCCAGGAAGCCTGCCGGTGACCGAAGATCTGGCCGGACGCATTTTATCGCTGCCAATGTGCCCGGAATTGACATATGAAGAGATTATGTTGGTTGCCGAGACGATTCGAGCGGGTGGGATATGGTAAATCTACAAACGTTTGCCGGGGCACGGGTGTTAATCACCGGTGGCCTGGGTTTTATCGGCTCAAATCTGGCCCATCGTCTGGTTGAACTGGGCGCGAACGTCACTCTGGTCGATTCGCTGATCCCAGAGTACGGGGGGAATCTCTACAACATCGCCGGAATCGAAGATCGGGTGCGCGTGAATATTGCCGATGTGCGTGATGAATACTCGATGAACTATCTGGTCCAGGGGCAGGATGTGCTCTTTAACCTGGCCGGCCAGACCAGCCATCTCGATTCGATGCGCAATCCGTATATCGATCTCGACATCAATTGCCGGGCACAGCTCTCTATTCTCGAAGCGTGCCGTAAACACAATCCAAACATCACTATCGTGTATGCCTCAACCCGCCAGATTTACGGTAAGCCCGATTACCTGCCGGTAGATGAACGACATCTTTTGCATCCGGTTGATGTGAATGGCATCAATAAAATGGCCGGCGAATGGTATCACATTCTCTACAACAATGTCTATGGCATTCGGGCATGCGCGTTACGCCTGACCAACACCTACGGTCCACGGATGCGGGTGAAAGATGCGCGCCAGACCTTCCTCGGTGTCTGGATTAGGAATGTTATCGAAGGGAAGCCAATCCAGGTGTGGGGTGATGGTCGTCAGTTGCGTGATTTTACTTACATCGACGATTGCGTTGATGCACTCTTGCTGGCAGCGTTGCATCCGGCTGCCAGTGGACAAATTTTTAATGTAGGTGGGCTTGAAGTCATCAATCTACGTGACCTGGCCGCGCTGACGGTTGAGGTGGCCGGCGGGGGCAGCTTTGAGATCATTCCCTATCCAGCCGACCGCAAGCCGATTGATATTGGTGATTACTATGCCGATGATCGGCGGGTCCGCACCACGTTGGGCTGGCAGCCGCGAATTAACCTCCGCACCGGTCTGGCTCGTACTATTGCTTTCTACCGTGAGCATCGCCACCACTATTGGGACGCACAGGTAGAAGGAGTTTAATTAGGTATCGGTACAATTTTCATCAAACCTTCACGATGACAGTTAAAATACAGGCTGAAAAGCAACGAAGGAGCACATCATCTATGCGCGTGTTAATTACCGGCGGAGCAGGATTTCTCGGTTCACACCTCTGTGATCGTTTTCTCGCCGAAGGTCATACGGTGATCGCAATGGATAATCTGATCACCGGCAATACTGACAACATCGCTCATCTAGCCGGACACCCTCGCTTCCTCTTCATTCACCACGATGTCACCAACTACATCTACATTGAAGGCCCGCTTGACGCCGTTTTACATTTTGCGTCACCAGCTTCGCCAATCGATTACCTTGAGCTACCGATCCAGACCCTCAAAGTAGGTGCTCTCGGTACACACAAGGCGCTTGGTCTGGCGCGGGCAAAAGGTGCTCGCTTTCTACTCGCTTCAACCTCAGAAGTGTACGGCGACCCACAGGTGCATCCGCAACCCGAAAGTTATTATGGGCACGTGAATCCGGTCGGACCGCGCGGCGTCTACGATGAGGCCAAGCGTTTCGCCGAGGCGATGACGATGGCCTATCATACGTATCACGGGGTTGAGACCCGCATTGTCCGCATTTTCAACACCTATGGCCCGCGTATGCGGTTGCGTGACGGGCGGGTCGTGCCCAACTTTATTTCACAGGCACTGCGCGGTGAGCCGCTTACCATCTACGGTGATGGCAGCCAGACCCGTTCGTTCCAATACGTTTCTGATCTGGTTGAAGGTGTGTACCGATTGTTCTTCAGTGATGAAGTCGAACCGGTCAATATCGGTAATCCGGGTGAGTTTACGATAGCCGAGTTTGCCCAGATTGTGAATGAGATCACGGGCAACAAGGCTGGAGTCGTTTACCGCAATTTGCGCACGAAAGACGACCCTCAAGTGCGGCAACCGGACATTACCAAAGCGCACCGAATTCTCAATTGGGAACCGAAAGTGACGTTGCGTGAAGGCTTAGAGCAGACAATACCCTGGTTTCGGCAAGAACTGCAACGACGTGGTGAATTGTAAGCACAAGGAGGCAATGCGAATCGTATGAAGGCGGTTATTCTGGCTGGTGGCTACGGCACACGGATCAGCGAAGAGAGTACTATTCGCCCGAAACCGATGGTCGAAATTGGCAATCGACCAATTCTCTGGCACATTATGAAGGTCTATTCCGCTCACGGGATCAACGAATTCATCATCTGTTGCGGCTACAAGGGGCACATGATCAAAGAGTATTTTGCCAACTACTATTTGCATCATGCCGACGTGACCTTTGATATGCGTGAGAATCGCATGACTGTACATCACACGGCTATTGAACCGTGGCAGGTAACCCTGATTGATACCGGGGAGAAGACGATGACGGGCGGGCGGATTAAACGCATCCAACCATACGTTGGTGACGAAACCTTCTGCCTGACGTATGGTGATGGCGTGAGCGATGTGGACATTCGGGCGTTGATTGCCTATCATCGTGAGCAACGGGTGACCGTAACGCTGACCGCTGTGCAACCGCCGGGCCGTTTTGGCGCCTTCACGCTGGCCGAAGACCAGAGCCTGATTGCAAGCTTCAAAGAGAAGCCAAGCGGTGATGGTGCTTACATTAATGGTGGCTTTTTCGTGGTAGAACCGGCAGTCTTTAATCTCATCGCTGGTGACGATACCGTCTGGGAACGCGAGCCACTCGAACAGTTAGCTCTAAGCGGCCAACTGGCAGCCTATCGCCACCATGGGTTCTGGCAGCCAATGGATACCCTGCGCGACAAGAATTATCTGGAAGAACTTTGGCAAAGTGGTAAGGCACCATGGAAGATTTGGGTGTAAGCAGGGGGAGAGCTATGAAAGTCCTTTTAACCGGCAGTGGTGGCTACATTGGGATCGTTACCGCTCCTTACCTAATCGAGCGTGGCCATGAGGTCGTTGGGGTTGATACCGGCTACTACGAAAGCGGCTGGCTCTTCCACAGTGGTCAACGGCAACCGGCGCTTATCGTACAGGATATTCGCCGTCTGACCGTGAGTGATCTGGTTGGGTTTGATGCTGTAGTACATATGGCCGAGTTATCGAATGATCCGCTCGGCCAGCTCAACCGTGAACTGACGTTTCAAATCAATCATCAGGGGAGCGTCAAACTGGCGCAAGCGGCAAAGGCCGCGGGTATCACCCGTTTTGTGTACATGTCGTCGTGTTCGGTCTACGGCATTGGTGAAGAGGGTGAGATCAAAACCGAGGAATCGCCGGTCAATCCCCAAACCGCCTATGCCGAGTGTAAGGTACTGGTTGAGCATGACCTGGCGCGACTTGCCGACGACTCCTTCTCGCCGGTCTTTTTGCGCAACGCAACTGCGTTTGGGCCATCACCACGTCAGCGTTTCGATGTAGTGCTCAATAACCTGGCCGGCCTGGCCTGGACAACCGGTAAAATTGCGATGGTGAGCGATGGTACACCGTGGCGACCGCTGGTACACATCCTTGATATTGCCCAGGCGGTGGCCTGTGCCCTGGAAGCACCCCGCGAAGCGATTCACAACCAGGTTTTCAATGTTGGCGATAGCCGGTATAATTACCGTGTGCGCGAAATTGCCGAAATTGTCGCCGAAGTCTTCCCCGGCTGTGAGCTGACGTTCGGTCGGAACGATGGCGATAATCGGAGCTACCGGGTTGATTTTAGCAAAATTGCGACGCGCCTCCCCGGTTTCGCTTGCCGGTATGATGCGGTTGCTGGTGCCCGGCAACTCCGCGATATTTTTGAGCGAATCGGTATGACACGCGAAATTTTTGAGGCACCGCCGTATACACGGCTTAAAATGTTGCGTCATTTGATCGCAACTCGTCAGCTTGACGCCGAACTGTTCTGGAGGAGCTGATAACCATGCGCTTCATTCCTACCGAATTGAAAGATGCCCACATTATCGAGTTGGAGCCACGCGAAGACAATCGTGGTTTCTTCGCCCGAGTTTGGGCGAAAGACGAATTTGCTGAGCACGGTCTGGTTGATCGGGTGGTGCAGATGAACCTCTCCTACAACCGGGTAGCCGGTACGCTGCGTGGTATGCACTTTCAGCATGCACCTTACGCCGAGACCAAGCTGGTGCGCTGTATCCGTGGTGCGATCTACGATGTGATCATCGACTTGCGCCCTGACTCACCGACATACAAGCGGTGGATTGGCGTAAAATTGACTGCTGCGAATCGGCTGGCATTGTATGTCCCGGAAGGCTTTGCGCACGGCTTCCAGACTCTTGAGGATGATACGGAAGTGTTCTACCAGGTTTCACAGTACTATACACCCAGCGCCGAAGGTGGTGTGCGCTACGATGATCCAGCGTTCGGTATCGAGTGGCCGTTGCCGGTAACCGAGATGAGCGAGAAGGATAAGCGCTGGCCGTTGTTTACCGGTTAGTAAACGGAAATGAGATACCTCGTGGCTGTTTCCAACTGCGAATATCGCTGAGGTCTATTTAGAGCCTATCCGAAACGTGGGGCGAGATGGCATCTCGCCCTACGGAAAGTGCCTCAGAAGCGATGTTTCGGATGGCTTCTTAAAAGAGACGGGCAAAGGTATAGCCTTTGCCCATCTGACCAGGCACAACCGTCCAACCGCTTTCAGCTTATTGCCTGAAGCAGCAGCACGATGATTATTATTATTGCCTCTTTTCCCAACACCTTTTAGCGGAGAAACCTATGATCCTTGTCGATACCGCACTCCAACGCGCTGAAGCCGAGAACCGCCCGATTCGGGTGGGAATGGTAGGGGCCGGCTTCATGGCGCGGGGTATTGCCCTTCAGATCATTCGCTACACTCGTGGTATGCGGTTAGTAGCAATCGCCAACCGCACGCTTGAGCGGGCAGTACAGGCGTATACTGAAGCCGATGTGCCGCATGATTCGATTCAATACGTTGACTCACCGGCAACCTTGGCGGCAGCTCTCGCGGCCGGTGCCCCGGCTGTGACCGATGATGCTCTCATGCTCTGCTCTGCCGAAGGTATTGATGTTGTGATCGAAGTGACCGGTGCAGTTGAATTCGGTGCGCAGGTTGCTCTCATGGCCATGCGTCACGGCAAACACGTCGTGACCATGAATGCTGAACTTGATGGTACGCTCGGCGCAATTTTGCAGGTCTACGCTCGGCGCCACGGTGTAATCTTTACGCTGTCGGACGGTGATCAGCCGGGAGTGACCATGAACCTCTACCGTTTCGCGTGCGGGCTAGGGGTGAAGCCGGTGTTGTGCGGGAATATCAAAGGGTTGCACGATCCCTATCGCAATCCGACCACCCAGGCCAACTTTGCCCGCCAATGGGGGCAAAATCCGTATATGGTGACCAGCTTTGCCGATGGAACGAAAATTTCATTTGAGCAGGCTGTGGTTGCGAACGCGACTGGTATGCGGGTTGCTAAACGGGGCATGTTCGGCCCAACCGTTCCATCCGGTACACCGCTGGTCGATGTGGTTCACGACCTGTATCCACTTGAGGCTGTGCTTGAAGGGCCAGGTATTGTTGATTACGTGGTTGGTGCCACACCCGGTCCCGGTGTCTTCGTACTCGGCACGCACGACCATCCGCGGATGCAGCATTATCTTAATCTGTATAAACTGGGCAAGGGGCCACTGTATCTCTTCTACACGCCGTATCACCTGTGCCACTTTGAAGTTCCCAACTCGGTGGCGCGGGCAGCCCTGTTTGGTGATACTGTCCTGGCCGCGGCTGGTCGGCCTATGGTTGAAGTGATTACGGCAGCCAAGATCGATCTGCATGCCGGCCAGACCCTGGATGGATTAGGTGGCTACATGACGTATGGGTTGGCCGAAAATGCCGATGTGGTACAGGCCGAGCGGTTGTTGCCGATTGGTCTGGCGGAAGGGTGTACCCTGTTGCGTGATATTCCCAAAGATGGGATTATTTCGTATGCCGATGTGCAGCTGCCAGCAAATCGGCTGAGTGATCAGTTGCGCGCCGAACAGGATGCCTTATTCTGGGCAGAAAACCGCTGATCTGTTCTGGACATCGACACGCAGAGTGTGGCAAATGATTTTACCTGGCAGGCCATATCGTGCAGAAGCCATATTCCACACGCCGGAGAGCAATGATCTGATCGTAGATGATGGCGTGGTGGGGACCGATCGCATGCTCTTCGCCTCTTATACAACCTCTGGGGGCGATGCAGGCTTCCCTCTCCGTATCCATGACGTTTGTCCCGGGTGTTAACCGGTCATCGCACCACCTTATCACCCTCAACAACCGGTACAGCAGACACCCGATGCCGCAGCACCCATTTGGCCAGCTCTAACATCGGGACAATGCTCAAAGCAACACCACCGATGATCAACCAATCGATAAGCGAGAGTGGAAATGTGCCAAATGGTTCGTGCAAGAATGGCAGATAGACCACACCCAGCAGTAAGACAAGCTCCCAGAGAATGGCCAGATTGAGCCAGCGATTGGCAAAGGGACGATGGAAGACTGAAAGATGATCTGAGCGGAAGTTATATGCCTTGAAGAACTGTATCAACACAAGTGCGACGAAGGTCATCGTCATCGCTTCCACGAGACCGCGCCCACTCTGCAAGGCCCAGACGAAGAGGCTGATATTAACCAGTGCAGACCACAAACCGCCGATCAGCATCAATCCAACGACCGGACGGGTAAAGATGCCTCGGCGTGGATCACGCGGCGGTTGGCGCATTAAATCATTATCGGGTGGATCAACCGCTAATGCCAGGGCCGGCAGGCCATCGGTAGCAAGATTGACGTAGAGGATTTGTACTGCTGTCAGGGGAAGGGGTAATCCGGCGAAGGTGGCTCCGGCCATCAGCGTAATTTCGCCGATATTCGACGAGAGCAGATACATCAGGTACTTCTTGATATTGCCAAAAATGCGTCGTCCTTCTTCTACAGCGGCAACAATCGAAGCAAAATTGTCATCGGTGATGGTCATGGCCGCTGCCTCTTTGGTGACATCGGTACCGGTAATCCCCATGGCGATGCCGATGTCGGCCTTCTTCAGCGCAGGTGCATCGTTCACGCCGTCGCCGGTCATTGCGACCACATACCCCTTTTGTTGCAGGGTCGTCACAACGCGCAGTTTGTGCACCGGCGCGACGCGGGCATAGACATCGATACTCTCAACAGTATGTGCAAACTCTTCGTCGCTCAACGTATCGAGTTCGACACCAGTTATCACGAGTCCGTGAGTGAGCAGACCCAGTTCACGCGCAATAGCAGCAGCAGTTAACGGATGATCGCCGGTAATCATGACTACCCGAATACCGGCTTGTTGGCAGGTTTGAATAGCCGCTTTGGCTTCGGGACGGGGTGGGTCGATCATGCCGACCAGACCGAGCAGAGTCAGATCATGTCCGGCGTCGGCTACATCTGCTGTAGCTTTGGTGGCAACTGCTAGCACACGCAAGGCACTGCCGGCCATGGTCTGCGCAGCCTGTAATACGGTATCGCGATCTTCAGGCTGCAACGGGGCAATGCCGTTGGGGGTTAGCCAATGGCTACAGGCACTGACAATCACCTCTGGGGCCCCTTTAGCGTAAGCGACTCTGGTGCCCTCAACTTCATGGAGGGTAATCATCCGTTTCGTCTCCGACGAAAATGGGATTTCGGCAATGCGCGGTGCCCGGCTTACGACCTCTTCAACCACCAGGCCAGCCTTCATGGCAGCGACAACCAATGCTGCTTCGGTTGGATCACCCTGCGCATGCCAGCGTTGTTCGCGGTAGACGATGCGGGCATCGGATGCTAGCACCGCACCTTCGAGTAGTCGACGCACAGCTTCATCGGCAGGTACTGTCCGATCATAGCACCGAAACTCGCCCATCGGCTCATACCCTGAACCGGTAATGTCCCACCAGCAGCCGGCAACAAAGAGCTGGCGCGCCGTCATCTCGTCTTTGGTCAGGGTGCCGGTCTTATCGGTACAAATGACCGAAGTGCTGCCGAGGGTTTCGACCGCTGGCAATCGGCGCATTAACGCATTGCGCTTCACCATACGCTGAACGCCAATGGCTAGCGAGATGGTCACTACTGCCGGTAATGCTTCAGGGACGACCGCAACGGCGAGTGCAATCCCGAAGATGATCATCTCGACCAGCGGTTGGCCGCGCCAAAAGCCGAGCAACGTAATCACAGCAACAATCACCAGGGCTGATCGAGCCAGGATATGTCCAACTCGGTCGAGATTGTCCTGGAGGGGTGTACGTCCAGTCTCTATCGTTTGCAGCATTGCCGCAATAACGCCGAACTCGGTCTGCATACCGGTTGCTACGACCACACCCCGCCCACGACCGTAACTGATCGATGTTCCGGCATAGACCATATTTTTGCGTTCGGCAACCGGGGCGTCAACGGGTAACGTGATGACGGCAGTCTTCTCAACCGGAACCGACTCACCGGTGAGCGTAGCTTCTTCTACTTGTAGATTCAGCGCTTCAAGCAAACGCAGATCGGCGGGGACGCGATCCCCGGCGCGTAATAGCACAATATCGCCGGGCACCAGCGTGTGTGCCGGGACGGTCTGCTCGATACCATTGCGCAGCACAGTTGCATTGGGTGCGGCCATATGGCGAAGGGCTTCAATCGCCCGTTCGGCGCGATATTCCTGGATGAAACCGAGCAATACGGAAAAGAGCACAATAACGATAATGGCAATCGACTCAATGCCATGGCCGAGCAACAATGATAGCCCGGTAGCGATCAGGAGGATCATGATCAAAACATTTCTAAATTGATTGAGGAAGATTGTCCAGAGCGAAATACGGGTTGACGCTTGTAACTCGTTTGGCCCATATGTAACCAATCGTTGTACCGCATCGTTCTCAGTCAGGCCGGTTGGCGAACTGTTCAGATGGGTAAAAACGGTACTCAGGTCAAGAGAATGCCAGGGCGCGTGTGCCGTATCGTGCCGAGAGGTCGTAGTTGCCATGGAGATTGCTCCTTGCCCATTGATATTGAGGAAGACTGCGATGGGCGCACACGATCGTTAATGCGAAGTCGATGATTGATTAGTAGTGGATTTGGTAGGGTCTACCACCCTCTCTCTTCCTTTTGAGCATAGCAGATTGTTGCTTGAGATACAACAACCTTACGAAGGAATTCAACAACTGCACAGCGGAGATCGGAAACGGCGGATGTATGAGGTATGAAAATGAAGTTATGTTGAAATTCCTGTCTATCCATTTGGCGTAGAGAGTGACATACTCTCTATCGTGCAGTAATATGAACACGTGCAGTTTTAGTTATAATTAACATAACACGATAGTTTGATTACTCCGAAACGAGTGATTGCCACACTGCTTTTGTGGCGCCAGAGCAGGATACATCGTGTGGCTTGTTGAAGACCAAGCAAGGAAGCTTGATGGTACTAACAACACTAACAACAAGGATGTTTGCGATTTTATGAAAGGAGCTGACGGTGATTCGGGTCTTCATTGTTGATGATCACCCTATCGTGCGCGAAGGTCTGCGTAGCCTCATAAGCCATCAGCCCGATATGATACTTGTTGGGGAAGCCAATGATGGTGATAAGGCGATCTCATTGGCGACAACATTGAACCCCGATGTGCTGGTGATTGATCTTCGCATGCCTGGGCTGGATGGGCTCGGGATCTTACGGAAAATACAAACCCTCACACCAGTACCATCTTGTCTGGTGCTTTCCAATTACAACGAGCCTAACTACGTTATTGCAGCAATCGAAGCCGGTGCACGCGGCTTCCTTCTCAAGCATAGTGCCTATACGACGATTCTTGACGCAATTCGGGCCATCACACGTGGTGAATATGTCATCTCTCCAAATTTGGTTGGTGTATTGTTTACAAACGTGGCCGAATTCCAACGGGAGCGGTTGCGGCAAGTATTAGCCAATGATGAGAGTGCACTGCACATACTGAAGGCGCTGGCCGATGGAGCTACTACGATTGAAATTGGGGCAATGCTGCATATGAGCGAAGTGACTGTCAAGCGTCGTATTCAAGAACTGATTAAACTTCTTGGTGTGCGAAACCGGACGCAATTGGTGGCAGAGGCTGTTCGTCGTGGTTGGGTTTGAGGGGGTTCTCCGCGCAGACTTTTCCTCTCTTCGCCATTCCTAAGCCTACTTTTGCGATGGCAGCTACTACCCAGATAGGTTTAGGGATAGGTCAGCAGTGTCTGCGCTGCTGAAGTATGAAGGTGCTGTGATGAGCGGTTGAGAAGCTGAACCTATCAACTAATAACCATTGGTGTTAGTTGTTAGAGAGAAAACTCAGCGATGCTCATTTTGTAAGGAACGGCATCAGGGTGAACTGAGTGAACCAAATCCGTGAGCAGGTTAAACATTGCGGACACATCAGCCAGACGGATTTAAATGGACTGAGTCAGCCGCTATCGGATTCGTTTCCGGTCACACATCACGGTAACCAACGCCAAAGCGGTTGCAACTTGTACTCACGACTGGTACACCTAACGCCAGTGCTTCACACATCACGGTAACCAACGCCAAAGCGGTTGCAACCCACATGCGTGCATGCCAGGTTCCTTGCTTGCCAATCGTCATGGTGCCTGGAACACCATCTTGGTTGCGAAACCCATAGTCTGCCCGCACGATGGTTTTGCCAATGACCGGCTTTCCGAGCGGATTGAAGCGGTTAGCGTCCACATTGATGGTATCCCCGTCCCAAGCGACCAGCCGGCCCCCGTCATTCAACAGCCAACCAAACTTGATGCCAACGCTCCAGCGACCGTTGTCTCAGCCTGTTTTACCCACTTGCTGAGGACTGCGGCCTTGTCGCGTGGGAACAATCAGGTCACTCGGCTAGCTATCAATGAGGGTGAAGAACGTTGGATCGGCCAGAAGCAATTGCCACTAATCTTGATGCGTTTTGAGCAAGCGTTGTAATCTGGTTCGCTTCGGCAAAGTGCCATCACCAAACCAAGCGCCATCATCGCGTTGCAGCCAGCGCTAGAAGGTGCGCAAGCAGCCACCTTTGTGAGCAAACAGGATGCCAATCGT
>NZ_DAOUBI010000102.1:0-27546 GCF_034432675.1 Chloroflexus sp. | reverse complement strand
CGGCGCGGATGGGGGGCGCGAGGCGTTGCGCTATCCACGAGTATCCGCCCAAGCCGTGTTGTTCCGGGTGCATCCGCGTAGTCGCCCATAGGTTTTAATTCAAGTTCACACGCCTCTGAAACGCGCTTGAAGTGCTCGTGTCAACTCAAGGCTTAATGTGCCGCACAACCGCACACACCTGCGCCACCTGTTGCGGGTGACCAATCACGACCGGCGTCGGCAGGCGAATCGTCTGCAGCAGGGTCATCCAGTCGGGCAAGACTCCTTGCAGCGGACAAATCACCCCGCCGGCCGCCTGTACAATCACCCACCCGGCAGCAACATCCCACACCTTTGCTTTACCGATAATAGCGGCTTTGGCCTGACCACGGGCCACGTAACAACAATCGGCCGCAACCGATCCCAGCACCCGAACTTTACCGGGGTAGTGGATGGTATACGCCCGGTGGAAGGTTGAAGGAATGGCAATCCAATCGTTGGGGTCGGGCGGTTGGGGGGATGCAACCTGTATCGGCACATCATTCCAGAACGCCTGACCACCGGCAACCGCCCAATAACAATCGCCTAAAACCGGAAGATAAATCACACCGGCCTGCGGCTCACCACGCCGCAGGATACCGATAGAGACGGCCCACATCGGTAGTCCCGACACGAACGAACTGGTACCGTCAATTGGATCAATAACCCAGATATACTCGCGGTCGAGACCAACCGGATCGCGCTCCTCACCCAACACACCATGATCGGGAAAGCGAGCATGAATCGTATCGCGTAACCAATCTTCAATCGCACGATCCGCCGCCGTCACCAGACTCTTGTCGAGTTTTTGTTCTGGCGACACCTGATTAAAGTACGAGCGCAAAAGCATATCACCGGCTTGTTGCGCCCATGCGCGCACGAGCGCAATATCGATCTCCACACAAACCTCCGCCGGTCGTGGCCACAACGTCTGCCTTGCTGCGGCGCGTTATTGTATTGTACTACCAATCCGTACAATTAATACATCCTCAATCTACACGAGCATATGCTGCCAACATATGCACTCCACTGGCCCACCTTCCGGCAGGCTACGCACATGCGATGTTGATTGAAAACCGGTATTGCGGTAGATAATGCTCCTAATCCGTTGTTTTGTGTTATGTCAAATGATCGTTGATGCTGGCATCACTTCTACGGGAGCCAATAGGGATGCGGACATCCGCTCCCCGATCCGCATCACCGCTCACGCACCGGTAGCGCATCACGGATGGTCAAACCACATGGACGCCCTCTTCCCGCATGTTGTCCCTGTGACCGGTGGGAAAACCGCTGCGAACCGTACCTGATGGTAAGCATGGCCGGTGCGGCAGCGTGGCTGCCACACTCCACACCACGCGATCCGGGGAACCCGGTTTGACAACGGCATCTGCGCTGAAACGCGATCCCGCTGCGGGTGGAGCAGGAATGCCGATTCGGCTCATCCACGCTCTGGAGTGGTGGCAGAGTGATTGGTTGGTTCACATGGATGGTATGAACGCTTCCACGCCAGATGTGATATCATGATGTTGTATGCGTTCCTCATCTGGCAACAGGTATGCAATTATCGCCACAACTCTGGCAACAGATCATCGCTGCAACCCAAACCCAACCGACGTGGCACAAGCGTCTATGCTGGTGGTATCATTCCCAAAGCGATGCAACTATCCACCTGGTCATTCTGCGTGAACCGTATCTGAGTCGAATCCTCAGCGGTCAAAAACGGATCGAAAGCCGTTTCGCACACGACCGTCGTCCTCCATTTAATTGTGTTGCAGTCGGCGATATCCTGCTCCTCAAGCGTGCCGGTGGGCCACTGGCCGGATTAGCGCTGGTGACGGAGGCAATCAGTCGTCCACTTTTGGCAGGCGAGATACACGAGATTCGACAGGCATATGAACCCGATCTCGCTATCGACGATCCAGACTTCTGGTCAGCACACGCCACCGATCGTTACGTCACGCTGATCTGGATTGATGATGTCTGGCCCTTGCCATCGCTTTCACTCCCACGACGTGACCGGCGGGGATGGGTGATCGTACAGCGCTGATCTATCGTGGTTCGTTCCGGCGACGGATTGACGGGGTAGTATGTTCGTGATATTTTGTGAATGATTTCACTAGAAAGGAGGCGAATCGTGTCTTCGCCACATACCATATCCAATCAGCCATCTGCTCAGTCCCGTCGCCCACGAGTTGTGATTGTAGGTGCCGGCTTCGGCGGTCTGGCCGCAGTCCGCATGCTGGCCCAAGCGCCGGTGGATGTGCTACTGATCAATCGTACCAACTACCACGGTTTCTGGCCGCTGCTCTACCAGGTCGCAACCGCCGGCCTGGAACCGGAGTCGATTGCCTATCCGGTGCGCACCATTCTGCGCCGTTATCGTAATGTGAACTTTCTGCTCGCCGAAGTTCACGGCGTTGATTTTACCCGTCAGCTTGTGCATACCAATACCGGCAGTGTGCAGTACGACTATCTGATTCTGGCAGCCGGCAGCACCACCAATTTCTTCGGTAACGAGCGGATTGCCCGTCATACCCTGGGGATGAAAGACCTGAACGAAGCCCAACGGTTGCGTAACCACGTCTTGTTGTGTTGTGAACGGGCTGCTGCCGAGAGCGATCCGGACAAGCGAATGGCGTTGTTGACGTTTGCTGTGGTTGGCGGTGGCCCAACCGGTGTTGAACTGGCCGGCGCTTTTGTCGAGCTTATCCGCCATGTGATTCGCCACGATTATCCGATGCTCGATGTCCGCCAGTCCCGGGTTGTCCTGATCGAGGCTACCGACCGTATTCTCGCCTCATTTCCAGATTCGTTGCAACAGGCTGCGTTGCACCGTCTGCAACGCATGGGTGTTGAGGTTCGCCTGAACACGCCGGTCGCCGATGCAGATACAAACGGTCTCCGGTTTCGTGATGGCTCCAGCCTCGCCGCGAAAACCGTTGTCTGGGCCGCCGGAGTTCGGGGTGCGCCATTGGCCGATGCGCTGGGGGTAACCCTCGGCCGTGGTGCGCGTGTGGTGGTAACTCCTCAGCTTACCCTGCCAGACGATGATCGCGTCTTTGTGATCGGTGATATGGCGTACCTGGAAGGCTATCGGCCCGGGGTTGCCTACCCAATGGTGGCGCCGGTAGCCATCCAGATGGGTGAACAGGCCGCACGTAATATACTGGCTCAGATTGACGGGCGACCGATGCAGCCCTTTCAGTACCACGATAAGGGCCAGATGGCAACAATTGGCCGCAGTGCTGCCGTACTCGACGCCTTCGGCGTGCGGTTGAGCGGCTGGCTGGCCTGGGTTGGCTGGCTGTTTGTCCACCTGATGGCACTGGTTGGTTTTCGCAACCGGGCGTTAGTCCTGCTCAATTGGGCGTATAGCTATTTCACGTATGATCGAGGGGTGCGGCTAATCTTTGGGATTGGTGCTGAAGAGTACGAGGAAGCGCTGCTGGATGTCGGCGAACGGCATGACTACAGGTGAGGTGCTGCCATCGCTGATCCGAATCTTGTGCTATAGTGGACGTATCAACAATATGCATGAATGGCATGGAGCAACGCTGCAACTTCATCTGTTGTACACGAGTCGTATGAGAAACGGCGAGTCGTAAGCGTGAATGGAGATGGTACCATTCACGACTCGTGTGGCTACAGGATTGGGCGATCCTCACCTCGCCCACGTGACGAAGACCATCTTAGTCAGATACGGAGGAACGTTGTGCCATTCTGTCCACAATGTGGTGCTGCCAATCCCGATAGTGCCCGTTTCTGTGATCAGTGCGGTGCGCAATTGATTCCGGTCCCGGCTGCCCCACCTCAGGCACCCACACTGGCACCTGCTGCAGGCGGTGCAGCAGGTACCGGTACGGTAAGCGCCGGGCCAACCACCTGCCCACAATGCGGTACTAGTGTTATTCCAGGTGAAGCCTTCTGCGATAGTTGTGGTGCACCGCTCTTCAATCGACCGGCGGTTTCGCCATCACCGGGAGTTGGATTGCCATTCCCCGGTGTACCACCGCAACCAGTCTATCCGCCACCCCAGCCGGCCACCGTACAAATACCGGCACCGGCACGACCGACTTCTGTACCACCAGTTCCCCCCCCACCGGTACGTAGTTCGCTGGCCGGGGTACGGTTACGGCTTGAAAACGGCACGGTGCTCTCATTACCGGCCACTGCTCAAGCCACCGTTGGACGCGCCGATCCGGTAAGCAATTTCTACCCTGATATTGACTTGACCACTCATGGCGGTCTGGAACGTGGCGTTGGTCGCCGCCATGGGCGCTTTCTGGTACAACATGGCCAGGTCTACTACGAAGACCTTGATAGCACAAATGGGAGCTTTCAGAATAACAGCAAGATACCACCCCGTCAGCCGCAGCCGATCCAGCACGGCGATGAGTTGCGGCTGGGAGCGCTAAAGCTTATCGTTGAATTGTCGTAAGAGTGCTGTATGAGTGTCGAAAACCCAATGCGGATAGCGATTGTTGGTGTTGGTGGTGTCGGCGGCTACTTCGGTGGTCGCCTGGCCCAGGCCGGTCACGACGTTTTCTTTATTGCCCGGGGCGATCATCTGGCTGCCATGCGAACTCATGGCCTGCGCGTGCAGAGCATTGCCGGCGATTTCTGGTTACCGGACGTGAAGGCAACCGATCAACCCGCCGAGGTAGGCCCGGTCGATCTGGTGATTGTAGGTGTGAAGGGCTGGCAGGTGCGCGAAGCGGCATATGCGATGCAACCGCTGATCGGCCCAGAGACGGCTGTGCTCCCGCTGCTCAACGGGGTCGATGCGCCGACCGAACTGGCAGAGGTACTTGGCGCCGAACATGTGTTGGCCGGCTTGTGTCGCATCATTGCCTATCGGGCTGCGCCGGGTGTGATCGTTCATGCCGGAGTCAATCCGCCCTCTATCGATTTCGGTGAACTCGACAATCGCCATACCCCTCGCCTGGCGCGGATTCAGGCCGCACTGGAGGGGGCTGGCATTCGCGCCTTTATCCCCGAAAACATCCACGTTGCGCTCTGGCAGAAGTTCATGCTGATTTGCGCCTGGAGTGGGTTTGGCGCCGCTACCCGCGCCCCGATTGGGGTCTGGCGTTCCCTGCCTGAAACCCGCCCCCTGGTAGAACGTTGTTTGCAAGAGGTGGTTGATGTGGCTGCCGCCCGCGGTGTGATGCTGCCGGATAATGCAGTGAGCGCAATGATGGCGTTTATTGATAGCATGCCTTATGAGGGGACGGCCTCGCTGCAGCGCGATATTATCAGTGGCCAGCCTTCGGAACTGGCCAGCCAGAATGGGGCACTGGTACGCCTAGCACGTGCCACTGGTGTTCCGGTGCCGGTCAACGAGATGCTGTATGCTATCTTGCTGCCGCAAGAATTAGCCGCCCGCGGCCAACTACCGACCCAACGTTGAATGCGCTAGAGAGGAGCGCCGCATGTCTGCACGTCTGTCCCGCCTGGTAGAGCGTCTGGTTGCAGCAGATTACGCTGGTGCCGCCTTGATGCCGGCTACCAATCTCGCCTATCTCACCGGCCTGCGCTTTCATCCCGGAAAACGGCTCATCCTGCTCTTGCTACCGGCGAACGGTAACCCACCGGTTATGGTGCTGCCCCAGCTCGAACTCGAACGAGTGCGGGCAAGTGTTCCTTTCACAAGCCAATTCTTTGCCTGGAGTGATGCCGAAGGGCCATTGAAGGCGTTGGCTGACGGCATTGCAACCGCTTTTGGCTCTAGCGTACCGGATAAACCGTTGGCCGTTGAGCACACCGTCATGCGAGTGATGGAGCTGCGATCATTGGAGGCTGTTGCTCCCGGTCTGCGCACCGTCGATCTTGATCCGATGCTGAGTGAACTACGGATGGTGAAAGACGCCGAAGAGCTGGCGCTTATGGAACGCGCCGTAGCGATTGTCGAGCAGGCATTGCATACGTTCATCAGGCAGATTCGTGCCGGACTGAGCGAGCGAACCCTCTCGCGTATGCTGAGCGACGCCATCCTGGCAGCCGGTGCCGACGGCGAGAGCTTCGCAAACATGGTAGCCGGTGGCCCCAACGCTGCTAATCCACACCACGAAAACAGTGATCGCGTACTGCAAACCGGTGATCTGGTAATTATCGACTGCGGTGCCGTATATCAGGGCTACCATTCAGACATTACCCGCACGGTAGCAATTGGCGATCCCGGCCCCCAGGCTCGCCACGTCTACGACATCGTTCTCGCGGCAAACACTGCCGGTCGTAACGCCTGTCGGCCCGGTGTGAGTGGCGCTACCATTGACGCCGCAGCGCGTAAGGTGATCGAGGATGCCGGTTACGGGGCAGCATTTGTTCACCGCACCGGTCACGGCCTCGGTCTGGAAATCCACGAACTACCCAACATTGTTGCCGGCAGTAATGCACCACTACTCCCAGGTACTACCTTCACCGTCGAGCCAGGCATCTACCTGCCCGGCCAGTTTGGGGTGCGCATCGAAGATGATGTAGTCATCACGCCTGATGGTAGTCGCTCACTGACCACCTTCCCCCGTGAGCTGATTGTGGTGTCGGGAACGGATTGACAACTGGCTGCAGGACACCGAACCCCATACCGAAGGGGCATCCACAGGTGGTGCCTCGCCCTCATCGACATTGAAACGCTTGAGTCGATTGTAAATTGGAACAATATCCAGCCATCATTTTTGTAACTGAAGAAACATACTGTTGCCTGTAGCCTGTGGGCCAATAAAGACTGTCACATCTGAAAGGTAACACTGGCTGATGTTACTTATACATTGTGAGGGTGTTCGTATTTTTACATGATCGGGAATAGAGAACAGGCATATTTTAGAACCTAGACGGTTTAAATTAAGCTACTTCTGATCAGTTTGTGTCATTCTCAAGCAGTCTGTGGATGTGATGATGTGTATGGGCAGGGATGGCACTTCTGCGCCCACCGTGACCTACCAGTCATTTGCTTCGTATGAAACGGTGATCGTCTTCAGATCGCTATCTAAATCAATCGCCCCACTCCACACAAGAGAGTTCTTCGACAGCAAACTTGCATACAGTCTGCCCACACGATGAGTTGTACCCTCACATACTCCACCCATCAGGCTCCTGTCCTACTGCATAACAGCTCATCAGGATTCGATCAATCTGTGGTATACTACTCACGTTGATCGCAGCAGGTGAGGAGACGATGTTTACGACGTTTACAGTCTGTATTTGTTCTCATAGCCGCACGGCTTTATTTTATGACCGTCGTCGTCACCGTCGTCAGCCAGTCTCACGCACTGGCTAGCCGCGCCTGCACTTCTGGAAGAAATGTTCTCAGGCCAGCTTGCCGGCGCGCAGGCTGGCTTCTTCTATGTATTCGCCATTACAAAGCGAAGGGGACTATGACACACTTATACCTGATCCGTCACGGTGAGTCGGTCGCTAATGTTCAACCAATTGTTGCCGGCATGCGCGGTGATGCCGGTCTTACCGAGCGTGGGATCGCGCAGGCCAAACGACTGCGCGACCGGCTAGCAACCAGTGGTGAGATCAAAGCCGATGTGTTGATTTCATCCACCTTGCCGCGTGCCCGCCAGACTGCCGAGATTATCCAGCCTGCCCTGGGGCTGCCCATCATCTTTGATGATGAAGTGCAGGAGTTGCGGGTTGGTGAAGCCGATGGAATGACGAACCAGGAAGCCTGGGGATTGTTTGGAGTACCGGATTTTGATCGGTATCCGTTGCGTCCGATTGCCCCCGGTGGTGAAAGCTGGGGGGATTTCACGTTGCGGGTGAGCCGAGCGCTGACCCGTATTACCACCAAATATGAGGGTAAAACGATTGTGGTTGTCTGTCATGGTGGGGTGATCGACTGTTCGTTTATTCACTTCTTCCACATGCCGAGTCTGGTGGTGCCGCCCATCGATTTTCACACCCGCAATACCAGCATTACCTGGTGGGAGTGCGTGAATCGACGGCATCAACAGCTCTGGCGGCTCAATTCGTACAACGACATCGCCCATTTGCAGGGAATTGGTGCTGTGGAGTCGGTACGCTGGGAAGATACCCATCCCGCTTCACCGGTACCGACCGAGGAGTGATCAGGTATGGTAACGTTTCTCGCCGATGGTCATGTGACCAGTCCACGTGGCTGGCAGGCCGGGGTGGCAGCGTGTGGGATCAAATACGCTAATCGCGACGATCTGGCGCTGCTGGTGAGTGATTATCCGGCGACGGCAGCGGCGGTCTTCACTACGAATGCAGTTAAGGCTGCACCGGTTCGCTACGATATGGCACTGATGGCGCAAGGCCATGATTTACGCGCAGTTGTAATTAATGCCGGTAATGCCAATGCCTGTACCGGGCGTGATGGCGATGCTGCTGCCGCTGCAATGGCACAGGCGGTCGAACAGACGCTGGATTTACCGCCTCAAAGTGTTTTTGTTATGTCTACCGGAACGATTGGCGTGCCTATGCCGGTCGAGAAGATTGTGCGCGGGATCGCCATCGCTGCTTCCCACTTGAGCCAGGATCACGGCCCGGCGGCTGCGCGGGCGATCATGACCACCGATACCCACCCCAAGTATTGCGCAGTGGCAATCACGCTCCCTGATGGTCAGGTGATCACCATTGGTGGGATGGCTAAGGGAGCCGGGATGATCCATCCCAATATGGCGACAATGTTGGCCGTGGTAACAACCGATGCGACCGTACCACGGGCGGTACTCGACCAGGCGCTCCGTCGGGCGTTAGAGGTTAGCTTCAACAGCATCAGTATTGATGGCGATACCAGCACCAACGATACGCTGCTCGTTATGGCAAACGGTGCCAGCCCGGCGTCACCCATTACTGACCTCGCCTCCCCTGCCGGTGCAGCCTTCTATGCCGGTCTGGTCGCCGTGTGTCAGCATCTTGCCCACGCGATTGTGCGTGATGGCGAAGGGGCCACTCGTTTTATTACTATCACGGTGCGAGGTGCGGTGAACGATACCGAAGCAAAGGTGGCTGCGATGACTATTGCCCGCTCACCGCTGGTCAAGACGGCACTGTTCGGCGCCGATCCCAACTGGGGGCGTGTCTTGTGCGCGATTGGCTATTCGGGGGCGACCGTAGACCCCGACCGGGTGGTGCTATCGTTTGGGGGGATGCGCGTGTTGGAACATGGCCTGCCATTGCCCTTTGATGAGAAGGCAGCGCATCAGTTGCTCGATGTCCCTGAAATTACCATCGACGCTGACCTCGGCCTCGGTGATGGGCAGGCAACCGTGTGGACGTGCGATTTTAGCTATGACTACGTGCGGATTAATGCCGAATACCGCACGTGAGCGCGGAGTGACGGTATGGAGTACACCACCCGCCAATCGATTGCCCGTGAGTTGTGTGAGCGCTTTGCCAGGCTAGCGGACGCTACACTCGTGGTAGGTGGAATGCTTGCTCCGGAAGCACTGCTCACCGATTTCGATCCGCTGGAGCTGCTGGTAGTAGCCGATAACGCCCTTCAATATACGCAGCAAAGCTTTATGCTGCAAGGGATACCGGTGACGATCCACACGATTGCGCTGGCTGCCCTAGAGAGCCTGTTGCGGGAACCTGATTTGCGCTGGCCACAGTGGTTGAGCTGGCTGGCCCTGTTACAGCCGCTGGTTGGCAATGCTGAGCGCGTACAGGATTGGTTAGCGCAGGCCAAGATGGTACCAGAACCTGCCTTCTACCGCAGTATTCTGCCCTATCTGCCGCAACTGGTCTTCCCGCGCTACAGTGAACTACGGGCTGCCACCGTCCGTCGTGAGGAGCAGGTGGGAAGGATGCTGGTACCGACCATCCTGACAGAGATGCATACGGCGCTCTGCCTGATTAACCGGTGCTGGCCAACCCACTGCCAGCCGGCATACCTGGGCGAGAGTTTCACTTTCTCCCTCCAGCCCCGTGACTGGCCGATTCTGGCAATGGCGCTGATTACAGCTCACGAACTTGAAGAGATTGGCCGTCTGGCCGGTACGCTTGTCGGCAACTACTGGCAATTGCTGATCCGTTGTGGTCTGAATATCGAACATCATCAGACGGCGGCCAGTGCACCGTTGTCATTGCGATAGAGGAGTAAAGAGATGGAACACCGACTTTGGGGTGGACGTTTCAGTGAACCGACAGCGGCGGAGATGCGTCGCTTCAACGACTCCTTCCATTTTGATATCCGTTTGGCCGAGGTCGATATTGCCGGCAGTATCGCGTGGGCCGGTGCCCTGTTGCAGGCCGGTCTGATTAATGAAACCGAACACGCCGATCTCGTGCGCGGGCTGGAACTGGTGCGGGCCGAATTCGCGAACGGGAGCTTCGTGGCCGCAGCAGGTGACGAAGACATTCACACCGCTGTTGAACGGCGCCTGCGCGAGTTAATCGGCGATGCAGCACTCAAGCTACACACCGGGCGCTCACGCAACGATCAGGTGGCAACCGATATGCGCCTCTACACTATCGGGATTGCGCGTCAGCTTGATCGGCGTCTGCGCGATCTGCAACTTGCTCTGCTGGCCCAGGCCGAACAACACACTGCCACGGTGATGCCGGGTTATACCCATCTTCAGCGGGCACAACCGATCACCTTTGGGCACTGGTGTCTAGCGTATGTTGAGATGTTTGCCCGTGACCGGAGTCGTCTGAACGATGCCATCCGCCGGATGCGTGTACTGCCTCTCGGTGCCGGAGCGTTGGCCGGTAATTCACTCGGCGTCGAACGCGAGCGCCTGACCGAGTTGCTCGATGAATTTGATGAGCTGTCCGCCAATTCACTCGATGCAGTCAGTGATCGTGATTTTGTTGCCGAAGTGCTCTTTGCCTGTGCCTTGATCGGCGTCCATCTGAGCCGATTGGCCGAAGATGTGATCCTCTACGCCAGTGCTGAATTTGGCTTCCTCGAACTGACTGATGCCTACAGTACCGGCTCAAGTCTGATGCCGCAAAAGAAGAATCCCGATAGTATGGAATTGCTGCGCGGCAAAAGTGGTCGTCTGCTGGGCAACCTTGTCGCCTTGCTGACGGTTCTGAAAGGGTTGCCACTGACCTACAACAAAGATATGCAAGAAGACAAAGAACCGCTCTTTGACAGTTTTGATACGCTCGATTTGAGCTTGCAGGTAGCCGCAGCGGCCATTACGACCATGACGGTACGGCCTGAGCGCATGGCAGCAGCGCTCGACGATGCCATGCTGGCCACCGATCTGGCCGATGAGCTGGTGCGGCGTGGCGTACCGTTCCGCGTTGCGCACAGCAAGGTCGGCCAATTGGTACAGCGCGCACTAGCTCGCGGGGTAAGCCTGCGGCAGCTTCCCCTTGCGGATTACCAGGCCGTCGAGCCATCGCTCGATGCGAGCATTTATGATGTGTTCGACATGCAACGCAGTGTCACGCAAAAAGCCAGTTACGGCGGGACTGCACCGCAGCGGGTTCGCGAACAGTGTGCTCGCTGGCGTGACAGTTTGTTGAATGATGAATAGTCGTTCGGTATCAGCATGTTGTATCATTGAAGAGGAAAACAGTACACCTATGACCAGTCCACTCTACGCACCACCGGTAAGCCTGCCGGTACTTCACATTCGCCCTGACGCTGCCGTCACAATTCGCCGGGCACGGGTCGGTGATGTGCCACGGCTCTACGAGATTATCAACTACTACGCCGCCCGTGGCGATATGCTGCCCAAAACCCTCGATCAACTCTACAATCGGGTGCGGAATTTCAATGTTGCCGAAGCCGATGGTGAGGTGATCGGTTGTGCAGCGCTGCACATCACCTGGGCCGATCTGGCCGAAGTGGTAAGTGTTGCCGTTCATCCGTCGTTTCAGGGCCGTGGCATTGGTCGCCGTCTGATTGAACCGCTTTTTACCGAAGCATTGGAACTTGGCATCCCAACACTCTTTACGCTGACATTGCAGGTAGGTTTCTTTAGCTCATTGGGATTTCGTGAGATTCCAAAATTACGCCTCCCGCATAAAATCTGGCAAGATTGCGCCACCTGCTTCAAGCAGGATCGCTGTGATGAAGTGGCAATGATCCGGCAATTACCGTAGGATGCGTCATTGGGCAATGTATAGAATACTGTTTTATCAACGTTCTCTTCATAAACGAATATGTATATGTTTAAGAACAGCCATATATACATTGCTTTCGCATCCAACATGACAATTACTCCGTATCAATCAGTGATGGTTTAACCTATAGACGGAGTAATGATATGTCTGTTAATAGCACCATTGCTGCTGCGATCCTGCTTATTGTTCTTGGCATCGGCGGTGTTTTCGCTACTGCTGCCATCACCTCAACCATTCCTGCCCTGTTTGGCCTGGTTCTGCTCGGTCTGGGAATAGCAATTGAGCGCTCCAGTAACTCTCGCCGTTTTGAATGGCTGGCTGCACTGGTAGGGCTGCTCGGTGTGCTGGCACCAATCGGGAACCTGGTACGAATTATCGGTCAGACCGGCCTGATCATCAATGGTGCGGTGTTCGCAAATGTGGTGATGCTTAGTATCTGTGGGCTGTATTTGCTGGTCTGGCTGTGGGAACAGTGGAGTGGTGAGCGGATCAAGATTAAGTAGACGAGCAAGGTGATGGGCGGATCGACAGTCCGCCCATTAATACCCCACACCGGTGGCGACAACCAGTGGTATTGCAAACGGTATCCGACCTCTCACTCACTCCGCTGCCCCACCTCGATCCCGGCCAAACGCTCTATTGCTTTGATCAGAGCGTGATTCCCCTCATGGCCCAAACCGGCCTGTTGCAGGGTGCGGTAGAGATGAAACACGGTCGAAGTGGCCAGCATCGGTGCGCCGACTGCATCGGCAGCGGCGAGCACCAACCGTAAATCTTTTTGCTGGAGATCGATGGTAAATCCAGGACGCCAGTCGCGTCGAATGACCTGTGGGCCACGGTTCGAGAGCATCCAGCTTCCGGCGGCACCACCACTCACCGCCTCTAGCGTCTTCTCTAAATCGACGCCGCTGGCCTGAGCGAAGACCAGTGCTTCGCTGATGGCCAGCATCGTTCCCACCACCAGAATTTGATTCACCAGTTTGACTGTCTGGCCGGCACCGTAATCGCCGACGTGTGTGATCGTTTTACCCATCGCCTGAAAGACCGGCATCGCCCGTTCCACTAGCGGGGCCGGTCCACCAACCATAATACTGAGCGTTCCGCGTGCGGCTCCTTCACTGCCACCGCTCACCGGCGCATCGAGAAAGCCAATCCCGTGATCGTGCAGGCGAGCGGCAAACTGCTGTGCGCCTTGCGGGCTGATGGTACTCATATCAATGACCAACATCCCCGCGCATGCACCTTCGATCACCCCTTGCGGGCCAAACAGAACGGCTTCTACATCGGGGGTATCACTCACACAACTGATCACAATATCACTACGGGCCGCCAGATCGGCCGGCGAGGTTGCTAACTGAGCACCGGCAGCAACCAGAGCATCGGCCCGCCCCGGCGTGCGGTTCCACACCGTTAGCGAGAAACCGGCCTGTAGAATGTTGGCTGCCATGCCACGCCCCATGATCCCCAGCCCAATGAAGCCAATGCGTTCACTCATACGTCACTCCTCAACTTTGCAGAGAACATCGGTAATGCAAAGAATGGTATCATACCTGCCGGTATTGCAATCACAACGCAATGCCACACTCGCCGTACCGCTCACAGTGCTAAAGGTGCTCGCCTATGCCAACTGCACTTGCCGATCTTCTGATTCTTGATTTCAGTCGAGTTTTAGCCGGCCCATACGCCACAATGGTTCTCGCCGATATGGGTGCGCGGGTGATCAAGATTGAACAACCGGGTATCGGTGATGAAACCCGCCGGTGGGGACCACCCTTCGCCGATAATGGCCTGAGCGCGTATTTCATTGCCGTCAACCGGAACAAACAGAGCATCACGCTCAATCTCAAACATCCTACCGGCCAGGCGATTGCTCGTGAACTCGCCAGCCGTGCCGACGTGCTGATTGAGAATTTTTTGCCTGGAACAATGACCCGCATGGGATTGGGATACAACGATCTGCGTCCAATCAATCCGCGACTCATTTACTGTAGCATTACCGGCTACGGTCAGTACGGTCCTGATGCCAACCGTCCCGGTTACGATACGGTGATTCAGGCCGAAGGCGGGTTGATGAGTATCACCGGTGAACCGGATGGCCCACCGATGAAGACCGGCGTTGCCGTTGCGGACATTACTACCGGCCTGTACGCAGCAACCAGCATTCTGGCGGCATTACACTACCGCACCCACAGTGGCGAAGGGCAGTATATCGATCTGGCCCTCTTTGACGTGCAACTCAGTTGGCTGGCAAACGTAGCATCAGCTTACCTGGTTTCCGGCAAGCCACCACGTCGCTACGGAAATGCGCACGCCACGATTGTTCCCTATCAACCATTTGCGGCTACTGATGGGTATATTATGGTGGCGGTTGGAAATGATCAGCAATTTACCCGTTTCTGTCAGGCACTTAACCGCCCCGAATGGGCCACCGATGAACGATTCGCAACCAACCCGGCCAGAGTAACGAACCGCGAACAGATCATTACGGCGATTGCTGAGGTCATTGCTAGCGAGTCGGTGGCATACTGGATCGAGCGGTTGCAGGCAGCGCAAGTTCCATGTGGCCCGGTTAACGACATTCCAACAGCCCTGGCTAGCCGACAGGCCAAGGCTAGAGGCATGATTCGCAGTATTGACGGCATCCGGATGGTTGGTCCGGCGCCGGTATTCAGTACCACTCCTGCAACCATCCGCTCTGCTCCACCCGTACTCGGCGCAGATACCGACGCGGTGTTGGCAGAGTTGGGCTATTCGACCGATCAGATTCGCCACTTCCACGATCAGGGGGTTGTATAGGGAAGAACGCGGTAGCACAGATCGAAGCCTGTGCTACCGCCCGGCTATGCGCGCATGTTCACCTCATTACCACAGCGCGAACACCCGACTCGGTCCACCGGAGCCGGCAGCGATCTTCGGTGCCCCAACCACCAGGATTGCTCCACTCGGTGGGATCGACTCCAGATTCGCCAGATTCTCCAGGCCCCAGCGGTTCGTTGGCAACAACGTATAATGTACGGCAAAGGTCGTCGAAGGACCGTGATCGAGGCTCAAAGTATCAACCCCAATCCCGCTGATGCTCCGCTCGGTAAGCAGAAAGTCAATGGCATCCTTCCCGAAACCGGGGAAGTGCATCACACCACTCGAGTCGGTATTGCGGAAGAGTTCAACCGAATGGGCGCGTGCCCCCCAACCACTTGCCATCAATACAGCGGCATTGTTGGGTATCCGGCCGTAGCGCCGCTCCCACGCCCGAATGTCGTCTGGGGTAACGACCGTATCGGGATCGCGGGCCGCTCGCTCACTAATGTTAATCACCACTGCCGGCACTACCAGCGAACTGACCGGAATCTGATCGACAAACAAACCATTGGGAGCAAAATGAACCGGTGCATCCATATGTGTACCGGAATGCTCCCAATAATTCAAAATACTGCCATAATAGCCATCGCGCTGGTGAAAAACCACAGGAGTAATCTGAAACGGTGCCGCACCGGGAAACAGCGGAAACTGCGTACCCAGCAAATGGGTTAAATCAGCTACATTCCTGAAACTGACTCGCGTCGCCGTTGCCGCTTCCGCCGTTAACGGTGCGGCAACAGCAGCAACCGCTGCTCCCAAGCCAAATTTGAGCAGATTGCGCCGACTGATTTCAGGGGATTGGATCGACTCGATAAAGCGTGGTGGACACATACAACCTCTCCTTTTGCTCGCCAAACGAACCAACTATCATCAGAGTCAGAACAGCATTATCCTGATGCCCTATGCCTCAAGCCGCTGAATCTGACCGGATAGCGGCTGGGGTTGCAAGATCGCCAGTAACACCGGACAGAGACGTTCCAGATCGGCTTGCAGTGCTCTCATCTCGGCATCGGTGGCTTCACCACGATACTTGATGGTATAATGCAAGCCGGTTGGGGCTACCGAAGCATCGGCGTTGACGGCCAGCGCACCACGATAGTCTATCTGACCACTGACTTCTACCTGAAGATCGTCAATTGCCAGTTCGCGGTCGGCGGCAATCGCGAGTGCCGAATGAGCGATACAACTGGCCATCGCTGCTACCAGCAACTCTGGAGCATTTGGCCCCAGATCATACCCACCGAGAGCTGGTCCCGAATCACTGATCACCGTATGACCACGCACCCTCACCGGACGCAGACCGGTACCGGCAGCGACCGTCACGGTAGCATGCAACTTCACCGGTGAAGGTGGCTGATCACGTAGACGTGAACGGAATGCGGATAGTGCCTCGCGCTTACGTGCCAAAAACTCGCGCAAACTCCAAATTGGAGCCATAGCTACCTCCGAACGCTTCCAGGCGGGTCATTCACTTTTACCTTAAACCAGGCGGAAACTGGAATTATTATCGTCTTGATCTGGGGTGCTGTCAATCAGATGCATGTTTCAAAAGTGGAACATGATCGTCGTCACAGTATTGACTACAATGACGTTCGATATGTTTAATTTAGAAGCTACAAATTCATAAAGAGATCACGTTTTACTCTCAGTGATGCGCCTGCCACGTGGGTGGGTACACGGAAGCATAGCGCTACACTCATCGCGCCCGGTACCATGCGTGCGGCGCAGCGGCCAGCGCACGATCATCTGGCATGTCAATGACTGATGATCTGACTTCTACTCTGTAGTGGTTTGAAAACGTCGACACAACTTATCCAGGAATTACACCACGATGATGACTCCACGCGCCTTACTTTCCGGCTACAATATCACTGCACAGTGAAGGTGCGTTATCAATTTCAGATCCAATTTCCGGCGCACCGGAGGTTATCGAATATGCTGCCAGTTGCCATCGACATTTCTATATACATTGGTTTGCTCTGGTTTGTTTGTCTGACTACCGTAGTCGTCTCCATCTATATCTGGTCACGCCGCGACAGACCTGGGGGGAGAGAGTTTCTCGCCATACTGGCGGCAATTGCCGTGTGGGCCGGTGCTGATGCGTTGGAATTGGCAGCATCTACACTGGAGAGCAAAATCTTTTGGCGCATCGTTCAGCAGATAGGAACAATCTTTCTACCACCTATCTGGTTGCTATTCAGTTTTGCTTACCTCGATTTTCAGCCGTGGCGTCGCTCGCGTGCACGCTGGCTGATCTTCGTCATACCGCTGCTAACCACTACCATTGTTCTGACGAACCAGTGGCATTTCCTCTTTTTTCACGAATTTCTACTGAGTAATACAACACCGACTGAACTTAAAGTAATCCCTGGTCGGTGGTACTGGTTTCACATCAGCTATTCACACCTCTGTCTCATTACTGGCCTGGCGCTGATCGCCAGTGCATTCTGGCAAGCTTCCCCCCTTTTCCGGCGCCAGATGCTTTTGATCTGTATAGGTTTTGTCTTTCCCATGCTCTCAAACTTCACTTATCTTAGTCAAATAACACATCTCGGTGTTGATCTCACACCAATCTCAATGCTCCTTTCAGCCCCATTCCTCCTCATAGGTTTGTATCGGCATCAATTCCTAGATCTGGCACCGGTTGCCCGAAACTGGCTGATTGAGGCAATGCCTGATGCGATGATCGTCCTTGATCAACAGGGACGCATTGTCGATGCCAACCCGGCAGCCGAGCGCTTATTTAGCATATCGCAACATACAAATAAGCCATTGGGGAATGCTCTAAACTGGCCAACACTGTTGAAAGCCATTCACACAACTGAGCCGCTGCGGATAGAACTATATTGGCCCTACCATGCTGACCGGTGTTTTGATATTATGATCAGCCCGATCAATAATCAAACCGGTAAATCGTTTGGTCGCTTGCTGGTCTTTCGCGAAATTACTGAGCGCAAGAAGGTAGAACAACAGCTGCAAGAGGCGTTACGTCGCTTTACTGACATGATTGAACAGACACCGCTGGTCGCTATTCAGCGTTTCGATCAGCACGGGGTCATTCTGGAATGGAACCGAGTGTGCGAGCAATTTTACGGGTACACGGCTGCTGAAGCATGTGGCCGCCGCTTGCAAGATCTGATCTTGAAAGAGGACGAGATCGCCGAATTCGAGCATCTCATTCAACAAATCTGGCAGAGCGGCCAGGCACCACCACCGCGCACATGGCAGATTCAGGCCAGGAATGGTGAAGTACGTTGGGTCTACTCGGCCATGTTTCCGCTGTTTTTTCAGGGTAACGTCAGCGATATTGTGTGTATGGATGTCGATATTACCAATATTCGACAGGCCGAAGAGAGTTTGCGCCGGCAACGCGACCAACTGGCATCCCTGCATCGTCTCACACTCGATTGGTTTAATCGGCGAGAAATGGATGATCTGTTACAGGCCATTACCGATAGTGCCTATCAGTTGCTTAATGTCAGTTACGCGGAATTACTCCTAGTAGAGAACGATCAGACACTGGTTATTCGTGCCTGTACACCACCGTTATCGGCACACGTATCACAGTACAAAACGGCATCAACAGCGCCGCTTTCTTGGCGTGCGTTTCAGACACGGCAACCGGCTATCATTCTGAATTACACAGACTGGCCCGAACACGCTATTGACTATGAACCATTCCATTTTGGGCCGGCAATGACCATTCCGATCATCGTCAAAGATGTCTGCCTAGGTGTGCTTGGCCTGGCACGAAGTCAACAGGGTGTACCTTTCACCGCCGACGAAATTCAGCATGCTATGCTGCTCACCCAACTGGCTGCGCTTGTGCTTGATAATACCAGTCTTTATGCCGCCGCACAACACGAGATTGCCGAACGAAAACAAGCCGAACGTGAACAAGCCCGGCTTCAGACACAACTGTTACAGGCGCAAAAAATGGAAGCTATCGGTCAGTTAGCCGGTGGGATTGCGCACGACTTCAATAATATTCTCACGGTGATTACTGGGAGTGTTGAGCTTGCCATGCTGGAGGTTGCACCAGATCATCCGATCTATCCCGAACTTGAATCGATTCGGCAGAGTACGGCCCGTGCCAGCGAGCTGGTGCGCCAGTTGTTGACGTTTGCTCGCCGCCAGCCTAGCCAGCCAAAGCCGATCAATGTCAACCTCCAGATTAACGATACTATGAACATGCTGAAGCGAATCATTGGTGAACACATTCATTTACGATTAGAATTGTGTGAACCAATTGATATCATCAATATCGACCCACATCAATTTGAACAAGTACTGATGAATCTGGTGGTTAATGCACGAGATGCTATGCCCAATGGTGGCGAAGTAATCATTCGCACCTCGATGCAATATATCGACGCCGGTGACATTCCGGCATTTAGTCAGGCAAAAGCCGGCAAATATGTGTTACTTTCAGTGTGTGATACAGGAATAGGGATTGATGAAACAATCCGTAGTCATATTTTTGAACCCTACTTCACGACCAAACCAATGGGTAAGGGCAGTGGGTTAGGATTGGCGATTTGTAGCGGAATCGTGACCAAACACGGTGGCTTTTTTACCGTCGATAGTCAGCCCAGCGTCGGGAGTTGTTTTACCGTCGCATTACCAGCCATGCCTGCTGCGACGATCAGCAATGAGCCAAATGCAGCGCATGCTACGCTACCACTCATCAAGCAGACTGGTCACGAGACGATTCTACTAGTTGAAGATGAACCTGATGTGCGTCAGATGACTGCCCGTTTGCTTCGTGAACAAGGCTACACAGTGCTGGAGGCAACGCACGCTCAAGAGGCGATAGAGCTTGCCCTGCAACACGGTGATGGATTACACCTTTTGATCACTGATGTGGTATTACCACACACTGATGGCATTACGTTGGCTCATGAGTTGCAAGCCTCATTTCCTCAGTTACGGGTTATCTTGATGTCAGGGTATCTGCAGCGAGTAATGGCCAATGGCAGTGAACCACCGTATCCGGTATTGAATAAACCCTTTACTCGGCATCAGCTTTTTGCGCTGATCCGACAGACAATCAGCCAAGCACGCTGAGAGGCGCCTATGGAACAAATTGGTGGTCTCGTTGTCGCAGTACTGGTCACGCTGATTCTGGGAGGCATTGGTATCATTGCGTGGCGTTACTGGCGTGAGCAGGTCAATATTTCACCTGAAGATGAAGAGCTGTTACGCGAGATTGCCGAACTCAATGACCGGCAAGCCAATCGGATCAGCGATCAACGACTACGTTCCAGGGTTGACCCCGATGAGGCCTGGCAGATTATGGTGCAACGTGGTCGTAAGTCGCCCCGTCGTCGTTCGTGATGGAGATTGGAGGAGCCAGGCTAATAGCTACACCTGGCTCCCGGAAACGCGAACATTTGGCTCGCCTCCACGTCATATCCACCATTACGACTTCATACGTTACCCGCCAGAAATGAACCAGGGGCGACGCCTGCGTCACCCCTGGAGTCCGCCCCAGCGGGGCAGATGTACAACCTGCCCCGCCGTTATTCAGGCTATGACTGCTGACCCACGTACCCTTGCAGTAGCTCAACCAACAGCCGAACACCAACCCCGGTTGCACCCCGTGACTGATAGGTTCGGTTCGGCTTTTCTACCCAGGCCGTACCGGCAATATCGAGGTGCGCCCACGGATAATCACCGACAAACGCGGCCAGAAAACCGGCTGCGGTAATCGCACCACCGTAGCGGCCACCGGTATTCTTAAGATCGGCGATCTCGCTCTTCATCGCGTCGCGATACTCGTCCCAAAGCGGCAATTGCCAGACCCGCTCGGCGGTTGCCTCACCGGCAGCAATCAGCCGATTGGCCAGCTCTTGATTGTTCCCCATCATCCCAATTGCGTGGGGGCCAAGGGCGATCATAATCGCACCGGTGAGCGTTGCTAGATCGACAATCGCAGCGGGTTGGTAGCGCTGCGCGTAGAAGAGACCATCGGCCAGCACGATCCGCCCTTCAGCATCCGTATTCAGCACTTCAACCGTCTTACCGCTGAGGGTACGGATAATGTCACCAGGACGATACGCTGTCGCGCTCGGCATATTCTCGGCAGCACAGACAATACCGACAACATAGAGCGGCAGTTGCAATTCGGCGACGGCCTGCATCGCACCGAACACCGCAGCCGCACCGCTCATATCCATCTTCATGTCGTCCATCTTCTCTGCCGGTTTGATACTGATCCCACCGGTGTCGAAGGTAATTCCTTTGCCGACCAGGCAGATCGGTGGACCTTGATCAGGTGAACCATACTCCATCACAATAAAGCGCGGTTCATTGGCCGAACCCTGACCGACGGCGAGGATGCCGCCAAAGCCCTGTTGGATTAACTGCGCCTTATCGAGCACCATTGTCTTCAAACCAAACCGCTCACCCAATACAAGAGCGGTTTGGCCAAGGAACGCTGGAGTGACGTCATTACCGGGGCCATTGGCTAGATCGCGGGCAAATACTGTGGCCTGAGCAATTATCTGACCACGTCGTACTCCGGCTGCCGCTTCGTCAGCATCGGTAGCGGCCTGTAAAACGACTTTCTGAATTGGTTGCTCTTTGGTATCACTCTTGTAGCGGGTGTAACGATACGCACCCAGAACACTTCCTTCGGCAAAAGCCTGCCCGAACACTGCCGGCATCAGTGGTAGATTGCCGTTGTAACCGAGATGAAATGTTGCCACCTTCGCATCCTGGGCATAGCGAACAGCCAGCGCCGCCGCCTGACGGACTGTGTCAGCCGTAATGGCCGAACGCTTCCCCATCCCGATCAACAACAACCGACGGGCCGGCAATGCCCCTCGTGGATAGATAAGTGTCTGACTCTGCCAGCGTCCGGTGGTATCTTCAGGCTCACATAGCGCTGCAACCGCTGATGGAAGCGACTCATCCTCAGCGTAGAGCAACACCGCCAGATCCGCTGTAACCCCCAACAGATCACCGGTCTGTACTTCGCACTGCATAGGAACCTCAAATAGGTGACAAGTCATCTTTTCCGGTTCTTCATTGTACGTCGAGCGCGGCAGACCGTCAAATCAGTGCAACCGATCAGGCTGCCAGACAGCAGCATACCCTGTGGTACAATAGCCGCACATTGGACGGATACCAGGGGATGCTATGACACCGATTATTCAACTTGGTCTTGGTGGTGTTGGCCGGGCTCTTGTCCGTCAGATGCTGGCTGTGGCACCAGTCATTCGCCGACGCTATGGCATCAACTTGCGCTACACTGCTCTGGTTGATAGCCGTGGCGCGCTGGCCGGCGATCCGGCACTCACCGATGATCAGATTCAGACTATACTTACCGCCAAAGAGGTGGGTCACCATATTGATAGTCTTGCCCACGCCATTACCGATCTGCACTGGATTGAACTCTTACCAGCGACAATGGCTATCGTTGTTGACGTCACGGCAGCGGGGAGTCACGCGGCACCGCTGGCTGCTGCCATCTCTGCCGGACACCGGGTAGTGCTTGCCAACAAACGACCGTTGTGTGAAAGTTATGAACTCTTTGCCGCGCTGACTGAACGCGGCGCGACCCGCTACGAAGCAACCGTCGGCGCAGGCTTACCAATCATTGGTGTGCTGCAAAGCCTGATCGATAGCGGCGACGAGGTACGCGCTATCGAAGCGGCCTTGAGTGGAACCCTCGGCTTTCTCATGAGTGAGCTTGAGCGTGGGGTTGGCTTCGCCGATGCAGTACGCACGGTCCACCAGCTCGGTTACACCGAACCAGACCCCCGTGACGATCTGAGCGGTGCGGATGTCGCCCGTAAAGCGCTCATTCTGGCCCGTACCTGTGGCATGCAGCTACCGCCTGATGCTGTAACCGCCGAGCCACTCTTCCCGGCGACCCTGAAAGAGATCGGCGTCACCGAATTTCTCCAACGTCTTGAGGAAGCAGAACACGAGGTGATGAACCGCTTGCAAGTTGCCAAAGCGAGCGGCAAGGTGCTGCGCTACATTACCCGCATCAGTCCTGAAAATGGGGTTGAGGTTGGCCTGCGCGAATTGCCCACCGATCATCCGCTCGCCAGTCTGCGCGGCCCGGATAATATGATCAGTTTCACGACAAATCGCTACGCTGATCGCCCGCTTGTCGTCCGTGGCCCTGGCGCCGGCGTAGAAGTGACCGCAGCCGGTGTGTTGAGCGATATTATTGCTACTGCACGAGAGTTATGACCCTGCAAGCACAAGCTGACACAGCTCCCATAGCCCGTGATGTGCCATTGATCGACTTGCATCGCCATCTCGATGGCAATGTGCGGCTCACCACTATCCTCGACGTTGCCCGCACGTATGGTATTCGCCTCCCTGCCGACACCGTCGAAGGATTACGCCCATACGCGCAGATTCAGGGTGTGGCAGCTTCAGTAATGGATTTCATCGCGCGTTTCGATCTTCTGAAGCTGATCTGCGTTGATGAAGATGTAGTGGTGCGCATTGCCGAAGAGAATGTCGAAGATGCAGCCAATGAAGGGATCGACTACATCGAGTTACGCTGCTCGCCGGCATTCATGGGCGAACGCTACGGTCTTGATCCGACCCGCGTGCTGGCGGCGGTTTGCCGGGGTGTGCGTGCCGGTATGGCCCGCTACCCGGTTCAGGCACAGATCATCGGGATTATGTCACGTCACATGGGTGAAGAGAGCTGCTGGCGCGAATTGGAAGCAGCCATCGCGCTGATGAGTGAAGGTGTAGTCGGGATCGATCTCGCCGGCGATGAAGCAAATTTTCCCGGTACCCGGTTTGTGAAGCACTTTGCCCATGCCCGCGCCGCTGGTCTGCGCATCACGGTACATGCCGGTGAAGCTGCCGGCGCCTGGAGTGTTCGGCAAGCGATTGAGGAACTGGGTGCTGAACGTATCGGCCACGGCGTACGGGCTGTCGAAGACCCGGCCGTTTTGCAACTGATCGCCGAACGTGGAATTGCCCTGGAGGTATGCCCGACCAGTAACGTGCAAACCCAGACGGTCAGCGGCTACGAGAGCCACCCGCTTCCACAGCTACTGCGCCGTGGCCTGCTGGTCACGCTTAATACCGATGACCCCGGCATTAGCGCCATCGATCTGCCACACGAATATCGCATTGCTCGCGACCGGCTTGGTCTCACTGCTGAAGAACTACGGACATTGCAGGCTCATGCCCTGTCCGCTGCCTTTATCGATGAAGCCACCCGCGCTGCTTTGCTGCACAAAGCATGTTCACGCACCACTTGAGTTTTATAACGCGGCGTGTTACACTATTGACGCAAAGCAGCAATGTAATCACTCCCCACCAGATAAAGGAGTCTGGCAATGACGCACGAACACTCCCCGACCGGGTTACCCCACTATGACCTGTACATTGATGGTGCGTGGCAACCGGCAGAGAATGGCCAAACCTTCACTGTCTATGATCCGGCCACCAGCCAGCCCATTGCCACCTGTGCCAGTGCTACCCACAGTGATATTGACCGGGCAGTCCGCGCCGCCCGCGCCGCGTTCGATCACGGCCCCTGGCCGCATACATCCCCGGCTCAACGTGCGGAAATTCTCCACGCAATTACCGATGCCCTCGAAGCACGCAACTTTGAGCTGGCCGAGATTGAGTCGCGTGATGCCGGGGTACCGATCCGCAAGACAACCTACAACGATATTACCCTTGGCCTGGAAATTCTGCGCGGTTGTGCCGAAATGGCGCGCAAGCATCCTTACGAGCCACTCCCGTGGAATGATCTGCCGAGTGTGTCGTGGAATTTTGTCTGGCGTGAACCCATCGGGGTGTGTGCCCAGATTATTCCCTGGAATTACGCCTTTTGTATGGCAGCCTGGAAGCTCGGCCCGGCTCTGGCAACCGGTAATACGGTCGTCTTTAAACCATCCTCACTCGCACCGCTAAGCACGCTGGCAATCTTCCAGACCATTCACGATCTCAATCTGCTGCCGAAAGGGGTTATCAATCTGGTATTGGGGCCTGGCGGCGATGTTGGGGAATATCTGGTTAATCACCCGGCGGTTGACAAAGTTGCCTTCACCGGCAGTACCGAAGTCGGACGAAAGATTATGGCGCTGGCAGCACCGCACATCAAACGGGTCACCCTGGAACTGGGCGGGAAGAATGCGATGCTGATCCTGCCCGATGCCGACCTCGATCTGGTCGTCGATGGAGTGTTGTGGGGAGCATTCTACCACTCCGGGCAATTGTGCGAGGCCGGTTCGCGTTTGCTGGTACCGCACGCCCTCCACGATACGCTGGTCGAGCGGCTGGTCGAACGGGTGCGCGGGATGCGGATCGGTGACCCCATGGATCTGGAGACCGACATCGGCCCGCTGATCAGCGAACGGCAGCGCGAGAAGGTGGAATACTACATCGCAGTTGGTCGTGAAGAGGGAGCCACGGTCGTTATCGGTGGTGGCAGACCGATAGGCGAGGCCTTTGCCAATGGTTATTATGTCGAGCCGACCATCTTTACCGGTGTGCGCCCTGAAATGCGGATCGCCCGTGAGGAGATCTTTGGCCCAGTGCTGTCCGTCATTGCCTACGACGAGACCGGTGAGGCGATTCGGATCGCGAATGATAGCATCTACGGCCTCGCCGCTTCAGTCTGGTCACGCGATCTCCAGCATGCGTTGTCGGTAGCGCGACGTATCCGTGCCGGTACCGTCTGGATCAACGAACACCACGTCCTGAACCCACGGGCACCGTTTGGTGGCTATCGCCAGAGTGGTTTTGGCCGCGAAATGGGGCGCTACGGCCTGGACGAGTATACCGAAGTCAAGCACATTCACGTCGATCTGATGCAGCGACGGCAGGGCCGATTGTGGTGGGATACCCTGTTGCCAGAGTAGGCGTTTTCGCAGCAGATGTTTTTTGCGGGAATGTACGTATCGCCGTCTCTTGAAGTGCGGAAGTCATTCTCCTGCACTTACTATCTGCCATACCAGAGACGTGTACAACCTGCTGCCGACCGGGCGACCGTTGGCTTTTTCAACCTAAACCAGACTACTTCCGGTGCCGGTGTGTTATGCCAACGAAATCTGCTATCAAAATTGCCCTACAGTCACAGTACCTGACCCTCTCTGAGGAACTACGAACCATCATCTCATTTGATCGGGAGGGCCGACCAATCGTTGCCTTTCTCCACGGAACCAACTATGTCCGTGGCCTGAGCGGTGATGTACTGCTGAAGCGGGTGGTATCTCCCGGACACAAAGAACGACGCAAACTATCTGCTGCCGAACGGCGAGCCGTTCTCGGCGATCTGCTCAATCACGCCCACCGCATGATCGACCGCCTCGAACCACAAGCCGCAGCAGAGGCACGAGCCTGGTTTGATCTCATTCGGCACTGGGATGTAGAGCGTTTGGAAGCCGAACGTGAATGCTTTCTGACCGTCTATAAACCGATCAGCATTCTGCCGCCTGATCAATACCGGTCGCTTGTGCTCCAGGCGACAGAGGGATGTAGCTGGAACCGGTGCCATTTCTGTACCTTCTATCGTGACCGGACATTTCGCATTCACACGCCCGCATCATTTCGTGAGCACATCCAACAGGTGAAAACATTCGTTGGCGCCGGCCTGGGTCTGCGCAAGGCCATCTTTCTCGGCGATGCCAATGCGCTGATCATCCCCCAGCTACGTCTGCGCGATCTCTTGCAGGTGGTGCATGAAGAGTTCACCATCGGGCCAGATGCCGATTTCAAAGGTGTCTACGCCTTCCTCGACATCTTTGGCGCCGAGCGCAAAACATTGGCGGACTATCGCGAACTGGCGGCAGCCGGAGTACGCCGCATCTATCTGGGATTGGAGAGTGGTGATGAGACAGTCTTTCGTTTGCTGAACAAACCCGGCTCACCGGCAGAGGCTATCGAGGCCGTGCGCACGATCAAAGCTGCCGGTATCGCCGTTGGCATCATTCTGCTGGTTGGTGCCGGCGGTGAGCGGCTGGCCGCCGATCATGTGCAACATTCGCTTGCCACCATTGCTGCGATGCACCCTGGCCCGGAAGATATTATCTACCTGTCACCGCTGATGATCCCACCCGACACCCCCTATCTTGCCCAGATGCAGGCGATTGACAGCCCTCCACTTAGTGAAGCGGCGCTGGCGGCCCAGCTTGAACAGCTTAAGCAAGGTGTGCGGGCAATCGTTCCGGCGGGCACGAAGGTTGTGCTATACCACATCGAGGAGTTCGTATACTGAGGCAACAGCCGGGTGACAGGCCGGTCAACCATTGCCTTGACACCGAACCTGAACGGTAATGCATAGCGCCGCCCGAAAGAGGAGAGCGTAGAGGAATGCGATCACATCTGAACACATCCAATACACGACATGCGATTCAGATATTCTCTTCTCTCGTTCACCGCATCCCGTGGATGGTCAGGTGAATAGCACAGGCACCGTCTGTAGGGGCGGGTTCTCAACCCGCCCCTACGGAACCCGCCCCTGCGCACCACCGGCACCAGCACGCTGTGGGACAGACTGCCGGCCCGCGTTCGGCCATCCTCATCCTCAGGGGCACGTACCGGCACGGCAATCCGCTGCAATCCCCACCGGATCGTGAGCACGGCTGGCGCGGCAGCATGGCTGCCGCACGCCAAACCCTG